>DAIRFP010000033.1:0-32490 GCA_036794995.1 Thermodesulfobacteriota bacterium | reverse complement strand
TTCGGCTCTGTCACACATCGCAATTTTAAACGAACTTCTGGGACAGGACACTAGATCAAGGAGAACGACTTGCGCGGATCCATGGACTCGACTATATCCGTAAGGACGGAGAACGCATGAAAAGCAAACAAAAAACTTGGATAGGATTGATCACCGGCTGGGCCATCAGCCTCGGCGGCGCACAGCTTCAAGCTCAAACGGGTTCAGCAGGCAGCACGGTTGCCGTCGCTGGTAAACTAGCCGCCGTGAAGGGTGAAGAGGTAACGATCGAAACCAAGGCCGGCCCGGTGGCGGTACAGCTGGGCGATAAAACGATGATCCGCGGTGAAGTTCCAATCAAGTTTTCCGACATCACCTCGGGCATGTATGTCGGCGCCACCGCCGAAAAGCAGCCGGACGGAACTTTCCGAGCGTCCCGGTTGCACGTCTTCTCCGAGGATCAGCGCGGCACCGGAGAAGGTCACCGGCCGCTGAGCTCGGCGCCCCAAAGCGGCTTGACCATGACCAATGCCAACGTCGAGACCGTGGAAGACGTGGCGGTGCAAAATGTCAAAGGCCGAATGCTGACTCTCAAGTACACGGGCGGAGAAATCAAAGTCCTCGTGCCAGCTGATACTGTGGTCGTAAAACGCGTGGTCGGGGACCGGGCATTTCTCAAACCCGGCGCCGAGGTTTCCCTCAACGCCAATCGAGCCGCCGACGGCTCCTTGTCGGCGTCGCAAATCACCGTGCGGGCGGCAGAAAAGTAACTAGCAGGCTGCTGAAAAAGCCTCAATCGCCTCGCTACAACGTACCGCTTAAGTACGCCTCCGCTCGTCGATTTTTCGCGCGCCTTGCCTCTGAGTCTTTTTGAGCAGCCTGCAAACAGAGTTTTTCAGCAACCTGCTAGTCTAGGAACCCGCGGCCTCGCTCATTTTCATCTCGCTTGTGCCGATAGTTTCCGCCAGGCTCGATGGGCACAGGTTGGTGAGCACGCAGTTGTCGCACCTCGGGTTTCTGGCGTGGCAGACGCTGCGTCCGTGAATGATCAAGCGATGGGAGAAACCGGTCCATTCTTGGGGTGGCAAAAGACGGCTGAGGTCTCGCTCTATTCTCGTCGGATCCTGCTGCCGGGTAAGCCCAAGCCGTTGGGAAAGTCTTTTACAATGAGTATCGACAATAACCCCGGGAGTGCCAAAGGCATGGCCAAGAATGACGTTGGCGGTCTTCCTCCCCACGCCCGCGAGCCGGGTCAAGGCCTCCATCGACGCCGGGACCTGGCCGCCGAATTCTTCGACGAGCTGGCGCGCGCATTCCTTCAGCGACTTGGCCTTAGCGCGGAAAAGTCCCAGGGTCCGAATAATCTGCTCGATGTCCTGAGTGGAAGCGTGGGCGAGGCTTTCGGCATCGGGATAACGGCGAAACAGTTCCGGGGTGACTCGATTGACGGCGGCGTCCGTGCATTGGGCGGAGAGAATCACCGCGATCAGCAGCTCGAAGGTATTGCGTTGATCGAGAGGCACGTTGAGTTCCGGATAGACCCGCGCCAGGCGCGCGGCAATGGCGTTAGCCCTCGCCCTTTTTTCGGCAAACCTTTCTCGCTTGCGCCAGCGGTTTTTGGCTTTTGCGACGGAATGGAATTGCGCCAACTTAACTCCCTTGACGAACCCGAAATGCTTTCTTGCCGGCGTAAACCGCTTTACTACCCAGTTCCTCTTCGATCCTGAGCAGCTGATTATACTTCGCCGTCCGCTCCCCCCGGCAGGGCGCGCCGGTTTTGATCTGCCCGGCGGTGGTTGCTACCGCGAGGTCGGCGATGGTCACGTCTTCGGTTTCCCCGGAGCGGTGCGACATGACCGTGGTGTAGCCCCACTTCTTGGCCAACTCCATAGTTTCCAGGGTCTCTGTTAATGTGCCGATCTGATTTACTTTGACGAGAATCGAATTAGCGACGTCGGATTCGATGCCGCGTTGGAGCCGCACCTTGTTCGTGACGAAGATGTCGTCGCCCACGAGCTGAACCTTTTTGCCGAGGGCGGCGGTCATCATCCGCCAGCCATCCCAGTCATCCTCGGCAAAGGGATCTTCAATGGAAATGATCGGATACTGGCGTACCCAATCTTCGTAGAGACGGACCATATCGTTCCTGCCTCGTTTGCGTCCATCAGACTTTTTGAAAACATAGTCGCCGCCTTCATAAAACTCACTGGAGGCGACGTCCAACGCCAAGGCGATCTGGGATCCGGGCTTGTACCCCGCTTTCGTGATCGCTTCTAACAGCAGTTCGATCGCTTCGGCATTGCTTTTCAGGCGCGGCGCAAAACCGCCTTCGTCGCCAACCGCGGTCCCATAAGAGCGATCATGCAAAACCTTCTTCAAGGTCTGAAAGACCTCCACGGCGCTTCTGAGGGCATCCTTGAAGGTTTTCATGCCGTGAGGAACGATCATGAATTCTTGTACGTCCACGTTATTGTCGGCGTGGACGCCCCCGTTGAGAACATTGAGCATGGGCACCGGCAATGTTCTAGCCGCGGTTCCCCCGAGGTAGCGGTAGAGAGAAATGCTTTGTGACCGCGCCTGAGCGTGGGCCACCGCCAGAGAAACACCCAGAATCGCATTGGCGCCGAGTTTGCCTTTATCCGCCGTGCCATCCATCTCAATCATCCATCGATCAATCATCGCCTGATCCCGCGCCTCCTTGGCCCGCAAACGCGGCGCCAGGATCCGATTCACATTATCCACCGCCTTGGCAACGCCCTTTCCCAGGAAGCGCTTTCCGCCATCTCTCAGTTCCACCGCTTCATGCTCGCCCGTGGAGGCTCCCGACGGCACCGTAGCTCGCCCGGCAACACCGTTTTTGAGCACAACTTCGACTTCCACCGTTGGCTGCCCTCTGGAGTCGAGCACTTCCCGCGCATGAACCCCCCGTATTTTCATCGATAACCTCCGAAGAATTTTGCTAAACCGCACAAAAGCATAAAATATGCTATATTGCCATCCGTGAATTTCCCGTTTCAATTGCCCCGGCGTTGGACGTTCTACGTTCTGGGATTTTTCATTTTGTCGCTTTCCATTCTGACCGCCGTTGGAGAGCGCGGGGCTTTCCATCTCTGGCGTCTGCAGGGAGAAAAAACCAAACTCGACGAGGAAAGCTATCGCCTGCAAAAGGAAAACGAAAGCCTGCGCCAACGCATCTATAAGCTCCGCACCGATAATGTCTATCTGGAAAAGCAGGCCCGGGAAGACTTGAACCTGGTGCGCCCGGGAGAAATTATTTACCGCTTTCCCCCGGCCGAGCCGAAAAAAAACCGGGCGGGTAATGTCAGCGGCGATCCTGCCGAATCGCGCCCGTCAGCGGCACAAAAACAACGTCGCTGATCCGTTCTATTTTTTGTTTGCCGTCTAGCTTTTTTACTCGCACTAATTGTTGCGTTTGTCCTGCTTGACCCAGGGGCATGATCAATCGCCCCCCTTCGCGCAGCTGGCGCCAAAGGGGCTCAGGAATTTTCGGCGCTGCCGCAGTGACCAAGACGGCATCGAAGGGAGCCTGTTCCTCCCACCCGAAGAAACCGTCTCCCACCTTGAAATTAATATTTTCGAAGCCGAGCTCCTTTAGAAGCGTCTTCGCTCTCTGGCTTAGCGTCGGAATGATCTCGATGGAATAAATTGTTGCGGCGAGTTTCCCGAGCACGGCGGTTTGATAACCCGATCCGGTTCCAATCTCCAGCACTTTTTCCGTACCTTGGAGGCTCAACAGTTCGGTCATCCATGCAACAATGTAGGGCTGCGAGATGGTTTGCTCCTCGCCGACTGGAAGAGGCCGATCCGCATAGGCATGAGCGCGAAGGTTTTCCGTTACGAACCGCTCACGCGGGATCGAACCCATGACTTCAAGAACCCGTGGGTCTCGGATACCACGGCCGACCAGATCGCGCTCGATCATGGTTCGACGCGCCCGGATAAACGGATCCTGGTTCCGCTCCGGCTGCAGTTCGATTTGAGCGCTATCAATGAGATGCGAGTTTGGCAGGACCAAAGATAAGAGGCCGGCGAGAGAGAACGACTTAAGACTTAGCTTTAAAAACGAAATGATAGTACTCATCCATATCCATGAGCGAGTCGATTTCAGCTTCGTTTTTCAATCGAACTTCGATGAGCCAACCTTCGTTGTACGGATCTTCGTTGATGACGGCAGGAAACTCTTCCAAGTTCGGATTGACTGCCAACACCGTGCCGGACACCGGCGATATCAGCTCGTGAACAGTAGATGTCGATTCCACTTCCGCAAAGGCTTCACCCTTTTCGATCTTGTCACCCACATCCGGAAGCTCCACTGAGATCACCCTGTCCAGTTCGCCTTGGATATAGTTGGTGAGACCCAAGTGAACATGTTGGTCTTCCACTCCGACCCAGACATGCTGTTCACTTACTTTGACAATTCGCTCCATAGTCGTCTCGGACACCGCTCACTATAGAACTTGCCGATACTCTGTCAAGAGGAACAAATGCGCTGTGCAGGGTTGTAACCGGCATTCTTGGATGCATTTTCGAGCCCATGTCGCGCACCGAGACTGAGAGCACCCTGCGACAGTTTCGCAGCTTCCTGCGCCCCCGCCATAGTGCGAAAAAACCTCACCGGTTAGCCTTCCTTGACAACGTCAGTGGATTCGCAGTATGGCCTCGCTGTAATGCCGATATCACAGCGCACTAACCGCTGTGAGCGGCCGGAAGAGATTCATTTTCAGCCATGAAAGCCACACAACAAGCCGCCATGATCGTCGCCGCGATCAAAAAGGCGGGTATCGACTTTGTCGCCACCCTACCGGATGAAAAGATGGTGGAACTCATTCGAAAGGTCGAAAACGACCCCGGGTTAAGACATATTCCGCTCTGCCGAGAAGAAGAAGGCATTGGGATTTGCGCCGGGGCTTACCTCGCCGGGAGAAAAACCGCCCTGATCATGCAGAACGCCGGTTTTCTCAACAGCTGCAACGCGCTGACAACGACGTGTCTGCAATTTCAGATCCCGACCTTGTTGCTGATTTATTACGCTGGGGACATCGGGGATCGAGGTTTCACGACTCTGGGTGCAGTGACGGAGCCGGCACTGCAAGCCCTGAGCATTCGCTACTATATTTTGCGCAGCACCGACGAGATCGACGAAACCATTGGTGGGGCGCAGGTTTTAGCGGAAGATTCCAAAAAGCCCGTGGCCGTGCTACTGACAAAAAGTGTGCTCGGAGTGAAATGATGCAGCGTTATGATTTTCTGAAAGCCATTGCCGCAGAGTCTGGTGATGCTCTGACGGTTTGCACGGGGTGGGGCGCACGAGAATGGTGGGCCGTTAGACCGAGCGATGGGAACCTGAAAACCAGGACACTGGGACTAGTCTCATCCATTGCCGCCGGCTTGGCCTTCGCGCTACCCCAGCGCAAAGTCATCGCCATCGATGGTGACGGTGCTTTTCTCATGAACCTGTGCGGCCTCCCCACCATCGCCTTGCAAAATCCTCCGAATCTTATCCACCTCCTGTTCGACAATGAATGCTACGAAGCCTCAGGGGGCACGGCCACCGCCTCTCACCTTGCCGACGCAGTGATCCTTAGCCGAGGAGCCGGCTACAGACACGCGACCTGGGTCGAGACACCGGCCGAATTCCATGCCGCGTTTGTCCAAGCCTTGAAGCGTAATGAGTTAACCCTGATCGCAGCCAAGGTCGAAGCGGGGCAACCTGAGAACCTTCCTCCTCTGCGACTCGACGAAATCGAAAACAAGTATCGCTTTATGCGCTACCTAGAAGAGACGGAGAAGCGAGGGATTTTGAATCCAGGATTCGACTCGAAGTTGTGAATTACCGAAAGCCCTCATCAGCTCCAACAGGCCATTGCCGAAGTTTGTTGTAATTCAGCCGTCGTCAACTTGGTCCGGCGCCAAGGTGGGACCGGGAGTCGGCGCCGTGCTCTTTTTATCTTCTGATCTAGGGATTCTGCGGTTGCGTGGCAAGCCCAGCCAGTTCCACTGCTCCGGATAACGGCGAATCGCACCCTCCAAGTGACGCGTGAACAGCGCCGTCGTCGCTGCTACGCTTTCCTCGAGAGCTTCCAGCCGGACGGGCACAATCTCTGGTCCGATTAGAAGGCCCAAGGATCCATCGGGCCGCCAGATCGAAAATATCGGCAACGTTACCGCGCCAGTGCGCAGCGCCAGGGTCGCCGGACCCCGTGGTGCGGGCGAGCTGTGCCCCATGAAGTCGACTATGACGTCGCCGGATTTGAATTCGTCGGCGATGACCAAAACGACTCGGTTTTGCCGCAAACCTTTCAAAATGCCGCGCACGGCTTCCCGGCGCGGTTTCGCTGAAATGGTGCCGACTCCGAGTCGCGCGCGTAGCTCGTCAAGGCACCGGGCAAAGTGTTCGTCCTTCGGCTGTTTGACCACGATGCTAAAGGGATAGCCCCCCGCCGCCACCCGGGGGCCGATTGTCGTGAATGCGCCCAGATGGGCGCTCAAGCCAAGAACCCCTTTGCCCTTGGCGAGCGCTTGCTTGAGGTGCTCTTCTCCTTCGATGGCTATTTTCGATAGAATCGCTTCCTTGGACAAATGCATCACCGCGCAGGTTTCCAGTACTCCCCGGGCAAAGTTTTTCCACGCTTGCCAGACCAATGCCTTTCGGTCAGCGGCAATAACCATTCTATCGCCCAAAGCCATCGCGACGTTCTCTTCCATCCGGGTGCGGTACTTCCAAAGCAAGCGGAAGCTGATCCACGCGCAGAAAGTCGTCGAATGCACCAGCAAGCGATAGGGAACCCACCCCAGAAGACTTATTAAACCTCGTAAGGCATACTCGCCGATTCGATAACGAAGCTCGTGAAAAAAATTCCCCCGCCGCGTTTGCGCGTTTCGTCGAGCCATAAATAGATTTATGAATCCCTTTCAGCCGCTTTGCAAGCGCAAAGAGCGGACAAACAAGAAGGGCGGCGGAAGTTGTTCCGCCGCCCTTCTTGTACATTGAGTTTTCGGTTGATGGCTATCGACTTGCCACTCTCCGCAATCGTTGCCTCGCTCTTCTGGTTACGGCCATGCCTCGCTTCCTTTTTTCACTTCTAGGAGTGAGCTGATACACTTTGGCCTTTGCCCGGTTCTCCAATCTCTCGGCCTTCCACTGGGTGAGGCCCTGCCGCAAATAATCGGGGTTAAATGCGAGGGTTTCACAAACATTCGCAAAGGAAAACAGCCAATCGCCGTTTTTCTCCTGAACCCAGTCCTCGGCTTCTTGGAAAAGCAGCTTGCCTTTACCATCCCGCGTAAAGACATACTTTTGAAAGCACGCAATGGCGTCCTCCAGTACCGCTAGCATGAGTTTCTTTTCCGGCTCTAAATGTAATTTCCTCCGGAAAGTTTCCAGATACTGGTCCGGCAAAAGGGTGTCGGGCTGGAACAGCGATGTGACCCTTTCCTCCATGCTCAATCCGGTTTCGTAACTCATAAGAACCACCTTCCTGTTAAAACAACCTCCCCTTGAATACGATAAAACGTCAAACCCGAATCACGCCGCGCTGGAGAGAGAAGAAGATGCCATTAAATCCCGGCAAGGTTTTCTCTTCAAATCCGCTAGAGTGGTGTTGGTGAACACCTCGGTAACTTTTCGTTGAACCTCACTCCACACATTCACCATCGAACAACGCGGCAATTGCTCACAACTCATGTGCGGGTCCATGCAAGCATTGACGGCAATCGGACCTTCAATGGCTTCGATAACCTGGTAGAACGAAATCTCTTCAGGGGGACGGTTGAGGGTATATCCGCCGCACGGACCCCGTTTCGATTTTATCAGCCCGCAACGCATCAGATCCTGAATGATTTTCTCCAAAAACTTTTTTGGCACGCCCTGCTGCTTGGCGATCTCCGTTATCGAGCACGATTTTTCCGGGTCTTGGACCGAAAGATAGATAACGGCGCGTAACCCATAATCGACCCGTCGAGGAATCTGCATAAGGCCCATAGCTTTACCCCCTTACCCGATGCCGCTCGCCGCCCGTGCTTTCTCTCGCGGACCCCGCTGCTGATCCGCTAGTTTTCCCAATGCAGAAAACCCCTGTAACCGTTGGACGACTAAAGGTACCTTTTCGTTCACATAGCGGACTTCTTCTTCCGTGCTAAAACGGCTCAGACTAAAGCGCACAGCTCCCTGCAGCCAATCCGGAGCCACCCCCATGGCTCTAAGCACATGGGATGGCTCCGCAGAGCCAGCCGTGCAGGCAGAACCGGTCGAGGCACAGATGCCAAACTGATCTAACAAAACCAATATGGACTCACCTTCCAAGTATCTGAAGCTGACGTTTGAAGTGTTCGGCAATCGTTCGCTCTCACCCCCGTTGATCCGGCAATCGGGGCAAGATTGCAGCAATCCCTTCTCTAGTTGGTCACGCAAGGCTCGAATACCTTCGGCGTCCTTTTCGAGATTCCTTTGGGCTACTTCCGCCGCCACCCCCATACCGACGATGCCCGCGACATTTTCTGTCCCGGCGCGCCGGTTCTTTTCCTGGTGTCCGCCGATCATGAAGGGCGGAAACGCCAGACCGCGACGGACATACAAAGCGCCGATTCCCTTCGGCCCGTGAAACTTGTGACCGGAGATGGTCAGCAAATCCACCGGACTATCTTTGACTTTGAGGGGCAGTTTCCCGGCCGCTTGGACCGCGTCCACATGGAACGGAATGCCTTTCGCCTTAACCATTTCGCCGATCTCAGCTACCGGAAAAATCACGCCCGTTTCATTGTTCGCGCACATAACGGAGACCAAAGCGGTGTCATCCGTCAGCGCCTTCCGCAGTGCCTCCAAATCGAGCATGCCGTGCTGATTCACACCGAGCCAGGTAAGGCGGTATCCTCGCTTTTCAAGGTGTTGGCACAGCCCCAAAATCGCCGGGTGTTCCACCTGCGTTGTCACGATATGGCGCTTGTCGGGCCGAGCTTCCAGCATCCCCCGGATGGCAGCGTTATCCCCCTCAGTCCCGCAGCTCGTGAAGATGATCTCGATCGGATCGGCGGCTCCGAGCAACTCCGCGACGCGGGTTCTTGCGTCGTTCAGTTTCTCCGCCACCTGACTGCCGAAACGATGAATGCTTGAGGGGTTACCGTAGAGTTCCGTCAGGTAAGGCTGCATGGCCGCCGCGACTTCAGGCAAAACTCGGGTCGTTGCGTTATTGTCAAAGTAGACTTTCGCTTCCATAAAAAGCAGGCCGGGCCTTCCTTAAAAAACTAGCCGACGCTTCCCTCCAGGCTGACGCCCAGGAGTTTCTGCGCCTCCACAGCGAACTCCATCGGCAGCTCGCGAAACACTTGCTTGCAGAAACCGTTGACGATCATGTTAACGGCGTCTTCTGAAGAAATACCCCGCTGTCTACAGTAGAAGAGCTGGTCCTCGCCGATCTTGGATGTGGACGCTTCGTGCTCCACCTGGGAGACATTATTCAGCACTTCGAGATAGGGGAAGGTATGCGCGCCGCACTTGTCGCTGAGCAGCAACGAGTCGCACTGCGAGTAGTTGCGCGCGCCGCTCGCCCCTTTCATGATCTTGACCAAGCCGCGATAGGTATTTTGCCCGTGCCCGGCGGAGATCCCTTTTGAGATAATGGTGCTCTTGGTATTTTTGCCCATATGAATCATTTTGGTGCCGGTATCCGCCTGCTGGTAGTTATTGGTAAGCGCGACGGAATAGAACTCGCCAATAGAATCGTCGCCCTGCAGAATACAGCTTGGATACTTCCAGGTGATCGCCGAACCGGTTTCCACTTGAGTCCAGGAAATCTTCGATCGTCTCCCCAAGCACTTGCCGCGCTTGGTGACAAAGTTATAGATACCGCCTTTGCCCTCGGCGTCCCCGGGGTACCAGTTCTGCACGGTAGAGTATTTGATCTGGGCGTCGTCGTGGGCGACCAATTCCACCACTGCTGCGTGCAACTGGTTGGTATCGCGCATCGGCGCCGTACAGCCTTCGAGGTAGCTCACATAGCTGCCTTCCTCGGCGACGATCAGGGTACGTTCAAACTGACCGGTCTCCGCGGCGTTGATGCGAAAATAAGTCGACAGTTCCATGGGGCAGCGAACCCCCTTGGGAATGTAGCAAAACGAACCATCGCTGAAGACCGCGGCGTTGAGAGCGGCAAAGAAGTTATCCGTGTAAGGAACCACTGACCCGAGGTATTTTTGCACCAGATCGGGGTGACTCTGGACCGCTTCGGAAAACGAGCCAAAAATAATTCCCATTTCCGATAGTTTTGCCTTGAAAGTTGTCGCCACCGAAACGCTGTCAAAGACCGCATCCACCGCGACGCCGGCAAGCAATTCCTGCTCGCGGAGCGGAATACCCAGCTTCTCATAGGTTTTCAGCAGTTCCGGGTCGACTTCTTCTAGGCTCTTGGGCCCATCCGCTTTGGTCTTGGGCGCGGCATAATAAATAATCTTTTGATAGTCGATGGGCGGATAATGGATATTAGCCCACTTTGGCTCCGCTTGAGATTTTTCCAGCTTGGCCCAATAGCGGAACGCTTTCAGACGCCATTCCAGCATAAACGCCGGCTCATGCTTCTTCGCCGAAATCACTCGGATGACATCTTCGTTCAAACCGGCAGGAATGGAATCCGACTCGATATCCGTGACGAAGCCGTACTTGTATTCACGCCCGGCCAGATCCTCGACACTATGGGTTTCCGTTTTCATCTCTGGTCGTCCTATTTCTCGTTACACGGCGAAGGAGGCGCCGCAGCCGCAAGCTTTCTTGACGTTTGGATTCTGAAATATGAATCCCGACTGCATCAGCTCTTCTTTGTAATCCAACTCCATCCCGGTCAGGTATAGCAAACTTTTCATGTCCACCAGAACTTTTGCTCCATCCTTCTCGAAGATCTTGTCGGTCCCCTTGGGGAGGTCGAAATCGAGCTTGTATTGAAGACCTGAGCATCCGCCCCCCACCACCTTGAGGCGCAATCCCTGCCCCTCGCGATTCTCGGCGGCGATCAGCTCTTTGATCCTCGCTGCGGCGCGCTCCGTCAAATTAATTGCTGTGGCCATACATTCCGCTCCTTCCAAAATACGCGAAGGGCTAGGAAATCCTTTCCTGGAATTTTGTTTCCACGGGCGGTTGTCGCTGTGACTTGGTCTTTCTGGCTTTGTAGAGAGGCGATATCTCCCGTAATCGTCTCACTTCTTCAACAACCCGGCGCACCGTATAGTCGACCTCTTCCTCAGTATTAAAACGCCCCAGACCAAAACGAATCGAGGTATGGGCCAACTCCTCTTCCACGCCAATGGCCCGTAATACATGAGAAGGCTCCAAACTAGCCGAGGTACAAGCCGAGCCGGTGGAAACCGCGATCTCTTTCAGACCCATCAGCAGCGATTCCCCCTCGACATAGGCGAAGCTCATGTTCATGTTTCCCGGAAGCCGCGACGTCGGATGACCGTTGATGTAGACTTCCTCCAGTTGGTCGAGGATCTGGCATTTCAATCGTTCTCTGAGACTGATAAGCCTTTCTGCTTCCAGCAACATTTCTTTCTGAGCAATTTCACAAGCCTTCCCCAAACCGACAATCCCCGGTACATTCAAGGTTCCCGATCTCATGCCGCGCTCGTGGCCGCCGCCATCGATCATGGACCGAAGCTTGACTCGGGGTTTCGCCGCGCGGACATAAAGCGCGCCGATGCCCTTGGGTCCGTACATCTTGTGGGCAGTGAGCGACAACAGATCAATTCCCATTTCCTCAACATTGATAGGGATCTTGCCCACCGCCTGCGTCGCATCGGTATGGAATAGCACCCCCTTCTCATGGGCGATCCGTCCGATCTCTTTCACGGGTGCTATCGTGCCGATCTCATTATTGGCGGCCATAATAGAGATCAGAATTGTCTTGTCCGTCATAGCGTCACGGAGATGCGGTAAGTTTATGCCGCCATTCCCATCCACCGGAAGATAAGTTACCTGATAGCCCTGCTGCTCCAGGACCTTGCAACTGTCGAGCACCGCCTTGTGCTCGGTCACACAGGTTATGATGTGATTTCCCTTGTCCCGATAAGACTCGGCCACCCCCTTGATCGCCAAATTGTCAGACTCCGTCGCGCCACTGGTAAAGATTATCTCACGGGGCGACGAAGCTCGGATCAGTCGCGCTATCTGTTCTCGCGCGTTGTCAACAGCCGCCTCGCTCTCCCACCCATAGGCGTGACTTCGACTCGCTGCATTGCCAAACTTCTCCGTAAAGTACGGCACTAAGGCTTCCAATACCCGCGGATCCACGGCAGTGGTCGCATGATTGTCCATGTAGATTGGAGTTTGCACTCTAGCTTAATCCTACCGATTTAGTCTGATTTGAACTTAACCCATACCCGGTCACGAGTCAACACCTATCTATACTATCTAACTATCTGAAATACTTAGATATTATTGGTATCGTAGAAGCGACATATCGAAATTGGCCCGGCCTGAACGGCGTTCCTTGGCAAGGATCCTAGCGAGATATTGACCGGTGAAAGACTCTAGTGTACCAGCGATATCTTCGGGCGTCCCCGTGGCAACCACCCTGCCACCCTTATCGCCACCCCCCGGTCCAAGATCGATAACATAGTCGGCGCTCATTATGACATCGAGATTATGCTCGATAATCACCACCGTATTCCCCGCATCCGTTAGACGATGGAGAAGCTCCATAAGTTGCCTCACATCATCGAAATGAAGCCCGGTGGTCGGCTCATCCAGGATATAGAGCGATCGCCCGCTGGACTTTCGCGCAAGCTCGCGCGCGAGCTTGACCCGTTGCGCTTCACCGCCCGAAAGGGTTTGCGCCGGTTGGCCAAGTCGGAGATAGCCGAGTCCGACCTCGCGAAGCGCGCGCAATCGCTCAGATACCCCTGGAATGGTGCTGAGAATATCCGACGCTTGCTGGACGGTGAGATCCAGTACGTCCGCGATGCTCATGCCCTTATACTTGATTTCCAGCGTCTCCCGGTTGTAACGCCTGCCTTGACAATTCTCACAGGCTACATAGATCGGCGGCAAAAATTGCATATCCACTCGCACGACCCCTTCCCCCGCACAGGCTTCACAGCGCCCGCCAGGGGCATTGAAAGAAAACCGCTCGCTCCGGTAGCCGCGAACGCGCGCCTCCGGAAGTTGCGCGAAAAGACTGCGAATGTGTTCGAAGAGTCCCGTATAGGTCGCCGGATTAGATCGCGGGGTGCGGCCAATGGGCGCCTGGTCGATGCCGACGACCCGATCGAAAATTTCAGCTCCTATCAGTTCATCGAAATTTCCCACTCTATGCGTGGATCCATGTAATCGCTCGGCGACGGCATTGTAGAGAATATCCATGACCAGGCTGCTTTTACCCGATCCTGAAACTCCAGTGACGCAGGTCATCGCCCCCGCAGGTATCTCTACAGTGATGTCTTTCAAGTTGTGCTCTTTTGCTCCCTTGATCACTAGAAACTCACCTGTGCGCCTGCGTCCCTCGGCGATGGGCATCTTGATCCTGCCGGATAGATACTGGCCGGTAACCGACTCTGTATTGCTCATGATTTCCTGCGGTGTGCCCTCGGCTACGATCTCGCCACCCTTCACGCCGGCTCCCGGGCCGATATCGATGATGTGGTCGGCTGCCAGTATGGTCTCTTGATCGTGCTCCACAACGATGACGGAGTTGCCGGCGTCCCGCAGCTGTTTAAGTAGCGCGAGCAGTTGCGCGTTGTCTTTCTGGTGCAGCCCTACACTGGGCTCGTCGAGAACGTAAAGTACCCCGGCCAAGCTCGATCCGAGCTGGGTGGCAAGCCGTACCCTTTGAGCCTCGCCGCCAGAGAGTGTGACAGCGGACCGATCAAGGGTTAAGTATTCGAGACCGAGCTCAATAAGGAATTGAAGCCGGTTACCAATCTCCTCAAGCAGCTTCCGGCCAATCACACTTCCTTGCTTGCCCAATTTAAGCTTTTGCAAGAACTCGCGGGTGCCCGAGACCGCGGTCGAAGTCAGATCCGCAATGCTCTTGCCGCCCAGCTTCACCGCCAAAGCTTCCTGCTTAAGTCTCGTGCCCTTGCACTCCGCGCAGGGATCAACGTCCAATGCGTTGTTGCCACCCTTGCCACCGCGTCGCGGCTTGGCTTCCATACCCATTCCCTTGCAGGCGGGACAGGCGCCTTCTGGCGTATTGAACGAAAAGAGTCGGGGCGTAATTTCAGGCAGCGAAATCCCGCACTGTTGGCAGGCAAACTTCTGCGTGAAGATCGCTGTTTCAGCGACCTCCGAACCGGCTACCGGAATGATTTCCACTTTGATCACTTGACGACCAAGCCGGGACGCGACTTCGAGGGAATCGGCCAGCCGCCGTTCTATTCCAGGCCGCAACACCAGGCGATCGACGATCAGGTCGATTTCGTGCAGCGGGTCGGTTTCGACGGGGATCTCCTCTGAAAGCTCATGAATCTGACCGTTGATCTTGACGCGGGCAAAACCTGCGCGCGTCAACTCTTGAAATACTTCGTGAGGCTTAACCTCGGGGCCAACCTTAACGGGAGCCATCACCAGCAGGCGTGTTTCTTCCGGCAGCAAAAGCAATTGATCGCTGATTTGTTCGATGGTCTGCGCCAAAATTGCGCGACCGCATTGAAGGCAGGTCGGTTGACCAAGCCGCGCGAACAGGAGGCGGAGATGGTCATAGATCTCAGTGAGGGTGCCGACAGTTGACCGGGAATTGGCGAGGCCGGCCGCTTGCTGGATGGCGAGGGCTGGAGAAAGCCCCTCGATAGAATCGACGTCCGGCGGTTTCATCTGGCGCAAAAACTGCCGGGCATCCGCGCCGAGGGACTCCAGGTATCGCCGTTGCCCTTCGGCGTAAAGCGTATCGAAGGCAAGCGAAGACTTCCCGGATCCGGATACTCCGGTGATGACCACCAACCTATCGCGCGGGATTTCTACGTCGATGTTTTTTAGATTGTGGACGCGCGCGCCTTTGACGACGATCTTGCCGGCCATCCGTGGCTTTACTGGCCCTCCAGCTCTCTGAGCTTCCCTTCGATTATGGCGCGATACTCGCTCAACCTCTGAGGGGATTGCGCCTCGACGCGAAGCACAAGGGCCGGCTGGGTGTTTGACGCCCGAATAAGGCCCCAACCCTCGGGGAACCGGACGCGGACGCCGTCCACATCGATGATATCATAATGCTGGCGGAAGTATTTTGTGGCCTTTTCTGCGATCACGAACTTTTTATCGTCGGGGCAATCCACTCTGATTTCCGGTGTCGATACGCTCTTGGGCAAATCCGACAACAAAGCAGACAGGGGCCGGTCAGAATTCGCCAAAATTTCCAGCAGACGCAGAGAGGCATAGATGGCATCGTCGTAACCGAAGTAGCGTTCTTTGAAAAACATGTGACCGCTCATCTCGCCGGCCAATAAGGCATGGGTTTCCTTCATTTTGGCCTTGAGCAAAGAATGACCGGCTTTCCACATGATCGGCACTCCGCCGTGTTCGGCAATATCATCATAGAGCCGCTGCGAGCATTTGACTTCGGAGATAACGATTGCTTTGGGATTGCGCTTGAGAACATCCCGAGCAAACAAAATAAGCAGTTCATCGCCCCAAAGAATGTTGCCTTGCTCGTCCACCACGCCGATGCGGTCGGCATCGCCGTCATAGGCAACACCCAAATCCGCCTTTTCGCGCTTTACCTTCTCGATCAGCAACTCCAGATTTTCCGGCACCGTGGGATCGGGATGGTGAATCGGAAAGTTTCCGTCAAGCGTGCAAGCGATCTCCCACACGGTGCAACCAAGCCGGCGAAAAACCGGCGGAGCCACCGGCCCGCCTACGCCGTTGCCGGCATCGATCACAACTTTCAATGGCCGTTTTAGCTGCGGCACATCCTGCAACAAATACTGGTGATAGGGGGGAATGATTGCGTAGCTTTCGACTCGACCGCCGTCTTGTTCGCTAGATTCCTTCCGTTCCATCTTGGCTCGGATATCCTGAATTTGCTCGCCATACAAAGTGTCCTTGCCCATGCACAGTTTGAAGCCATTGTACGCCGACGGGTTGTGGCTTGCAGTCACTTGGATCCCGCCATCGACGTCGAGATGGAACAAAGAAAAGTAGAGCAGTGGAGTGGGGCAAATGCCGATATCGTAAACCTGCAACCCCGTCGATGCGAGCCCCGCAATGACGGCCGCGGCATAAGCATCGGAGGTCGCGCGGCAATCGCGCCCCACGGTGACCCGTTTACCCCCCTTTTGACTGATCATCGTGCCGTGCACCTTGCCCAGCAGCAGGGCAAATTCTCGGTCGAAATCCTGTTCCGCCAGCCCCCGGATGTCATACTCACGAAATATCGACGGATTCACCTGGTTCTCCGCTTCATGCTCTGCCGCGCCAATCTCGCGGCCAACAGGATCGCCCCTTTCATACTCGATTCATCCGCCTGACCTTTCCCGGCGATGTCATAGGCGGTGCCGTGGTCGACTGAAGTTCTAATAAAGGGCGGGCCTAAGGTCAGTGCCACTCCGCCGAAGAAATGATGCAGTTTAAGAGGTATCAAACCTTGATCGTGATACATGCAAACCACAGCGTCGTAATCGCCGCGGGCCGCTTGATGAAAAAGGCTATCCGCAGGGAAGGGACCATAAGCTTGGATGCCTTTCCGCCTGGTCTCGCGGACGGCAGGAGCAATGGTCTCCTCCTCCTCGTGGCCGAAGATTCCTTCTTCGCCTCCGTGGGGATTCAAGGCGGCAACCGCGATCCGGGGGCGTCGAATAGCAAAGAAATCCCGCAGGCTCCGGTGTGCCAGCTCCAACGTCGTGCTAATCTTCTCTCGGCTGAGGCCACGTGGAACTCTGGCGAATGCGACGTGGCCGGTTACCAGCACCACGCGAAGTTTTTTTCCGATCAGCATCATGCGGCACTCAGGGGTCCGGCTCAGTTCAGCGAATAGCTCGGTATGGCCCGGGTAATTGTAGCCCGCATCTTGAAGAATGCTCTTGCTGATGGGAGCCGTCGCTATGGCATCGGCGACTCCGGACTGGGCGAGCTTGGCGGCTACAACAATGTATCGGTAAGCCGCATGGCCACCGGCTTTGGTTGGACCGCCCGGGCGTGATTCCTTTCTCGACAAAGTAGAAAGCGGGCACACCACTCCGGCGTAATGACTCTCCAACAGCGGCAGCAAGGGTTGCCCCGGTTGCCAGCAAACGAGTTTAGACGATTTGGATTTGCCACCTGTCGGCGCCCGCTCCAAAACTTCCCAGTCACCCAGAATCAGCGGGTTGCAGGCTCTCTTTATTTGCGGGTCGGCCAAAACCTTGCGCACCACTTCGGGTCCAATGCCCGCAGGGTCGCCCATCGTCACAGCGACAACCGGTTTACGCGCCATAAATCTTTCAGCAATAGGAGAAAAATAGATCGGGTACTATCTCTGCTTCAACGACATCCGAGCTTAACGGCTGAAAGGATTCAGTTTATCAAGTAATCCACCGGACTGGTTTGATGAAGCTCCCCCTCCACCTGACTTATCGGGTGGAGCGCCCAGGACATCGGGAACCTCATCCACAGAATCGTTAGTGAAAAGGGGCACACCGAACACTTTGACAACACTCTTGCCGGCGGTCGGGCTCTTGGGATCGTCGTCTTCGAAGGGAACCTCTTTGATGATATAAGAAAACGGATTTAGGTAGCTCAGAAAAGTTCGGCTTGTCGGTTTCTTGGAACGCGTGGATTTGGCCATTAGAGAATCGACCATACCCTCCTTGGAGTCTTCCGGCTTGAACACCACACCGGCGATCTTCACATCGACCCGATGTTTCCTTCTCAGATCGCCTTTGAGCCACTTCTGGAATCTTTCCTCCAGCGCCTTAGCCTGCAGCTCTTCCTTGATTTTGGGTGCCACTGTTGCGAGCGGCGCCACGGCGCCACGATCCCGCGCCTCCAGTTTAACAATGTGAACTCCCATGCTGGTGCGAAAAGGCGCGCTCACCTGGCCCACCGACAGCTTCTCGAAAGCGACCTCCTCGAGGCCACTGATCAGGGTTCCTCGATTGACCCAACCGATCTCGCCGCCATCGACCTGTCCCGCTCCCTCGGAAAACTCCCGGGCCAACTCCGCGAAATCCGCTCCCGCAACGATGCGTTTGTATAAATCCGCGGCCTTCTCGTTAGCGGCTTGCACTTCCTCGGGCGTCGCGTTTTTGGGAAGCGCCAATAGGATATGGCGCAAACGCACTCGATCCTCGGAGCGAAACTTGTCGGCATTGAGCTTATAGTAACGCTCGACGTCGTCGTTGGTAATATTGACTTTAGCTCTCACCTGGCGATTCAGGATCTCGCCTTTTTCCAGCTCACTCCTGACATTGGCTTTGTAGCTTTCAAGGGTCTGCCCCTCGCGGCTCAACGCGGCTTTGAGATCGTCATCGCTCAAGCGATTTCGCTTCTTGATTTCACCGATGTATTGATTGACTTCTTGATCGGTTATTTTAATCCCCGACTCCCGCGCTTCCGCTTCCAAGAGTTTTTCCGTGATGAATTGCTCCAAGACCTCGCGATCGCTGTCATTGATTTTTTTCAGATCCCCTGAGGGAAATTCCCGATCCATCTTGGTCTTCGCATAGGTTCCGAGATTAGAGAGCGTGTAAGGTTCTCCGTCGATAATCACGATCAGCTGCTCAATAACCTTGGCCGGGGCGGTTTGGGGGAATAGCACCAGGCAGAATAGCAATAGACTCGCTTTGAGTATTCGGCTCAGCATAAAATGACCCACTTGCCGTTTTCGGCTACCGAATGATTTTAACAGCTACCACAGTTAATTTGCAAAACCAAACGACCACTGGCTAAAGGCCAGCAAGTTCTCAAACCCAATGACCGCACGGTGGAACTATATTTTTCGGTCCCAATCTTTCATCCATGCATCGACTCGAGGGGTAAACTCTGCTGCGGCGAGCCTTCATGAATCCGGTGCAGCAGCTGCACTACTTCCGCCACCAGGGGTTCCCACTCTTGATGTTCTGGCGTAAAGGAGAGACGGCCGTCCGGCGCCAGACGGAACTTATGCTTTTGCTTTTTGATCAGCTCCAGCAGTTTCTCTACTTTCACCGGCGAATCCGAATGAAAGAGCAGGAGGACTTTGCCATCCGACACGCTGATCTGTTGCACGAGAAATTCCTTCAGGACACGGCGGAGATCCATCACCATAAATAGATTCTCCACCACCGGCGAGGTGGGTCCGAAGCGGTCGCGAATCTCCTCTCTAAGCTCGGCAAGTTCCAACCCGTTGCTCATGCTCGCGAGGCGCTTATAAAAGAGCAGGCGTTGATTGGCGTCCGGAATATAGCTTTCCGGGAAATAAGCCGGAATCTCCAGCCGGATCTCGGGCTCCACCTCCGGGGCCACGATTTCGCCTTTGAGCTCGCTGACCGCTTTTTCCATCATTTCCGTGTACAGTTCAAAGCCCACGGCGGTGATCTGACCGGACTGCTGGTCGCCCAAAAGATTGCCGGCGCCGCGAATCTCCAGATCATGCAGCGCGAGCTTGAAGCCGCCGCCGAGTCCGTCGAGCTCTTGCAACGCCCGCAGTCTCCGTTCGGCGTCCACAGTAATCGCTTTTTCACCGGGAATCAGCAAATAGGCATAGGCATGGCGATGGGAACGGCCGACCCGTCCCCGCAGCTGGTAGAGTTGGGCGAGACCAAACTTGTCGGCGCGGTTGATGATAATGGTGTTGGCGTTGGGAAAATCGAGCCCCGATTCGATGATCGCCGAGCACACCAAAACCTGGGTTTTGTTCTCCAGAAAATCGAGCATGACTTTTTCCAGATCTTTTGGCCGCATCTGGCCGTGGGCTACCGCCAACTTGGCCTCCGGAATTAAGTCCGCGAGCTTGAAAGCCAATCGATCGATGGTCTCGACGCGGTTATGGAGAAAGAATACTTGTCCACCGCGCTGCAGTTCACGCAAGATCGCGTCGCGAATGACCGCTTCGTCATAGCGCGTCACATAAGTTTGGATCGCCAGCCGATCCACCGGCGGGGTTTCGATGATGCTCAAGTCCCGAATACCGACCAGCGACATATGCAGGGTTCGCGGGATCGGAGTCGCCGTCAGGCTCACCACGTCGACGAGCTGGCGCAGCTTTTTCAGCCGCTCCTTGTGAACGACACCGAAGCGGTGTTCCTCATCTATGATCACCAGGCCAAGATCCTTAAACTCGACATCCTTCTGAAGCAGCCGGTGAGTGCCGATCAGGACGTCGACGGTACCTTTGGCGGTGTCTTGGAGCACCTGAGTTATCTCTTTAGGGGTCAAGAATCGGCTGACCATTTCAATCCGCACCGGGTGATTGCGAAACCGATGACGAAAAGTCTGAAGATGTTGTTGCGCCAGAATCGTCGTCGGCGCCAGCACCGCCGCTTGCTTGCCCCCTTCGGCGGCAAGAAAGGCGGCCCGCATCGCGACTTCGGTCTTGCCAAAACCAACGTCACCGCAGATCAAGCGATCCATCGGTTTCTTGCCTTGCATGCCGGTCAGGGTCTCGTCGATGGCGCGTTGTTGATCGGGAGTTTCTTCGTACTCAAAAGCGGCCTCGAATTCTCGATACAAAGTATCGGGCGGCGCGAAAGCGTTTCCCTGGCGGGCCTCCCGCACCGCATAGAGCTGGACCAGCTCTTCGGCCATGGCGAAGATCGACTTGCGAGCCTTGGCTTTGACCTTTTCCCACGCGCTACCCCCCAACCGGTCGAGGGACGGCTGCGCGCCATCGCCGCCAATGTACTTCTGCACCATGTTGATGCGATCCACCGGTAGATAAAGACGATCGCCGGCTTCATATTCCAAATGCAGAAACTCGCCCTCGACGCCGGCGACTCGAAGAAACTTGAGGCCGCGATAGATTCCGATCCCATGGTCCAGGTGCACGACGTAGTCGTCTTGCTTGAGCTCGCTGAGACTGGTTAGAAAGTGACTTGGATGGCTCTTCGTGCTCGCAGTGGGTTGCCGCTTCCGCGTGCCGAAGATCTCATCGAACGTCATCACGACTAGCTGCGCGTCAGGCAGGCGAAATCCCTGGTTCAGCTGCCCCAGCACGATGGCGCGGGAGACTTCCGGGCCCGCGAGCAGGACGGGCACAGGCTCCTGCATCAAGGGCAAATCCAGATCGTAGTTGCCCAATAGCTCTCTTAGCCGCATGGCGTCGCCCTTGGTCGGCGCGACAAAGAACACCCTCTCGCTCTGCCAACCCTTGAGCCGTCCCACAAGCGGCGCCAAAGAGGCGTCTGCGCCGCGGGCAACGGTCTCGTGGCGGAGCTCGCTGGTCAGAAACGATTCCACGGTCAAGGTGGCCTCCCGGGCTTTTTCCGAGGACGCCATAACCGTTAGCGCTTCACCCTGCACCCGGGCGCGGGGCTGTAACGCTTCGCGCCATTCATGCCCATTGAGATAAAGGGTTTCCACCGGCGGCGCCAGACGGCGCTCCTCTTTGGCCTTCTCGTAGCGCTCCCAAGCCAGCTGGGCGAACCTTTCCGCCTCGGCTTCCACTCGATCGGCGCCATCCAGCCAGATCAAAGTATCGGGAGACAGATAGGAAAAAATCGAGCCCAGCTCAGGATAGAAATAAGGCACCAGCGACTCGATTCCCGGAAACGGTATGCCTTCGCGCAAAGATTCAAAAAGGCGGTGTTTGTCCCGCCGCTCCATATCCAACTCCGCCGCCCTATGATCGAGCCTTCGGAGCACATTCTCCAAATCGGAACGCTTCAGCGAAAACTCCTTCATCGGCAACACCAGCATCTCTTCTTGAAGGCGTTCCGAACGCTGATTCGCCGGACTGAACTCCCGAATCGACTCCAATCGGTCGCCGTCGAACTCAAGGCGCAGGGGTCGCCCGTAGCCGGGGGGAAAGATATCGACAATACCGCCGCGGACGCTGAAGTCACCCCGCTCCTCCGCCAGCGGCACATTTTGGAAACCCCACTGGACCAAATGTTCCAGCAGATTCTCCCGCGCCAGATCTTGTCCGGCGACGACGTATAGATAGGACCGCTTGAACTGTTCTTTGGGAATGACTCTTTGCAGCAACGCGGCGGGGGTCGCTATCAAGATGGGCGCGGTTTCTTCGACAAGTTTGTAAAGTCCTTCGAGACGAGCCGCTACATTGTCCGGATGCGGCGAAAGTTTCTCAAAGGGAAGAATTTCCCACGATGGAAAGAGATGGAGCCGTTTGCGAAACGGCGGCAGCGAACGCTCTTCGCCCAAAAAAAATGCCAGATCACCGTAGAGATTTTCTGCATCGCTTGGGGTCGGCGAAATGATCAGAATCGGTCCACGGCGCTGCGCCGCGACCAAAGATAGAACATAGGCCCTCGCCCCGCCCTGGATGCCCTGGACCCGCTTGGCACCGATCCAGGTGTCCGGAAGGAAGCGTTCAAGTTTTTCCCTAAGATCAAAGACGCTCATGAAAAAAAACAAAGCCCTGGAGTCGGATCTTGGGAACCGATGAGATGGGCTTACCGGCCGCTGCTTCCGCCTCCTTCGCCCATGCTTCCATCGATTCGCTGAGATCTTTGACCTTTATTCCGAGATAGGCCGATTGATAGTTTTCGAAGCGGATCACCGCTTGATAGATCATGCGCACGGGCCCCTTCACCTCGTCGAAATCGGCATAGAGCCTGAATGCGGCTGCCAATTCGATCAATCCTTCAAGAAAGGACTTATTAGCAGCTTCGGCTTCCTGATAGAAATCTTCCAAAATCTCGTGGGAATCGAAAAAGCGGCCCGCGTTAAACAAACGTATGCCCTCTCGCAACCGAGCGTCCATAACGTCAACCTAGCAACTTCTACCAAGAGCCTCAAGGCAGCTTGTCACGAGGAAAGTTCAAAGTTCAATGTTCCAAGTTCAAGGTTTCGACTCGTTCCGGACCTCCCCGACAATCAAAATGGTCAACTCAGTTGTTTGGCCCGAAAAGTCGCTTGTCGCGACTGGCAACCGATGACGACGAGGCGAGCCAAATACACACATCGGAGCAGCCCAAAACCAGGGCGGATAGCCCAAAGGACACGAGGTAACTGCCGGTCCAATCGTGCAACGCTCCCCCCAACCAAGAACCCAAAGCGCCTCCGACGCCCACAGCGACCGTAGAGTAGCCGAGGATCGATCCAAATCCCTTGCCGGAAAAGATGTCTGCCGTAAGCGCGGAGAAGATGACGGCACGGGAGCCAAAGCCGATGCCGAAAAAGATAACGTAAATATACAGCAACCATGTCTGACTTGGATCACGGAGGATCATCAAAGCGCCGACACCCACCAGGGTCATTAAAATGTTTAGCGTGTAGGCCGCTTGTTTAGTCAAACGATCGGCAATAAAGCCGAATACGACTCGACCAAAGCTACTGGTGATGCCCGCCAGACCAAAGATCGACGCCGCCAGGAACTTGCTGTAACCGACATCGACCACATGGGCGACTTGGTGGGTCACGATCACCGTCGTACCGGAGGCCGCGCAAATTCGCGCGCAGAACAGGAACCAGAACTGCAAACTTCGCAGCGCCAACTTTGCCGTCCAGCGCGGATCGTCCGTTTTCGCCTCTTTTTTGGATCGCAGCTTTTCACCGAAAGGCCCAGGCTGGTAAAACAACCCGACCAAGGGCATGAGCAATATCAGCACGATGACCGAGAACATTTGAAACGACCGTTGCCATCCCCAGTTGGAGAGCAACCATTCACTGAGGGGCGCGAGCAACAATATGCCCACTCCGGTTCCGGCATAAACAAAACCGATTGCTGAAGCGCGATTCGCGACAAACCATTCTGAGATCAAGAACACATGCGGTACCATCCCGGTGAAGGTGATACCAACGGCAGCAATCAAGCCGAAGAAGATGTAGAATTGCCAAAGACTGTCGATAGTGCTGCTCAGCAGCAGTCCCAAAGTCAGAATGATACAACCGCTGGAAACGATTCTTTTTGTCCCGAAACGATCCAGAAGATGACCGACAACGGGAGAAAGCACGGCGTCCACGGTAAGAACCATAGAAAAAACGCCGGCGGTGGCGCCACGGCTCCAGCCGAAAGTGTCGAGCAGGGCGACGTAAAAGACCCCGAAACAAGAGTGGAGACCACGAGTGAATCCAAGAATGACGAAGGCAAGGGTTGCGACGAGCCAGGGTGTCGGAGAAAAACGCATGATGATAAGTAATCGTTGTCTTAACAGAGTGAGCGGTGCCCGACAAGCTAACGCGGGTTGAGTTTTCGACAAGCCTATTCTAATAAAGGCTCTCATGATCAAGAAAGGGTTAACTCGCGGACTGGCGCTGGTATTAGTTGTCGCCGGATGCGCCACGATAGAAAGCGGTGGGGAGTTTGCCTCCGGGCGCCGAGCGCTGATGGCGGGGGACTACCCGATGGCGCTGAGTTATTTCGAGCCCATTGCCAAACGCGATCCCAATTACGTCGCGCCCTTTTCCGGGATCCGCGAGAGCATTTGGACCTATCTGGGTCGTGCTCAGTATCAGACCGGTAAGCTGGCCGAAGCCAAAGCATCGCTCGAAAGAGCGCTGTCGCAAGTCCCCGGCGATACCGTTGCCAAGCTTTACCTTGCGTTGACCAACGTGCGCCTGCAACTGACCGAGAAAGCGACTCCCAATCCCTTTACCTTGCAGGACGTTTCTTTCGCGCTCCGCGAGCGGATCGAGCCCAAACGGGTCGCCGCTCTGGTCCGTGAACGCGGTGTTGCTTTTGATCTCACCAGTGAATCGGAGAGCCAACTAAAGAAAGCCGGCGCGGATGAGTTCCTGCTGGATGAGATCAGAAAGATTCGCGCTGAGGCCTCGAAGCGAAAAAAGACCAGCGAGAGTCAGTTGGGTCAAGGGGCCAAGGAACTCGCCGCCGCTCTGATGGGTGTTCGTGACCAACTGGACTACTTGAGCAGCACGAGGTCAGGAACTTTCTGGGATCCCAACAAAGAAATTCGTTCACAAATTCAAACCGGGCTCTCGCTCCTCTCGATGCCGCAGCCCGACTGGACAAAAATCCTCAACACAGGCGAGTGGGTGGGACAGCGGCTAGAAGAAGAAATCGACCTCGTCCGGCGGGACGAAACCGAAGAATTGCGCCGGCAAGAGCGGCGCTAGGCGGCGGAATACGACCCGGCGATTTTAGCAAGCTAAATCTTCACGACCCAATCGTTTTTCAGCGTTACAAGCTCTTCTCGTCGCTTCGATCTCGTCAAGCACTTCTTGGCTGCCGGGGCTGATGGCGCGCGCCTTCTCCAGCTCCGCCAGGGCGGCGGCGTAGTTTCCTTGTACTCGGTAACCCTTTGCCCGGTTGACGTAAGCTCCGGCGTTAATGATTTGCGCCGCTGGTTTAGGCGGCAGAACTTGTGGGGGCTCGGCGACGGGTGTCGGTGCCTTGGGTTCGGGCGGGGGTTTGACGGGCGATTCTCTAACTACGATGTCAAATCCCAGACTTTCGATTTCCCCCCAGCGGGCGACGACTAGAATTTTGCCTGGCCGCAATGCCACCAGCTCGCCTCGGGCATCCACGACCGCAACGGACGCATCGCTGGTGCGCCATTCCACCCCGCTCAAAAGTCCCTTTTCCTTGCCATCGGAGTATTTTGCCTTCACGCGGAGAGGAAGACGCTCCTGGATTCTCACCTCGCGTTTAACTGCGGAAACCGTGAGTGACACTGGTTTGGTGGTGACCGGTGCTTTGGCAACTGGGTTCTCTGTTGGCACGGTAACCGGCAAGACCGGCTTCTCTGGTCGCACTGCGAGAGTCCAAGCTGAGCTCACAAGATCGCCGTAGCGCGCCGTGATCTTCGTCTCACCGGCGAGCCGGGCCGTGACTCGACCTTGGTCATCGATGGTTGCCACACGCGTTTCGCTGCTGAGCCATTGGACCCCTTCACTGATAATCTTCTGCGTTCCGTCGGTGTATTGGCCCTTGAGCGTGACATTGGCCGTCTCCTTGGTCGCGACCTCCTGTCGGTCGCCACTCAAGTCGAGACGAACCAGGGCTGGCCGAGGCGCGGGTGCCGGCTTGACGGCTGCAACTTCCGGCTCCGAAGTTGTCGTGTCCTGTTTTCCAATCCACAGGAAGGAAGCAAGCCCGGTGACAATTATCAAAACTCCGGCCGCCGCCGTCTTCCAACCCACAGCCGGCTGGCGGCCAGATTTCGTTGCCAGTGAACCGCGCTCATGGACCGGGGGGCTCGTCGCAGGCCTCCGGTTTTGGTCGTTGCTTTCCGCTCTATCGACGGCGCTTGCTGCCTCTGCGCGAGGCCCCGGAATCGGTTGATTTTTGGGATGTGAGTCCTCGATCGTAGTAAACTTGGGCGGCCCCGACTTGGCCATGAGTAATTCCAGGTCAGCAATTAATTGCCGCGCGCCGAGGGAGTCCGTCGAACCGTCCCAATCCGTCAGGTCAGCCGCTTGAATGCTACGGAACCCGACGGGCGGTTTGACGGGTTCAATCAGAACCGGAACTAGCCTGCCCAGTGCTCGCGCTTCTTCCGCTTCCTCTTTGACCCAATCGCTATCCACGGAGTGGCTCGACCATAAGACGACCATACAGCGCATGTCGCGCAGCGCTTCTTCGATCATCGAACGCCAGGTGCGACCAGCGGGGATGCGCCGGTCCCACCAGACCGTACAGCCAGCGGATTCGAGAAGGCCCGCCACGGCGCGCGCCACTTCCCGGTCTTCGTTGGCATAGCTGAGGAAAATATCCGCCATAGGTTACAGATAACGGGTTGAGAGTGCCGATCCCAAGAAATTCACGACGCTATCGTCCCCGAAGACGAGGTTAGCAAATCTTACCGCCATTGTAATTAGAAATTCTACTCGTGGCGAGGGCTCTGAACCAGGCGTGCCCTTCATTCAGCGTCAACCAACCCGAATTTTCCTGACCGCGAAAGAGGATCTTTTCCATTGACACTTCCCGGCCCGGCTTGATACACGCACAAACAGAATAGATTGAGCGCAGAACCTAAGGAGGCCATCATGGTCATACGCGAACTCAAGGACGGCTCATCCATCGTCAGCACGCAAGAAGATCACGCGGAGCTTTCGGCACAATTTGCCGCGCACTGGGGCAATAAGGATTTTGCCCGGCTGCGGCCCTACGACACCATGGTGTTTGCCACGACTTACCACGATAGCGGATACCGGGAATGGGAGGGCAATCCGCCCATGAACGTGGCGAAAGGACGGCCCTACGCGCACCGAGAGGAGATCCCGTCCTTTGAGCCGGTGGAACTGCGAGCCTACGCGCGCAACATCGACTGGGTGAGTTCCCAGGACCGCTACGCCGGTCTGTTGGTCTCCATGCACCGCACCGGGCTGTGGCAGAACCGCTATCAAACTTTCACCAGCCCCAAGGGCAGACTGCGCGAGCGCAGCGCGGAGGTGAAAACGGCGCTGCAGAACTTTGAAGCCCAACAGCAGGAGGTGAAACAGACACTGGGCGGAGGTAACCTAAAGTTCGACAACGAGCTCTGGTTCAACTACCGGGCGCTGCAAATTTACGATCTCCTTTCACTCTACTTCTGCTGCGACGGATATACCGACGATGAGCACTTCAAGGAAGATTTGCTGGCGCCCATCCGCTTATCCTATGACAGCCCGGATGAAACGGACCTGCGTGTTGCCCCCAACGGCGCCGGCGCGGTGAGAATGGAACCCTATCCCTTCGATGTCGCTCCGCTTACGGTCTCCGCCCGGGCGAGAATCGTTCCACCGGGGACGTACGCATCGGCAGAGGCTTGCCTGGAAGCCTATCACAGGGCGCCGCGAAAATTGCTGAGCTTCGAGATTTCCCGGTGACTACGACACGGTGTCAATCGAGGGGTGAGCCTGGAGGAACAGACTGCATGGGGGTTCAAGGTTCAAGGTTCAACGTATTCCGATCTTTTATGAACCGCGTAAACGCAATCCCTAACTTTGAACTTTGAACATTGAACCAGTAGGAGAGGCCCATTGCCTCGCTCCGGAGGGCTCGCTCCTCGATCGCTGTCACGAGTGAATAATCCGGGGCTAGGGGTGATTGGTCTGGTCAATTTGCCGACTTCGTTGGTCCACGGAGCGCTGCTTTGCATCAGTTGACCGCGCTGTAATATCGGTGTTAAACCGTCGGTCATTGAAACTCTTTTAAGGAGTATGCCATGGCCAATTCCAGTCTCGAGGTCGATGTCGCAATTATTGGGGGCGGGGGTGCGGGAATCCCGGCAGCCATCGAGGTGGCGCGCGCCGGCGGCAAGGCGGTGGTCTTGGAGCAAGCCGATGCTTGCGGCGGGACAGCAGCGATTTCCGGTGGCGGCTGCTGCATCGTCGGAACGCCGTTGCAAAAAGCCGAGGGCATCGAAGACACCCCTGATCTTGCCTTCGAAGATTGGGTCAAGTGGGGCCAAGGCGCCGCCGACGAAGTGTGGGCGAGATTCTACCTCGAACATACCCTCCATGACCTGTATCACTGGGCCGAAGACTGTGGCGCCAACTGGGTCGACATGAAATTTCAGGAAGGCAACCGCGTGCTCCGCTGGCACCGCCCGAACAATAACGGCCTCGGTTTGATGACCGCGCTCATCAAGACCGCCGAGTCCCTACCCAACATCAATATCCTGACTGCCACTTCCGCGGGTAAACTATTCATACAAAACGGTCGCGTGTGTGGCCTGACGTCGACCAACAGTAAGGGCGAGACCATGGAGATTCACAGCAAGACCGTGGTGGTCGCTACGGGAGGATTCAACTCGAACCTCGACATGGTTCTGGAGAACCGGCCTGAGTTTAAGCAGTTCAAAGTGATGGAAGGTTCCGGTTTCGGCGCCAAAGGCATCGGACATAAAATGATACAGGAATTGGGCGGCTATTTTACGCACATGGATAACATCTGGTTCTATGTCTATGCCACGCCGGATTATCGCGATCCCCAGGGCAGACGCGGTCTGGTCTTCCGCCTCACGCCCGGCTATATTTGGTTCAATCAGCAAGGCAAACGCTTTCACAACGAATCTCTCACCGGCGGCGCCTCAGCCACCCCCGCGCTGCTCCGGCAGAATCCGCCTCATGCTTGGGCGATCCTCGATACACCGATGACCGCCAAGATGGAAGTGGCCGATCCTTATTATCGCGACGGCGACAAAGTGCGTAAGGATAAAGTGCAGGAGCTGCTCGACAATTCGCCGTATATCAAGAAAGCCAACACCTTGGCCGAACTCGCCAGGAAAATCGAAGTGGATGTGGAATCGTTTCTTTCTACAATAGAGCGCTACAACAAAGCCTTCGACGACGGCCTGGAACGGGAGCCGGAATTCGGCAAATCGCTCAAAGCATCGAAGAAATTCGACACCCCGCCTTATTACGCAATGCAATTGTTTCCCTTGGCGCGAAAAAATTTCGGCGGCGTCAAGACTGATCTGCGCTGCCGCGTGCTGAACAAATATTTCGAGCCGATTCCCGGATTATATGCCGCCGGGGAAGTCGCCGGCATGGCTGGAGGGCATATCAATGGCAAGGCCGGGCTCGAAGGGACCATGCTCGGCCCGTCCATATTCAGCGGGCGGGTCGCCGGAGCCTGGGCCGCTCACGAAGCCGGGTTTGGTCCCGGTTTCATCGGCAAGCCCAATCGACCCTAGACACCGATCAATCATCATGACGAACGCGGCTGAAGCGACGAAGCACACTCGCAAAGTCCGCGGCTACTGCGCGCTGTGCACAGCACACTGCGCCACCGTCGCGACGGTGGAAAATGGACGAGTGACTCGTCTCGAACCTGACGATGATCATCCCAACGGCGGTGTCATCTGCATCAAAGGCAAAGCCGCTCCTGAGCTGGTTTACCATCCCGACCGGCTCAACTACCCGCTGAAGCGCACCCGACCCAAAGGCGATCCGGACCCGGGTTGGCAGCGAGTGGGTTGGGACGAAGCACTCAATGACATCGCGCGGCGGTTGACCTCGATCCGTGAACGCCACGGCGCCAAGGCCGTCGCCCTGGGCAAAGGGACCAAAAGCGGCACTTCGGTAGACGACGTCGAGCGCTGGCTCGGCCGTTTTCTCTGTTTGTTTGGCAGTCCAAATTGGGTGTCGACCACCCATGTTTGCAACTGGCACCGGGACACCGGCTTCGCCTTCACCTTCGGCTCAAACCTGCCAACGCCGGATTTGGCGCACAGCCGAACGTTCCTCCTCTGGGGGCACAATCCTAGTTCCACCTCCCTCGTCCTGGCCCATGACATCGTCGCCGCCCGGGCGCGGGGAATGAAAACCGTGGTCGTCGATCCGCGGCGGGTCGGCATCGGCAGCCAGGCGGACATGCTGCTGCAAGTGCGGCCCGGCACCGACGGCGCCCTCGCCTTGGCGATGATTCATTGCTTGATGGAAGAGAGCTGGTACGACGCTTCCTTCGCGCGGCATTGGACTAATGGGGCATTCTTATTGAATTCAGAGACCCAGAAAGTCGTCACCGAAGCCGATCTAAGCTCGCAAGGAAGTCCCGATCGCTCCGTCGTTTGGGATGAGTCGAAGGATCAGGCCGCCGTCTACGATCACGTTACCGGGGTTTACGCACGCGACGGCGTGCAGCCGGCGCTGTTTGGTCCACGATCGATCAAAGGAAAAGACGGTAAGGAAATCTTATGCCGCCCAGTATTCGAACGCCTCTGCGAGATCGCCTCCGCCTTCGCTCCCGAGCGCTCCGAGACGATCACCTGGGTGCCTGCCAACAAGGTGTGGCAAACTGCGCTGCTGCTGGCGCACAATCGACCCACAAGCCTGTATATGTGGAACGGCATCGGTCAACACACCAACGCCACGCAAACCAGCCGGGCCATCGCGTCTCTGTATGCGCTGTTGGGCGATTTCGACCGGCCCGGCGGCAACGTGATCTTCCCGAAAGTACCGACCCACGATGTTGGCGGCAAAGAATTCCTGCCTAAGGAAATCGCCGCGCTGCGCATCGGCCGCGAGCAAAAACCCCTCGGGCCGCCGGCCGCCCCCGGCAACTGCGCGGCCTACGATATCTTCACTGCGATCCTCGAAGAGCAGCCTTACCCGATCAAAGCGTTCTTGAGCTTCGGCTCCAATCCCGTCATGTCCAACGCCGATTCGCGGCGGGCGCGCCAGGCTCTCAGCGCTTTGGAGTTTGGCGTTGCCGCCGATCTCTTTATGACGCCGACGGCGGAACTTTGCGACTACGTGCTGCCGGCCACCAGCTTTCTCGAAATGGCCAATATCACGACGGCCTTTGAACATAGACCGGCAGGAAAAACCCACCTGCAGTATCGCCCGGCGGTTGTAGCACCCATCGCGGAACGCCGCTCCGACACCTGGATCGTTTTTGAATTGGCCAAAAGGCTCGGCTTCGGCGCGGAGTTCTGGAACGGCGACATCGAAACCGGCTACGCTTGCGAATTGGCGCCGTCGGGGATCACACTGGAGCAACTCAAGGATTCACCCGGCGGGATTTCTCTGCCTACTGAGCCGAGCTACGAGAAACATACCAAGAAAAACCAAGATGGCGTCCTCCGCGGTTTCGCCACGCCGTCGAAGAAGGTCGAGCTCTATTCTCACAAGTTCGCGGCCTATGGATATCCGGCACTGCCCGAATATGTGGAACCTGCTTTGAGCCCGGTGAGCCGCCCTGAGGTGGCGGCGGACTATCCGCTTGTGCTCACCAACGCAAAGTTCACTACCTTCATCCACAGCCAGCAGCGCGCGCTGCCAAGCTTACGGAAGGCCTCGCCGGAACCGGCGGCGGATATTCATCCCGATAGCGCCGCCCGTTTCGGTGTCACGCACAAACAATGGATGATCGTTGAAACGCCCCGCGGCGCTATCAAAGTCCGCGCGCGGGTGACACTCAATATCGTCCCCGGCGTAATTTGCTGCCAACACGGTTGGTGGCAAGCCTGCAAAGACCTTAAACTGCCCGGTTACAATCCTTACGACAACGACGGCGCAAATCCTGCCACCCTCATCGGCGCCGATCTCGCCGATCCCATCAGCGGCTCTCTGCCCCATCGCTCCTATCTCTGTCGCGTCAGACCGGCGGAATGACAGGACCAAGAGAAATTCAACTTGTCGGGCGTTGAATTCTGCTAATAGATCTCTGAAGTCTTGGTTCATGGGCTTGGTTCGGTTGCCAAGCTAGGCAGAGCAAGGTCAATTCCCATACAGCGTTCATCCGCTCTTCGGGCGTAGCGTTGTCCCAGTATTGCTCATCGGGAACGGGGTCTCCGGGCCGGATGATGCGGCTAGTGATCTGCTTGCGTTTGGCCGGATGATTCATCCAGTGACTTTATGACACATTCCAAAGAACACTTCTGCTCATCGTTTTCGCTCCGGTTCTTTCACTCACACCGGACGCCTAATTTTTTCGCCAACTCCCGTTGGGGATTGACCACAGGCTCGCGCAAGTCGAGCGCTCCATCAAAAACACCCTCGCGTTCCCGTAATAACACGGGTTCCGAGTGCGCGCGCCTACTGGAGAAAAT
>DAIRFP010000238.1:0-7596 GCA_036794995.1 Thermodesulfobacteriota bacterium | reverse complement strand
GGCGGGGCCGGGGGGATTGGCTCGGACATCTGCCGCGCTTTGGCAGCGGATGGATTGAAGGTCGTCGTCGCAGACTATGCGAAGGACGCGGCGGAGAAAACCGCCGCGGAGATCCGGAACGCAAAGGGAGATGCCGCTGCTGTAGGGGTCGACGTCGGCAGCAAGGAGAGCGTCGCCGAAATGATGAAACAGGCGCTGGCCAAGTACGGCCAGGTGGATGTTCTTTTCAACGGCGCCGGGGTGATGACCCGCATGGCGGTCATCGATATGCCGGAGGAAGAATGGGACCGGGTAATAAGAATCAATCTAAAGGGAACGTTTTTGTGCTCCCAAGCGGCGGCGAAACATATGATTCCACGAAAGCAGGGGCGCATCCTCAGCATCGCCTCGGGCCGCGGCGTCGCGGGGCAGGCCCGCGCATCGCACTACGCCGCCTCCAAGGCCGGGATCATCGCCTTTACCAAATCACTGGCCGTCGAGTTGGCGCCCTACGACATCACGGTCAACGCGCTTTGCCCGGGGGCCACCGACACGCCGATGTCCCGCGCAGGATCGACCGCCGAAGAATTCAAAAAACGGGAAGAGATTCCTCCGCTACTGGACGGATTGACGAAAAAAGAAGAAATCGTCGGCTTGACGCGTTACCTGCTTTCCGACGCGACGAAGTACGTCACCGGACAAACCTTTTTTCTGCGCACGCCGAAATAATCCAAGAGTGATGCTGAACGTCGCCTTGGCAACGCCCCCCTCACCCTAGCCCTCTCCCCGCGAGGGGGAGAGGGAAATCGTTTTGTTTGTGAAGGAAATCGAATTTGTTGTCGGATCAAGGCTAGTTGTTCAGAAATTCTATGTGCCGAACATCGGCATGCGCGCTTCGGCGCCGCGGGTTTTGCACTCCTGCATAAAAATCTTGTGGATTTCGGGTGCCTGATCCTCGTACTCAATCTGCGCCCCGCCTTTCTTCACATCTTCTCCGGTGTCTTTCAGATCCTCCACCTTGAACTTAAATCCCCACGGCTTGAGCGCCAGATAACGGGCCGGCTCCGCCCCGGGATTGAAATGTTGGTGCCACCACTGCATCGGCGGCACAAACATGCTCATGCGGCCCCATTCGACCCGCTTTTTGTTGTTATCTTGACCTTCCGGCCAGAGAAAGGAATAGCCGGAACCGGTGATCATAAGGACATGCGCCCCGGCGCCATGGCGGTGAGCCTTTTTGTATTTGCCGACGGGAAACTCTGAGAGATGCGCGCTCATCGTGTTATCGACGAATTCGAACAGGGTTGTACGATTGTCGCCGCCCCGCTCCTTGTAATCTTTCGGCTGGAAGCCCCACAGATCCGCGATGAAATTTGACTCCCATACCCGTCCTCTTTTGACTTCGGGGAGGTACCGCCCGCCTTTCCCCCATTCGTCGGCCCCGCCACTGTATCGATCGATAAAAGTAAACGGGTTATTGAAAATGTAGTCGAGGCTTCGGTAGCGGTTGATAATCACGGGCGCATCCGTCAACGAAATCATGCGCACGGGGTCGCTCCCCTGGGCATTGAAGTGTTGGTGCCAAGTGTTTAGCGGTGTTGAGAATAAGCTTCCCTTTTGCCATTCAAGCGTGTGCTTTTTGCCGCCCTCGTGCCAAATCGTGGTTGCGCCCTGACCCTGCAGGATGAACACCGCTTTTTCATACATGTGGCGCACAGGTTTGAGCTGCCCGCCCGGAGGAATCTCCTCTACTAGCGTGTCGCAAGTCCCAGCGGCGCCATCCATGTTGACAAAGGCCGCTTTGCCGCCCGTCCGCTCCCAATAACCAAGCTCCAACTTCAAAAGATCCGGAACAATGAAATCTTTGTAAACGGGGAGTCCTTCCCACTCCTGGTAGATTTCATAGGGACTTTTCTTCGCAAATGCCGAAGCTTCATTCAGGTTTTTCATTGCAATATTTCCTTTCGGTAACTCGATTGTAAAAACACAACTGTCCAATCGTTATGAAGGCGAACTCTCGCCTGATCCGAACTGCTTTTACTTTATCTGCTCCATATAGTAGCCCAGCGCGCCGCGGTAGGCGCGATCGATGGCCATGGAATCCCGCGCCCCCTGTAAGACCAGCTCGCGATCTTCGGGGGTTTTGACGTAGCGCTCGAACATCTCCGAGATATTCTCCGAGTGTTCCGTATCCGCCACGACGTGCACATCGAGGGAGATCATTTTTTTCAAATTGATGCCGAGCTCGTTCTCGAACTTTTTCCCGACCCGGTAGGACATCCCGCCGTCCTTGACGATCTTTCCATTATTGCGTCGCTCGAGCATGTGAGAAGACGTGTACGCCGTGAGCCAGTGATTGCGGATGGCGATATGGTGCCAGGCGTAAAAGCAGGCCCGCACCATGGACGGGGTTTCGGCCTTGCTAAAGTCCTCGGGCGTAAGTCCGATGACCGCCCCCTGCTTCACCGTCAGCGCATAGTGATCCATGTTCACGCGCGGATCGTTGACCAGCTCGTCGCTCTCGTGATGCCAGATCACTTTTTTCACCTCCAAGGGCGCGCTCCCCTGCACGTAACCCCAGCAGTCCCGCCGGTTGGCCGTATAGAGCGCGTTTTGGATGACGTAAAATCGGCCGCGCTCCATGGTCAAAGGCACGGCAAAAAAACTCTTGAACTCAGGGCTGTCAAACTGATCGTTGACCATTTTGTCCAGGGTCGTTGTCAGTTCGGTTAAGATACTCATCCTTCCTCCTAGAGCACGCACTTCGCATATGGCTGATAGCTTATGGCATATAGTCGGGACATGCGAACCATAGGCTATAAGCCATACGCCATAAGCCAACTGGAGCGAGGCATTTACACCGACGATCAGGGCAAGGTTTCCACCATGTCCGCCAGATGGCCGCGATAAACCCGATCGATCAACAAACTCTCCCGGGCGCCGCGCAGGATCGCCTCCCGGGCACTCTCCGTGGCCGCGTACTCCCGCGCCACTTGCAGCAACAGGTGCGCGTGCTCGACATCCATCACGACGTGCTCGGCGTTATTGATCTGCTGCTTGAGCGGAATACCGAGGTCCCGCGCGAAGATCTCGCCGATGCGGCGCGACAAAGAACCGCCTTCGATCAGCTCGCCGGAATTACGGATCTCGAGAATGGCCGAGGCGGCGATGGCTTCGAGCCAGGGGCGCTGCGCCAAACTTATCCAGGCATTGAAACAGACGACCCCACCCTCGAGGCAAGGGGTGCTGTGAAACGCTTCCGCCGCCAGACCCAGCACTTCCCCCTCTTTCACTGCCAGAGCGATATGGTCCTGCTTGCCTTCGCTCTCTTTGCCGATAAGCTCGTCCCGCTCATGCTCCCAGATTATTTTTTTTATCTCCAACGGCGCCGACCCCTGAACATAACCCCAACAGTCGCGACGGTTCTTCACGTAATAGGCCATCTGAATGGAATACTGTTGGGCACGCTCGGGAGAAAACTTGCTATGCAACAAGCGCCGGAACGCCGGCGAGGCGAATTGTTCGTTCGCCATCCGGACCACCGTTTGCCACATCTTGTCTACGCTGTTCTCAATCGAGCTCATGACAATGGCATCTACCTTCTGCCTTTATCACAGGGGCGTTTCCGCTGTCTAACCGCGCTACCCCATTTGCAGGCTGCTCAAAAAGACTCAGAGGCAAGGCGCGCGATGGTCGGCGAGCAAAGGCATACATCGGCGGTACGTTGAAGCGAGACGGGCGAGCGCAACGAAGCATATGAGGCTTTTTCAGCAGCCTGCTATACGCCGAAGGCCAGGCTCTTGACCACCACCGGCACGAATCCCTCCTGCTCTACCAGTTCCCCCACATCGACGAAATCAAGCTCGGAGACCGTAATCTCATCGACGCAGGGCAGATTCCATTTCGCCGAAAGCATCCCTCCGACTACGCGTCCCACGTTCTGTTCGAAGATCAACACCTGGGGCCGATCCTCGGGGCGCAGCTCTCCCAGAGCCCGATCGATCCCCTTTGCCAATTCTTGCGTCGCGCCGTAACCGACAAAGGGCGGCGAAGCGAAGGCCAGGACAAAGGGCGACCCGCGAACTTCAGGATCGCGCTCCTGCAGGGCCTTTTTGACTGCGACCGCGGTTCGTTCGGCAACGGGAGCTTCCCAGTCGACGTGCACGACAAACACTCGCAGATTGCGCACCGGCAAATTCGCCGCTTCCGGCACATGAATCGTTTCGCCGCTCAACTGCACCGTATATTGCGATGCGCCGATCACCGTGGCGCGAATGCCCTCGCTCGATTCGATAATCCGAAAGCCCCTCTGCTCGACCTCTTTCCGGACTTCCCTGCCGAAATAGGGGCCTAAATCTCCGAACCCACTCTCCTCGCGTCCGTAGATGTACTCGGATACTCCACCCGAGAATAAGACTCCGTCGATGTGGGGCAAACCACGCAAGGGCGAGGTGACAAAAAATTCCTTCCACGGGGCATTGCCGCCGGCCAGCGCGTCAAAAAGCGCCCGCGCCATGCGCGCCGCCATGCGGCCGCGCAGCTCGTCGTCAACCTTATCGCCAATCTCTAGCCGATAGCCTAGATCCTCGAAGAATCGCCTGCCGGCCTTCTCCAACCGGGTCACCGTACCCGCGCCGTCATAGGCGACCAGGCGCGCGCCGATATTGAGGGCCGTCGTGTCTTGAATCCTGCCGTCTTCGATAACGCTCACCTTGGTCGTGCCGCCGCCGAGATCGATGTTCAAAACCGAAAGGCCTTCATCGTGGCTTTTGCCAACCGCCCCGGAGCCGTAAGCCGCCATGGTCGTTTCCAAGGTCGGCCCCGCCGTGGCGCAGACGAATCGGCCGGCTTCGTCGGCGAAAAGTTCGGCAATCTTGGCGGCGTTGTCGCGTCGCGCCGCTTCGCCGGTGATAATCACGGCGCCGGTGTCGATTTGAGCGCGATTCAAACCGGCTTCCGCAAAGGTAGAATCGATCAGCTCCCGCAGGGGCTCCGCCTGAATATTCCAGTCGCCGGCGAAGGGCGTCAGTAGAATCGGCGAGCGTGCGATCACCACCCGCTCGAGCACCTGGGGCCGCCGCTGGTGAACGGATGGATAGCCGATGCGCAGCTCCGAGAACATTAAATGCGACGTCGAGGAACCGATATCGATACCCACGCTGGTGAGATGGGTATGGGGCCCGCCACCGTCGCCGTGATCGTGGCCGTGATGCTGATGCGTGAGCATGCAAAACCTCTATTCGTAATCCGCCGGTTCGCCCTGCTGGGTGTGAATATAGCCCGTGCTCTCCATCGCCGGGCGGTTCGTGATCACCAGGAAACGCGCCTTTTCTTCGCCGCTGTTGAAGTGCTGGTGCCAAGCAAAGACCGGGATGACCAGAGTATCGCCCTTTTTCCATTCATACTTCTGGTCTTCGATAATGCTGTAGCCCTCCCCGGCAATCACATAATTGGTCTCTTCATAAATATGCCGATGCGCGCCGGACCGTTTCCCCGGCGGAATCTCGGCAAATAAACCGCCGAGAAGCTTTACGTGGAAACCCAACTTGGGATCCACTCCATAAGCGACTCGCCCCATGGGCGTCAGGCCCCAATCGAGATCCTCCGACTTCACCAAGACCTTGCCGGCGCGCCGGAGCCGCTCCTCCTCTTGAGCAAAGTTGAGCTGATCAAAGTAGATCTCCGCAGCCGTCGGTGCGCCTGAGCTGCGAAAGCCCTTCGGCTTCCAGCGGGTTTGATCCAACTCGACGGTTCCCCCGGGAGGGCGTTCCGCGCCCCCGGGGATCAAGGTCTTCATCGCCTCTTCGCCCCGCTGGGCGAAAACCCAGTATTCGGGATAATTTTCTTCCTCGTAGAGAGCGATCCCGGTGGCCATGGAAAGCGGTCCCGTCGTCGCCGCGAAGTAGATCAAATCCTCGTTGCTTTCGTTATGATGCCGGTGCCATGCGAACACCGGCACGCAGATCAGGTCACCCGCCTTCCACGGATACTTGATACCGTCGATCACGCTGTAGCCGTGCCCTTGATGAATATAGATAATCGCCTCGACGGTGTGGCGATGACCCAATTGCTTGCCGCTGTACTCCATCTCCTCGCCCAGGGAGCGATAGTTGATCCAAAAGCGAAAGGTCCTCTGGTTGAAGCCGAGCCGCGGATCGACGATGTAGACGTGATAATGCTCCTTGAGCTGAGCCGCCACATGCTCCGCGGGGATATGGACCGGTGACTTCCGTCTGCGCTCCAGTTCTTCCTTGCCGAAGCGAATGTGTTCCATCCGCATTTTCAAGTGCTGCTCTTTTTCGACCATGACCATGAATCGTTTCCTCCAGGTAAGACTATCGTTCAAACCGTTCAAGTCGTTCCAGCAGTTCAAGCCGTTGAAAAGCCCCTAGGGAATCGTTAGGGCGGTCCGCAGGCGGGTTTCAAACAAACCGCTGAATCGGCTGCTAGTTTTGCGGCTCGTCGATCGGCACAAAGAGATCGGCGATGGTGACCTGCTTTTTCAGCAACCCTTGCTCGTCGGCGTAGCGGATGATGGTGTTCAACACCTTTTCGTTCCCTTTGATGCCGTACTTCCAGGGATCGGGACCCATGACCGCGCGCTGCTCTTCCCAGACCTGACGGTTCCAGGCAAAGTTCGAGTAGGTCGCATCGGCATCGTCCCGCAGCGCAAGTTGTTTGGCTTTATAGCAGGCGGTGAACATCTCCTGGGCCGCGGCGGGATATTTTGCCAAATACGCCTCGTGGAACGTAATCGCGTGGCTCGTGGGAAATATCTTTGTCCGCCGATAAAAATCCTGCTCCACCGCTTTCGAATCCGGGAAAAGTCTGCGCACGCCGTCTTCATCGGGAAAATCCGGAACGATAATGGCGTCGAATTCTCCCTTGAACAGTCGCGCCGCCAGCGAAGCTTCTCCCGGCACTGCGTCGATCCGCGTGCCCGCAGGCAGCGAGAGATCCAGGGGTGCTTTTCGCCGCGCGATCCAGTGAATGTCCTGGGGCTTGACGCCGTATTCGTCGCTAAGAATCCCCCGCGCCCATAGTCCCGCTGTGTTGAGCCAACCGGGAATGCCCACGCGTTTTCCCTTGAGCTCCGCCGGTTCCTTCAGCGGCGAATCTTCGCGCACGAATATGTAGGACTGGCGGAACTTGCGGTTGGGAAAAACCGGGATCGCCATCAGCGGTTCGCCGCGGCTTTTGAGGGCGAGATAGTTGGCGAGGGAAAACTCCCCGGTGTCGTACTTGCCGGCGAGAAACTCTTCATGGCCCTTGCCGTCCTCTTCGAAGGCAATCGCCTTGAGCTCGAAGTTTTCCATTTTCACCCGGCCGTCGCACAGGGCTTTGGCCCGCAGGTGGTACCCTGCGGCAAAAGACAAAACCGGTCGTTGTGTAGCGCTCATCAGAGCCTCCTAGCCTCAAAGCCATTCAACGTTCAACGTTCCAGGTTCAACGTTGCAACTCTTTTCAGACCTTGAACATTGAACTTTTGAACCTTGAACTGCAGTGCTCGCGTCTCGATCGCTGTCACGAGTGAATGATCCGCGCTAGCATTGCTTATCATTTTAGTTTCTTCCGGGTTTACTATGAAGGAATATTCACCGCAGAGACACAGAGTTC
>DAIRFP010000237.1:0-7616 GCA_036794995.1 Thermodesulfobacteriota bacterium | reverse complement strand
GTGCGTGGGTGTTCGTAAACCGTTGCTTTGTGGGGAATTTCCTCTACATAGATGTCGAAGACAGCGCCCGCCGGCAGATTCACGGTCTTGGTGTGCATCGTGTCGCCTTCAAAAAACACCTCGATCCAACTGCGGTTCTCCGAGACTCCGAGTATGATGCCGGCGGCGTTTTTGATCGAGTCAATCGTCTCGTCGTCACCCATGCCATCGACCTCTAGCCCTGGGCTAGGGCGCGAGCAGCGTGTCCGCTTCCCGGATGATTTTTCCCGACGAAGTACGCGGCAGTGATTCACGGATGACGATCTTTTGCGGCACTTTGAAGTTCGCCAGATTGCCGCGCAGAAAGCTTAATAATTCTTTTTCGATGATGCTCTCGCCCGATCGCGGCACTAGGGCGGCGCCGATGACATGACCCCGCTTCGGATCGGGAATGGCGAAGACAATCGTTTCCTGTACACCGGGATAGCTATAAATCAGATTCTCCACTTCGGCGGGATAAACGTTCAATCCGCCGGTGATGATCATGTCGTCGCGTCGCCCGAGATGATAGTAGTAGCCGTCTGCATCAACCCTGCCAACATCACCGGTGTAGAGCCAACCGTCACGAATACGCGCCGCCGTCGCCTCCGCCTTGCGAAAATAGCCTTTCATAACATGCGGGCCGCGGGTGACAATTTCACCCGCCTCGCCCATCGGCACTTCCTTGCCGGCTTCATCGACAATCTTGACCTCGACGCCGGGGACGGCCCGGCCGATGCTGCCCATTTTGGTTTCTGCTTGTTCCGGATCCACCAGAGTGATCAGCGGCGAAGTTTCGGTCAGCCCGTAGCCCTGAATGACTTTGATGTGCGGTTGAGCCGATTGGAACGCCCGCAGCAAGGGCATTGGAATACTGGTGCCCATCATGGCGGCAATTTTGACGCTGCGGGTATCGTAGCTGGCGAGATCCCGCACTCCGAGAAGGAGTTGAAAGACAATCGGCACGCTTTCAAAGACTGTAATCCGATGTTTCTGAATACCTTCCAAAAGTGTCACGGGGTTGAGCTGGTCAAAAATCACCAAAGTAAAACCTTTGTCCGCCACCTCGTTGCAGACGATGGGTCCGACGATGTGCGACATGGGCAGGATGCAGCCTCTGACCGTAGCGGCATCCGTAATGCCGATTTCACCCATCACGCGGGGATACTGCGCGAGATTGCGATAGCTCAGCACGACGCCTTTGGGGTCGCCCGTGGTTCCGGAAGTGTAAAGAATCAGCGCGTCATCATCGGCGTGAAACTGCGGCAAACTGGCCGGTGCCCCCGATCCGGAACACTTCTTCTCGAAACTCTCATCGCCCTCCCCGGTAACCACCCAGACGAGTCCTCCCCCCGATGCTTTGAAAGCATCGTCGGCCTCGTCACGCAGTTGTTGATGCACGATGAGCAATTTGACCGCGGCATCTTTGAGAACATCTTGCAGCTCTTTCCCCTTTAGTCGAGCGTCGAGAATGACCGTTACCGCGCCGATCTTCTGCGTGGCGAAATAGCTGAGCGGGATGGCAGCGCAATTGGGCAACAGAACTCCGACGCGATCGCCTTGGCGTATGCCTGCCTGCTGGAGATTCGCCGCCAGTTCATGGACCCGCTGGTTTAGCGCCGCGAAGTTCAGTTCCTCGTCCTTGGTGATGAGAGCGGTCTTGTGCGGCTGCCGCTGGGCAATTTTTTCCAGCACTTCCGCCGCAAAAAAGCCTATCGAGCCTGAATCGTTTGCCATAATAAAAACGCCCTTTGAAAAGGTTTATACCAACGTGACAGTTGCGCCAACTCACCCCTTTTGAGATTCAACTTTCCTTGCTGAGTCGCAAGGAACGGATCGATACGGTTACTGAAAACGGCTCTCCACCACTCTTCCTTGCCGCTGATCATGAAATCGCCCATCGCGCCCTGCTGCAATTCGGTGATCTCGCCGGCGACGAACTTTACCGTCCAAGCCGTGTCGGTTTCCTCTAGATGGAGCGTGAGAGAAGTAGAAAGAGTCGTCTCGCTGCCGTGTTGCCGAAATTCAGAATCATGATTGGCGCTTTCCACCAGCGCAGCCATGTGCTCCCGGGAAAACAGCACGTGAGCCTCGCCTTCAGCGAGGGAGGCGGCTTTGCCATTGGGTGCCTGACCGGGGCGCGTATCGGTTGCCCGCGTCGCGGCCGCGCCCTCCTTGAAAAACTGACAGCGCACGGCCTCTTCGAGCAAGTCGGTGAGAAGAAAAGCGTCTCGAAAACTCTTGCCAATGGCGACTGTGCCGTGACCCTTGATGATCACCACTGGATGATATTTTAGCTCTTCGACGACCGGCTCCGGTTGTGTCACCGTCGGTGTATCCTGCGGGATGACGGGGACCTCGCCGATGGTGTACTTCTCCTCGAAACTGATGGGGACGAAACTGTCATGTGTCAGTGAAAATGCCAGCACCATGGGCGGATGCACATGAACGATCGCTTGGGCATCGGTGCCCCGGTACACGGCAAGATGAAGCGGCGTTTCGCTGGAAGCACGCTGCGCCTGCTGGCTCGGCGTGCCGTTGGCATCGATGCGCACGAGATCGTCGGCCGTGAGAAAACCGAGGGGAGCGTGTTGCCCGGTAATCAAGAACTCCTGGTTGCCGAGTCGACAGCTCAAGTTTCCACCCCAACCGCTGATAAGGCGGCGGTCAAAAAGCAGCTTGCCCCACTGGATTATTTCTCGTTCGGTCTCGGTCATGAGGAAGCTCCGCCGACCTCTTTGAATATCGCCCAGGGCAGATCTTCGCTGTCGATGGGATGCACGGAAACTCCTGCCGGACAAATCTTTTGTCCCAAAAAAGTCGATACATCGCGGTCCGCTCCGGCACCCTCTGGGGATTCCGACGCGAGCAACTCGATCGGTACGCCGTGGTGGCGCGCCAAGCGCACAGCCAGCAGCGAACCACAGATACCGCGTGGACCTTGTTCGTTCACAGCTTCATAAAATAGGCAGAGCTTACGAATTTCTCCTTGGGCGAACAAGCTACCCATCATGTTGTCAGAGATCAAAGTAGTCGGTGTCTTGCGGTCAAGTAGCTCGCGGGCCACGACGCGCGCCCCCCACAGTTGCGGTCGCATCTCGGGCACCAAGACGCTCTGGGCTTGCTCAGCCTTAAGCGCATGCGCCAGGAAAGCATAGTTCTGTTTGTTCGGCACTCCATAAATTAACAGATACTGTGCCGAGGGCCGCTGCTTGCCGTTTCGTGTGGCGGCCGAAGGAGTTTTCAGATATCTCTCACGAAAGCTCTCCGGCGTGAAGAGGTCATCAAAACCAATCAAGGAAGTAATTAAGGAAGCAGGAGTCACATCGAACGCCGGATAACGACCGGCGAGATTCTCCGCCCCGCCGGAGACCAGCGGCCGGCCTTGAAATTCCAGCAGCTCAGCGGCTGGCCGCTCTTCAATCGTCACGTCGTCTCCTCGGACTAAATGACCGGGCTCCTGGACCAACACGTGGAATGGGACACCATACGCCTTTGCCATTAAGGCCAAGGGATAGGTTCCTACCTTGTTAATGACGTCGCCATTCTGCGCGCAGCGATCGGATCCTACCACCACCGCGTTGACTCCGCCCCCAGCCATCACCTGCGCCACCCCACAGTCGGGAATCAAGGATACCGGGATACCTGCCTGAGCAAGTTCCCACGCCGTCAACCGAGCTCCCTGCAAATAGGGCCGAGTTTCGGTGGCAATGAAAGATATCTCTTTGCCTATTGCTCGACACAGTTGCGCAACCGCCACCAGTTCGCCGCTAACATTGCAGTGCGTCAGCACGCGAGCATGATCCGGTAGTAGGGACGCCGCCCGTTGGGCCCGTGCCAACCGGGCCTTAATGATCTGTGCCGCCAGCCCGCGGGCCTGTTCCGCGACCCGTTCCCCTGCACCGGCACCGGCCGGCAAATCAACCACCCACTTGGAAAAAAAGCCGCCCAGACCACTAAAATCGAATGTCGGCCGCACCGCGGAAAATTGCTGCGTCATTTGGACGAGCTGATCCCGCAGATGGCCTGGATCGCTATTTTGAATCTGCTGGGCCAGCAACGCGCCGCTGTAGAGAAAAGTCAGCACTTGGCCGAAGGCTCGGGTCTTCATGTCCTTGACGGCATCAATGGCTTGGGACACTTGGTCAATAGCCAAGTAGTCAATCCGCTCCGGGAGCAAGGTTTCGTCGAGGATCTTGAAGCCGCGACCCTCCCATAACACAGGTTCGAACAGGGGGCTATGCGACAGTTTCATGTTTCCATCATGCGTAGGGCCGGCCGAACGATTCATAGATAGCGCAAAGCTTGCTGCGCCACTTCGACCATCTTTTCTTCGGCGCCTAGAAAGAGCGGGTCGCGAAAAGCAAACTTATCGTAAAGACATTCGTCTGAGACCGCCAGAATGGCCCCGGCGCGCTTTTTTCGTACCTGCGCAACGGTCAGAAACGCGGACGTCACCATATCGATGCTCGAGACCTTCTGCTCGTTCAGCTCTTGAATGAGCTCCGGCGTCTCTTGGAACAGGGCATCGGTGGTGAAGATCCAACCCAAATGGTAGCGGACCTTTAAGGTTTCAGCCGCCTCCCTGAGGGCATTGATGATCTCAGGATGAGCCACGGTGGAAAAGCTCTTGGGCACATAGTAGCTGGTCGTTCCCTCGCCGCGAATCGCTCCAGTAACGATGACCAGATCACCGATCTTGACATCATCCTGTAACGAACCGCAGCTGCCGATGCGAATCAACGATTCCGCGCCTGCGGCACAGAGGATTTCTGTAGTCATCGCGGTGTCCGGTGCATACCGTCCGCCGTTGCCCACGGTCACTCGCTTTCCCTCGAGAGTGCCCGTATGCATCTCATAGTCTAAAAAAGTAAAATTCTTCTCCGGCTTGTCGAGTGCGGCCAACAACATTTGGCTGCGTTCTTTAGGACCAGGGATCAGCGCGTAGGGCCCCAAGGAATCTTTCTTGAGGCCCAACAACGAAAGCATCTTCTGAGGCGTGAAGTGGGGTTCCTTAACCATCGAATCAGAGCGCCTGGTAGACGAACTCCAATAGGTCCTGGGTCGGCAGAGCGCCACCGGCACAGCCAGCAAAGCTACGCTGGCACAGGGCGCTTGACGTCAATACCAGCTCGGCGCCGCTCTCCTTTGCCTCGCGCATGCGGTCCTCGGCATTCCACTCCGCCAGCTCAGGATAAGCCTCCGGCGCGCCGCCGCCCCCACCACAACACCAAGCCCACCGGCGATTACGTTCCATCTCCACCAACTCCACTCCCGCAATGGCGCGCAGCAGAGCTCTCGGAGCTTCATAGACGCCACAGCCGCGACCGAGATGGCAGGAATCGTGGTAGGTGACTTTTTTGCGAATCGGTTTGCCGAACTTCAACCGCCCGCTTTTCACCATATTCTCAACGTACTCGACGCCATGAATGACGGCGATCTTGGACTCCGATGTTTTGGCGTATTGCTGCCAAATACGCTGGCAACTACCGCAGGCAACCACAACTTTGCGAATCCCGGCTGACTTGACCCGATTCAGGTTTTCGTTCTCCAAGCGGTCATACTCGCGCCGGAAGCCAAGGTCATAAGCGTAGAGGCCGCAACATTTTTCCTCGTCGCCGAGAACGGCGAAATCTTCGCCCGCTCGCTGCATCAGCTTCGCGAGAGCGATGGCGCCAGGTTTGCCGCTGTCCCGATCCGCGGAACAGCCGGCGAACAATAATATCCCAGCGCCGCCGCTGCCGAGCTTTTTAAGTCCCAATCCGCTCGACCACTGACCGCGTTCCACCCTGGGCTGCGACCATGGATGGTCGTGTTGTTGCAGACCTTCTAAGAAGGGGCGGTGGGCCTCCAGAGGCCCCTCCTTCTCGGTGATCTCCTCGCGCATTGCAACGGTGATGTCCCAAGGCCCGAAGCCGTCGTCGCGCACGCCGCAGAGCTCCTGGCACATCAGACAGTTCGTGCAAGTGTAAATGACTTCTTTGAGCTCGGGCGTGATGGGATCCAGCCCATGAAACACGCGTTGGGCCATGAGCCAGCGCGACTTAGGCGTAAACCTTTGAAAACGATAGAACTCGTAGGGCGGGCATTTGCTCTTCGGTCCCGGCACATCTTCCATCGGATTCGCCGGACCATGACCGTAGCAGGAGCCGCACAGAACACAACCCGCGCTCCGCTCCTGGAGTCCTTTGGCATAGAGCCATTTTTTAACGCGTTCGAGCCCGAGCGTTTTCTTGCTTTCGTCTTTCACAGCAATTCGCTTCGAAGTGAAAATACTTTACGTGTTAACTTTATAGCTGGTAAATTACTTCTGTCAAGAAAGCGGCTTACTTTGCCAGGCAATGCGATTGAGCTTGCGTAGGAGAGCAGAAAGCTCTTTTTGTTGCGGCTTGTCCAGCGAAGAGAAGATTCGCGAGATGCTCTTCTCAAATAGCGGAATGGTGCTCTTGTAGACCTTGGTACCCTTTTCCGTCAGCACGACATGGACGACACGACGATCATTTTCATCTCGTTTACGCGTCACCAGTTTCTTCTCTTCAAGACGGTCGACGATGCCCGTCAGGTTGCTCACGGTCACCATCATCTTGGCGCCGATTTCCCCAAAGGGAAGGCCTCCCGCATAGCCGATCGTCGCGAGGACATAGAACTGAGGCGGCGTCAGACCGAGCTTATCGAGGTCGTCCTCAAGCTTCTTGTGCGACAGCAAACTAAAGCGGAGAAATCGAACCCATAAGCTCGTCGTGTATGATGACAGAAAAGGACGTTTGAAAACGGCCACGAGCGTCACTGTATTCGTAGACCAGGTAAAAAGCAATCGGCTTTTCTTCCTCCCATCGGCCAGAGCAGAGACGGCCTTGACTTAAGTCAGAGACGACGGCGATCGCCGGGAGTTTAAGCGACGCTTACACAAAGGCGATGTTACTTTACGGAAACTTCTCTGTACCGGTTTAATGGCGGCACTGATCGTGTAATGATAAACGTGAAAGGAGGGGTGATTTCTACGGGCACGCACCGCTCCGTTGATTCGGCGCCGATAAACTCATGAAACTTCACATTCTCGGCTGTGGCGATGCTTTTGGTAATGGCGGGCGCAACCAGAGCGGTTATCTCGTCGAAACCGCCGATCGGCTCTTTCTCATGGACTGCGGGCCAACGACACTGCTGGCAATGAAAAAAGCAGGTTTCGATCCCCGGCGCTTGGATGTCGTCTTTCTCAGCCATCTCCACGGCGACCACTTTGGCGGTCTGCCATTTTTTTTTATCAGCTATCTACACGAGAACTCGCGCGGCGATCCATTGCAGATCGCTGGCCCACCTGGTACCGAGGAAAAAGTAATTGAACTGCACCGTATCCTGTACGGCGGCGACCTTCCGCCGACGCAATTTCACATCCTCCATCCGGATCGAAGCGAGCTCATCGCTGGAATCCAGGTCCTCCCCTTTCGTGTTCCACATCAGCTTCACGCCATCTCCCTGGGTCTAAAATTTAGTTATGAGGGAAAACAGATCCTCTTCTCAGGCGATTCCGCATGGACAGATCTTTTTCTGACCCACGCCCATGGCGTAGATCTATTTCTCTGCGAATGCTCGTTCTATGA
>DAIRFP010000236.1:1205-7683 GCA_036794995.1 Thermodesulfobacteriota bacterium | reverse complement strand
CCGTTCAATGAGAAGGAAGGGGGTTGGCGCCAGTAAACAGCTTGAACAGCTCGATGACGGACGGTTCGCGGGGCAGGCCCTCGATGGCGCGCTGGACCTCTTCGGCAGCCAGCGGCGAGGGATCGTCGCCCACCAGTTTTCTATACTCTTTAGGAAGGGCCAGGGGTCAGGCTTGAATGCGTGAATTGGTTAGCCGCGAACAGTTGTTCCTCTTCGGGCAGTTAACCGGACGTTGTTGACGAGCTGGAATTACTCGGGCCTCAGGCCGCGGTCCGAAACTCTTTATGAAAATCGGGATCGTTAGACATCTTGTGAAAGGCGGCGCGCAAAATCTGCACCCGCTCCGGCGGCGTGCCCGGCGGCAGGACGAAGGGAGAACCGACGAGCCTCAGCAAATGCCGTGACCGTTGCGGTACCCGGGCTGTTCCAAAGCATTTCCTTTGCGCTCGCTTTTCTCCCACCCCAACCACTCGGTCACTTCCTGCTCTAACAGATCCTGCAAGTGACCGCGGATTTTCCCCCGAGCGTACTCCTCCAGCTCCTCGTAAAAGATTCTCTTTGATCCATTGCCAATAATATGTTCTCTTTCATCGGCGTAGCCTTTCTCTGCCTGCGCCAACAAGCAGTCTTTCGTTTTGGATTTGCGAAAGGGTACGCCTACCTATTTCCTATTTCCACATTTTTTGATTATCGCTCGGGCAACCCGAGAACCTGATGAATGAACATGAATGGTAAACGATTCGTTTGACTTCAATGGTCCGGTCGTCATAAGCAGTATTTTTAATATTGCCATTGTCGTAACCCTTATCTTTCGCAACAAATCGCCTGAGTACAAGGGAACATGGGCGCTAAAATACTCCGGGAACCTCGAAATGTTCAACAGTTCACCATGTTGAGTAACGAATACGTGGAGGCCGACCACGAATGTCAATGTAAATACTGTGGACATCTCCAGTGAAAACAAGACCCATCTGACTGATGTGCGCGATCAAAGCGAATATTTCGGCAGAATGATTCAATCGAGAACGTCGATGATGGGCGCTTGCACATGGCATACACAAAGGAACGGGACGACGATCGAGAGTGGGAGCTGCAGCATTTAAGGAATGTATCGCCTGCGATGGGATCTTTTGATGAGGCGACTTCAGGAGGCACAAAATGGTCCACCGGAAAGTAAAGGCGCATCGCGTCATGAAATGTATTTACTCTGTTCTATTGATCAGCGTCTTCACTGCTTGCCTTCCTCAAGCCTCCAATTCGGCGTCCAGAGAAGACCTCATCGAAGAGGCGAAAAAAGAGCGTGAATTGGTTTTTTATACCACGATCAACTTGGAAGAGGCGGGTACGGTGAGCCGCCATTTCAAAGCGAAATATCCGTTTCTCGAGGTAAGCATAAACCGGGCAGATGGTGAAAGGATCGTCACCAAAGTATTGCAGGAGAATCGCAGCAAGAAATACCTTGTGGATGTGATTCAAACCCCGGCGTTTTACTTACACGCGTTCAAAAAGAGGGGTATTTTAGGCGGATACGCATCGACGGAGGACCGTTTTTATCCACGGAACTTCAAGGAAGAGAAATATTGGACCGCGACGTATTACAATCCCTACGTAGTTCTTTACAATACGAAGCTCGTCTCAGCGCAAAACTTGCCCAAGCGATACGAAGATCTGCTCAATCCTTTTTGGAAAGACAAAATGATCCTGGAGCAAGACAAGATAGATTGGTTTACCGCAATGCTGGAGATTTTCGGGAGGGAACGGGGTTTGAAGTACATGAGAGGCCTGTCCCGGCAGAATCCTATGCTGCGGGTAGGACAAAGCCTCATCACTCAATTGGTCGCTGCCGGCGAGGCATCACTGCAGATCAACAGCAACGCCGTGACCGTTAACCGGCTAAAGCAAAAGGGCGCGCCGATCGATTGGGTGGCGCCCGGACCTCTGCCGGGGCTAATGGTCGGAGTGGGTCTCGTCGCGCAAGCACCGCACCCCGCCGCGGCCAGACTGTTTGTCGACTTCTTGCTGTCGAAGGAAGGGCAACTACTCTATCAAAGCGCCGGACGATTGGTCGCGAGGTCTGACCTGCCGCAAGATGAGAGCATGAAAGTGAGAGGAGCCCAGATTGTGCCCGTTGACCCTGCCTGGGCGGAGAACTTCGACGAAGACTCGAAGCTGTTGAAAGAGATTTTTTCCAACTGAGAATGAAGAGACTGTATCGCCCGCCGGAGCGAAAGCGAGGAGCTTAGATTTCTCCCTCGGTCGAAATGACAATAGGCAGTCAACGCTAAGAGACGCAGTATAAGAACATAGAGGTCAACATGCCGGAGCAACCTATCAAAGACAAAACCGCAATCGTCGGGATTGGATGGACCGCGTTCTCGCGTAAATCCGGAGTCACGACGTTAAGCCTCGCCGCCGAGGCAAGCCTCAAAGCGATCGCGGATGCCGGGCTGCAAGTCCAGGACATCGATGGGGTGGTTTCATTTTACCACCGGCAGCCGGAGGGCCAAATGGTGCGGGAATTGGTCCGCGCACTCGGTCTGAAGAAATGCAACTTCGAGTTCTACAGTGACGGCGGCGGCGGTTGGAACTGCGGCGCGGTGCTCTCCGGCGCGATGCTTGTGCACTCGGGGATCTGCAAGAACGTCCTGGTTTTCAAAGCGCGCAATCGCTACAGCCAAGGACGCGCCGCGCGGGGGGAGCGGGCCAACGACGTCAAAGGCGACGCGCAGTTCACGACCCCTTTCGGCATCCATCATGCCGCCGCTTCTTTCGGGCCTATTGCGACGGCTCACATGGCGCGCTACGGCACCACGACCTTGGACTTTGCCCATCTCGCTGTCACCGAGCGCAGCCACGCTGCCCTCAATCAAAAAGCGATGATGCGAAAGCCGATCACCATCGAGGACCACCAGAACTCGCGTTGGATCATCTATCCTTTCCGTTTGCTCGATTGCTGCCAGGAGAGCGATGGCGGCGTCGCACTGGTGATCACCTCGGCGGAACGGGCGCGCGATCTAAAACAGGCGCCGGTCTATATCATGTCCGGCATGGGTGGCCAGGGTCAGACAGCGGGACTTTGGGAAACCAACGGCGTCAACTCGGCGCCGCTCCTTTATGAAGGGGCCGGCATCACGCCGCGGGATGTCAGCATTGCCGAAATTTACGATCCCTTCACATTCATGTGCATGACGCACATAGAAGACTTTGGCCTGGTAAGGAAGGGCGAAATCGGTGGTTGGGTCACGGCGGGTCACAATCGCCTCGACGGCGATCTGCCGGTGAACACGCACGGAGGCCTGTTGTCCGAGGCGCACATTCACGGGCTTAATCACGTGATCGAGGCGATCCAGCAACTGCGACCCGAAGGTGTGGTGGATGATTTATGCAATGGCGCGCACACCTATGACCGCTCCACTTGCCGGCAGGTCCGAAACCCGGAGATCGCGCTGGTATGCGGTGAATGCGGCGAGAGCGCCATGCTCCTGAGGAGGGCGTAACGATGGCAGAATACACCAAGCCGCTACCGATAGCGGATATCGACTCGCAGCCATTCTGGGACCGATGCAAAGTGCACGAGCTTTCGGCGCAGCGCTGCGGCGATTGTAAAAAATTTCGTTGGCCGCCCCAAGCCTTCTGCCCCCATTGCTATTCCTGGAAATTCGACTGGACGCAGCTGGGAGAAACCGGCACCGTGTCTTCTTTCGTGGTCGTGCATTACGTGTCGATTCCCGCTTTTCAGGATGATGTGCCCTACGTCATCGCGCATATCACTCTCGACGGGACCGACGATCAGATAACGATGATCAGCAACGTGATCCAATGTCCATGGCAGGATGTGCGGGTTGGTATGCCCGTGCGGGTAGTTTTCGAAGATGTCACGCCGGAAGTAACTTTGCCGAAGTTCCGCCCAACATAGGAATTGAACGATGGAGTGATGGAGTGGCGGAATACTGCAAACCAATCTTCGTAGCCAGGCCTAATACTCCATCACTTCAATACTCCCGCTCTTTTAGGAGGTATCAACCATGGCCAGGGCTCTCCAAGACTTACGTGTGATCGACTTTACCCACGCCCTCGCCGGACCCTTCTGCGTGATGTTGCTTGGCCATCTGGGCGCCGACATTATCAAGGTCGAGCCGCCAAACGGCGATGAGTTTCGACGGCTGTGGATGCCACCCGGCGCCACCACCGACGCCTACGAGTCCTTGTGGATAAACGTCAACAAGAAAAGCATCGTCCTTAATCTAAAGACCCAAAAGGGAGTTGAGCTGGCGCGCCGGCTCATTGCCCAAGCCGACGTGCTCGTCGAGAACTATCAAAAAGGGGTGATGGAGCGATTCGGTCTGGACTATGACTCCGTCAAGGCCTTCAACCCGCGGCTGATCTACGCCTGCTCGCGCGGCTACGGCGAGTGGGGGCCATATGCGAACTACGGCAATACTGCAGCGTCCAACAATAGCATCGCCGGATGGACCCATAGCGCCTGGAAGAACAACGGCGCGACGGGAACCAAGACTCTCGGAGTCGGCGACGAAGCCGCCGGCGTGAGTATCACGGTTGGCATCCTCGCGGCTCTGCATGCGCGCGAGCGTACCGGCGAAGGCCAGAAGGTTGAGGTTTCGATGCAAGAGGCCGTCCTTGGCTTTATGACCAGCTCGATGCACGAATATTTCACAGGCGTTGGGGTTGGCAATCGGCCCATGAAAGTGGCCGACGGGTATTTTACGCTGCGCGTGCCGGAAATGAGTGATTCGGTTTGGGTGAAGGTAGCGCAGCTCATGGGTCAAAACGATCTTATTCACGATTCCCGGTTTGCCACTGTCACTGCGCGTCGCCAGCACCGCGCCGAATTGGAGGAGCTAGTCAGAACATGGGCAAGCGGGAAAACTCGCCAGGAAATTTGGGATGGGCTGCGCGAGCTCGATTATTTCGGTGCGCCTGTGTTGTCCGTCGGCGAGGTGATGGAAGATCGGCATATCAAGGAGCGCCGCGCGTTTATTGAGCGCGATCACCCGACTGCGGGGCCTATTACATTGCTTGCTCCTTGGATTCACCTGTCAAAAACTCCGACTAGCATCCATGACGATGCGCCGCTCATCGGCGAGCATACGGACGAAGTGCTTGGTGGACTTCTTGGTTTGACGAAGGACGAGTTGGCCGATCTGCGCGTGCAGGGCGTTGTTAAGTAGCGATGAGCTGCGCCGGGCCATACGCTTCAACGAGAGGGCAGGAAAAGACTGCCAGATAGCAGGCCGGCCGCACACTTGTAATTTCAATTCAGAATCATCGAAAGTTAAATACAAAGTATGCTCCAAGGAGGAATCCCTATGTCGACTCGACAAAGCTTGTTCATCGCGATGATTTTTCTCAGCAGCTTGCTAGGCAACGCGTGGGGTCAGAGCGCCAAACCGACGACTCTGGCCGATTTGGCGAAGTATACAGGGCCAGACCGCGAGCGGCTACTTTACGATGGTGCCAAGAAAGAGGGCAAGTTCTCATGGTACACGTCGCTGATCGCCAACAAGGAGATCGTTAAGATCTTCGAATCCAAGTATCCCGGCGTGAAGGTGGAGGCGTATCGAGCGAGCGGCACCCAATTAGCCTCTAGGGTACTAGCCGAGGCGCGGTCAAACCGTCCTCTCGGAGATGTAATTGAAACTTCACCTCCAGGGTTGATGGTATTGCGGGACAGCCAACTTCTGGCACCCTACACATCGCCATATTTGTCTGAATACCCCGAAGCCGCCAAACAAAAAACACACGGCGGCTTGGTTTTTTGGACAACCGACCGCGAGTCCTATATTGGCGTGGGCTACAACAAGAATATTCTGCCTACGGCCGATATCCCGAAAAACTTCGACGACCTATTGAAGCCAGCGCTGAAAGGAAAAATGGCGATCAGCAACGACGACGTCGCCGCTCGACTTATCGGCGGTATGCTCAAATCGAAGGGCGAAGGTTTCGTAAAACAGTTAAAGGAACAAGATGTTACGGTCCATGGGGTCAATGGTCCCGGCTTCAATCAGCTAATTGTTTCGGGAGAGGTGGCAATATCGTTTACGGCGATTCAAAGCAACATTGGTCATGCTGTCGACAAAGGTGCGTCCGTCGCTTGGGTTCCCATGGATCTGGTGCCTGCTATCGCCGGCGGCGTGGCTGTTTTCGCTCACGCTCAACATCCTCACGCAGCGTTATTACTGGTCGATTTTTTCCTTAGCCCCGAAGGTCAGAAAATGCTCGTAGACACGTTTAGACACGGTAGTCCTGTGAAGGAGACTGGATTCAAACGATGGTACCCCGAAGAGGGTTTAACCACTTCTCAATATGATTCGGCAATGAACCGATGGCAGAAACTCGTCTCAGAATTTATGCGTCGTTGATGTTACACAGACCCTTGATCGCATCTGGTTCCCGGTCCTGTTTTTACTTTTGAAAGAAGGCCAGGGGTCAAGTATGGAGTTGATTAATACTGGCAACG
>DAIRFP010000236.1:0-1105 GCA_036794995.1 Thermodesulfobacteriota bacterium | reverse complement strand
ACGGCGCCGCTTGCCGAATTACTGGCTCAATATTCGTTTGAGCGCGGCAGCCACGTCGGGCGGCTGATTGACGACTTCTTTCGCGAGTACCTGGAGCTCTTCACCGCCGACAAACTCCACCTCCCACTTGCGCTTCTTGAGCTCTTCCTGGAACTCGGGCTCCTTGAACATTTTGGCGAAGCCGTCGCGCAGGATCTGCGTCCGGTCCGCCGGTGTGCCGGGAGTCGAAACGATGGGCCGGGAGCCGAATCCCCAGATGCTAAGATAGGTGGTTACCAGACGCCGTTTGGAGTCGGACACTTTGTATTGGTCCATCAACTCGAAGACCGTCGGTACGTCGGGCAGCTTTGGATGGCGCTTAGGTTCCGTCTGCAGCCACACTCTGACGAAATTCTTCTTGACCCAGGTGGGAAACGGCTCGCGCTGGAAAAATGATTCGATGATAAAGGCGCGGCAGTGAACCTCGCCGCGTTCCATGGCGAGATCTTGATCGGCGCCGCCGGGGTAGCCGCTGATGACGCGGAATTTGAAGCCCAGCGCTTCTTCGAGCAGCTTGGGCAGGTCGTATCCCGTGCTGCCGACGCCCGTGGCCGAGCACTTCGGTGGATCGTTGGTCTGGCGCAAATCTTCGAAAGTTTTGTACGGAGCGTCGGTGCGCATGTACAGAAGATGGCCGCCGCGGTCCGGAGTCATGATCCAAGAAAACTTCGGCCAGTCGAACTGCACTTCTTTCCGCCCCGTCAATTGGGCCATGAACAGCGCACCGCCCATGGAACCGAGAGTGAGACCATCGGGCTTGGTCAAATTGAAAACGTGATTGGCCGCGATCATCGAGCCGGCGCCGGGCATGTTTTGCACGACGAACTCGGGGTTGCCTGGAATATGCTTGCCGAGAAAGCGGATGTAAGTGCGCGCCCACAGGTCGTGGCTATCGCCAGGCTGATAGCCGACCACGATACGAATAGTCTTTCCCTGGTAGAAGGGGGTCTGGGCGGACGCCCGTTCAAGGTTCACGAGATTCAAAAGTCCAACGAGAGAGAAAATCAGAAGGCCGAGAACATTGAACGGTTGAACGTTTGAACCTTTGAACCTGTGGATTGGCATG
>DAIRFP010000032.1:0-33272 GCA_036794995.1 Thermodesulfobacteriota bacterium | reverse complement strand
CTGCCCTGCAGGCATTCCGGAAGCGCTACCCGATGATTCAAGTCGAGTACATGCGCCAGAGCGGCAGGGTACTTGCGGAAAGAATTGTGCGTGAGCATCGCGCGGGAAAATACGACATCGATATCGTCGGGACCAGCGCAGTGACGTTCGCCGGCATGAAAGACGCGGGCGTGATTGCACCCTATGTGTCGCCTGAAGCCGCCCAACTACGACAAAACATGCGGGACCCGGCGGGTTGGTGGGTTGCCTATTTCGGGAACATTCAAGCGATTATCTGTAACAAAAATCGAGTGAAAAACGCGCCCAATGATTGGAAAGATTTTCTCGATCACAAGTGGAAAGGAGAGTTTTCCATTGATGATACGCGATACGAGTGGTTTTACGCTTTGCAGAAAATCTACGGTGATCAGGAGGTAAACAGGCTCATTACGGGATTCAGGCAAAACGGAGTCAACCTGCGAAGGGGAGGAACGCTTCGAGCGCAGCTCGTGGGTGCGGGAGAAGAATCGTGCGGGTTGGGTGTCTATCTCAACAACGTCCGTGACCTGTTGGAGCAGAGCGCGCCGGTCAACTACTCGGTGCCGGAGCCGGTGCTTGTTGTCCCCGTCATTAATATGATGGCCAAGCTCCCGCCTCATCCTTATGGAGCGATTCTTCTTTACGATTTCATCCTGACGCCCGAGGCGACGGGTCAGTATACGCGCGCCAATGCCATGGCTCCCGCCCGTGATGGTCTTCCGCTTGTCAAGGAGGTTGCCGAGTTGCAAGGAAAACGCACTTATGTCGTCGATGTCGAGGCTTCGAGCCGTGATTACGAGAAGACTGTAAAGGACTACAGTGCGCTACTAAAAAAATAGCGACGAGCCAAGAAATAGTTAAAGGAAGGGAAGACTAAATGTATCGGATTGCAGAAAGAAAGATTGTAATGATTGCTGCTATGTCAGACCCCATAACTATCACGAACAATTCGTTCCCCACCGCGACATCCGCGAGATAAAGATAAACAAGGCCGGTTTAGTCTCTGAACCTTACGATGAGATGGGCGGGATAGGACTGTTGCCCTAAGGTTCCAGGGCTTGCCACTGTGACAAAATAGAGGCCCACGTTTTCAATCGCGTGAGCCGGGATGATTGCCTCCAGTTCGCCTCTCACGAAACGGGTCTCCAAGTCATTTCCGTTGAGCTTGACCGTGAGGTACGGACGCATTCCCTTGCCTTTTACCTTCAACAGCGTCGAACCCGATCCCTGGGTTACCACGACCGGGCTTATCTCGATTTCCTTCGGCACGGAGTGTCCGGGAAGAGCTGCCGGGATTGGGTTTGTCCAGTCCGCGTGAAACCCAATATCCACGACTTTCCCATTCATCACGACGATCTTGACGTTTTGGGTCGCCCATATGTCTTTCAACGGATCGCCCTCGACAATTGCCAGATCGGCCACCTTTCCCGCTTCGACGCTGCCAAAGTCTTTATCCTTTTTGAAAGTTTTTGCGGCATTGAGGGTAGCCGCTTGAATTGCCGTCATCGGCGGCACTCCCGCCTCAACATCCATTGCCATGCCGATGTGCATCTGCAGCCCGGCCATGCCCTGAGGCGGATCCGACCCTTCTTTGAGAATCCCCCCGGCCGCCACGAAACGTCGAATGAACTCCAAGCTGTTCTCATGGGCCAATTTCGCAAGGTCCAGTTGTTCGGGGTTGTATCTTTCGAAACGATTGCGTGTTTGCGCCACGGTGTATGGAAAAGCCGCCGGGAAGTATTTCGTCGCAGCAGGATCGGCTAAAATCTCCTGAGCTCTGGCCCAGAAACGTTCGGCATTGGATGATAGCGGCCAGAGCCACTTTGCAACGGTCGGGGTCCACGCGACCCCGTGTTCGACCATGGCGCCGATGATATGGTCGTAGTGATTGACTTCGTAATGGGCTCCGACCTGTTCGGCATCGATTTTCCTGAGCAACCGATCGGCTCCTATCCGACGTCTTTTCTGATCATCAGTGATGGAAGAGTATCCGACCGACCAGATGTGCTCGATCCCGCCGATGCCGGCAGATGCAGAGCCAATCGCATCCCAGCTATGGCCGGTGACCGGCATCCCGAGCTCATTGGCTTCCTTGACGACAAATGCCAGCCAGTTGAGCGGAACGAATTCGTTGACTTTGATGATGTCGTATCCATCCTGCTTCTTTTTCCGGACCGCCGTCCGCGCCTCATCGGCCGAGGAGACGCTGATCTCGCCTCGGGCAGCGCGGGCGCTCTCTCGAACTGCCTCGGCTTCGCGCGTACCTAGCGCTTGCCCGGACGCCCAGAGCCGTGGCCCGCGGATCTTCCCCGAGTTGGTCCCTGCCCTCTGGGCGAGGATCCACGGCCCGTCCTGGTAGAGCTCGATATTGACGCAGGTGGTGATTCCCAGATGAAGATATAGTTCGCCGAACCAGTCTTCCCAATGGCCATGACCATCGATATATCCCGGCAAAACGGTTTTGCCAGTAACGTCAACAATTTCGCTCCCGGGAGGAATTTCGAGCGCGCCGTTTTTTCCGACTGCCTTAAATCGATCGCCTTGGATGACGATCGCCGAATTTTCTACCGGTGGCCTTCCCGTGCCGTCGATGAGTGTGCCGCCCTGAATCACCAGAGTTGTCGCTGCGGCAGAAAAGGCCTGGCTCATTGCGTGTTTACCTTCCGTTCCGATTGTTTGTTCGCAATGCTTCGCATAGTTTCTGGTCAGCGTCAACGATTCTCGCCGTGGAATGCCGGCTGGGAATTTGCCGAAGCAGGCTTTACGTGCGTAGGTTCGGAGTTTGGGTTTCGTTTGACCCGATTATTTTCCACTAGTAAGATCGCTCGCTAATCCGGCTGAGCTTCGCGATGGACCGCGAATCTTTCTTTCCCCGGCAACGTTACGGCACAAAGGAGAGCCATTGAATGAAAAAAGTTGTTTCATCGTATCGAATAGCAGTCTCTTTGATCGGGGCCGTGTTGTTTCTAACCGCCGAGGCGCGGTCCGCGCAAAGCCCGTCATTTTACGAGAATAAGACGATCACATTACTCCAGGGACGCGATGCTGGAGGACTGGGGGACCTGCGTGTGCGGGCGGTGCTCGCACACCTTTCGCGCTTTGTCCCTGGAAATCCAGCCGTCGTAAACGAATACATGCCCGGTGCTGGGGGAAAAAAGGCGCTCAATCATCTCTATCGTGTGGCGCGTCCGGACGGCTTGACGATCGCCAACATCGGCTCGGGCGTGATCTCGGCGGCGGTGATGAAGGAATCCGGCGTGCAATACGACATTGACAAGCTGATCTATCTTGGCTCGGGTAACAGCAGCGTCAACAATGTCTTCTTGACGCGCCGCGAAATCGCGCCGGAGGGTTTGGCGAAACTTCGATCCCAGCCCGGATTAAGAATCGGCGCCCAGTCCGTCGGCCACGACCTCTATGTGATCGCGCGACTTGCTGCCTGGCTGGCGGATCTGCCTGAGCCTAGGTTTGTCGTTGGCTTTTCTGGACGCGAGGTTGACTTCGCTCTCATGCGCGGCGAGGTGGACGCCAGCGTCGATGCCGTCGACGCCGTTATCAAGCAAAACGGCGAGTGGATTGAGAAAAGACTCGTAAACTTCCAAGCGGTTTTTGAAACACCGTTGGGCTATCGCGTACAGAACCCTGCCTTCGCCAAGCTCCCCGAATTCCAATCGTTAGCGCGTTCCGACTGGGAACGAAACGTCCTCAATGTGCAACGGAGCTTGAGACTCGTCGGCTCGCCGTTCATTCTTCCGCCCGGCGTACCCAATGATCGAGTCATGCTTTTAAGAAAAGCGTTCAACGATATGTTCAAAGACGCGCAATTCTTAAGCGAATGGAAAAAACTTGCCGGCGAAGATGCCCATCCACTCTCGGGCGAGCAACAGGAAAAGGCAATCCGCGAGATGCCCCGGGATGACGAAATCGTTGCGTTCTTCAACAGTATCGGAGGGTCGGGACCCTTGCCGCCGCGGCGTTAGTCGCAAAACTTCTCGATAAAACCAGGCAAGACGGTTTTGCCGTTGGTTTGACAGGTGGAAGGTAAAAATGTAACGACTTCGCCTGGACAACAATACTGCATGACCCGGAGGGAGACTGATGGACAAGCAGAACGATCCGATCATTATCGAGCAAGCTGGAATGCGCATGACCGTCGACCACCGCCAAAGCAGCGGCGGCGATGAAGGGCTGACTTTCGACCTCACCGTGGCCGGCGCCGAGAAGATCGATCAGCAATCCATCACCGACCAGCTCACCCAGTTCGAGCTCGATATACTCGCTAAATTTTAGTCCGCGGTGCACTGCGACCGTGAGTGCAATCGGCCAGCAAACAAGTCAATAGGAATGCCTGGTGCCCAATCGGTCTACTGTTGGACTCAAGGATCTCTCGCCCTTGATCAACTTATCCACGAGCTGTCTCTATAAGTATCGAGATAGCGGCAAAACCGAAAGTCGAATAGTCTGGCCAGGAGCACTTTTGCTGTTTATTGGATTGACATCACGCTCCGGATCACCATAAAAGAACTTCGTCGTCTCCGACTTTGAAAGAGAGCGGTGCATGAGCGAGCGCGAAAACGCGGATTACCTGCCGGGGCAATTGGCATCGCCACGGCGCAATGGCCGCTCTTTGAAGGCAGGCGGCGGGCCGCCGAACTATTTGCAAAACGCGCTCAAGGCCGTGGCCGAGCCTTTCAAGGGAAATACGACTGCTGGCGCGGTTGTTCCCGGCCTGTTCCCGATTAAAGCTACCGGGGTTTCCACACAGACGATTCGCGAAGCCGCCGAAGCTTATCTCGGATCGCTGAACACGGAACAGCGGGCGAGGGCGCTCTTTCCAGTCGACGCCAAAGAATGGCGCATGTGGAGCAATATTCATCGCACCATCATGCGCCACGGCATCCCTTTATCCGAAATGTCCGATCGGCAAATCGATCGCGCCTTCGACCTGCTGAAAGAGAGCTTCAGCGACCAGGGACTCGCCACGGCCCGCGACATCATGCGTCTCAACGAGACGGTGATGGAGATGACAGGCCGGATCGATGAATTCGGTGAGGATCTCTACTGGCTAAGCATCATGGGCTCGCCGTCTGCCAGCGAGCCTTGGGGTTGGCAGATCGACGGCCATCATTTGAACGTGAATTACTTTGTGATCGGCGACCAGGTCGTGATGACGCCGGCGTTTCTCGGCTCCGAACCGGTATTCGCGCAGAGCGGCAAATACGCTGGCACCCGGGTGTTCGAAGCCGAGGAAACCCAAGGACTTGCGGTGATCCGCGCGCTCAACGCCGAACAGCTCGGCAAAGCTATCGTCTCCAAGGATCTGCCCCGTGATCTCTTCACCTCGGCCTTTCGCGACAATCATGAACTACGCTATGAGGGGATTGCTTACGATGAGCTGACGCCGCAGCAGCATGATCAGCTCCTCCGCTTGGTGGCAACTCACGTCGAGCGCATGCGGTCGGGTCACGCAAAAGTCAAAATGGACGAAGTCATGCTGCATGTTCATGATACTCATTTCTCCTGGCGCGGCGGAGTCGAGGAAGATAGCGTCTTTTATTACCGCGTGCATAGCCCGGTCATCATCATCGAATTCGATCACCAAGCGGGCCAGGCGTTTCCGCAGTTCAAAGAACATTACCGCGACCATATCCATATCATCGTGCGCACACCGAACGGCAACGATTACGGGACGGATCTTTTGCGCCGGCACTATCAGCGCGGCCATCACGCCAGCGGACAATGAAAGCCTCGCCGCGAATTATCGAGACGTAGAAGTCTGGCCTGCGCCCTGCCCCCGGGTTGGGCTTCTTTGCTGGTTTTGTATTCGAAACGCGGATCGCGGCGGGCCCATCATTGCGCAGATAGCCTTGCCGTTGGGTCCCGGAGAGAGAGGAGGTCAGACGTGTCTGACCTCCTCTCTCTCATGTGGGTTCACGAATCACTTGTCGCTGACATCAATCAACACACCATCCGGGTCGGACATGTGGAATTGGCCGAGCGGGCATTTGGCGAACAGTTTGAGTCTCGCTTCCCCCTCCGCTCCCGCTTCCGCACCAATAGGGTTGGGCGCAAGCGCGGCCCTTTCCCTCTTCACTCTCTGGAGTTCACTTTTTAACGTTTCCACGCTTTCTACCTTAAATCCGACATGATCCAACGCCGGCCTCTCTATCCCGGTGCCGGCATAGTCCATGATGTTCCACGGCATGATAACAAACACGACGGTTCCATCCGACAAATAAGAATTTGGATCGTCGGCGGGTTTTTCCATTTCCGTGAGCTCAAATACGTCTCTGTAAAACTTGGCTAACCCCGTAGGGTCCACAGCCCTCAAAGCGATATGCTTGATATGCCGCTTTTGCGCCCGATCTGCTTCCACATAGGCATCCGTTCGGTTCTCCATGTCCTTTTGGGAAATATCGAAGACATTACCTGCCGGGTCATGCGTGCTGATGCCGGCGAACGGTCTGGTGCTTGGTCTTTTCAGTACGTTGATAGAGGGATAGTCTTTTTTTAGCCGGTCGAAGACGGTATTGACGTCTTCGACTTCGAAGCCAAAGTGATCGAGGCCGGCCTGGCGTCCCGCCTTGCCCTTCCTCGGATTGATATTCAATCCTACGTAACCGTCCCTTACAACAACCGCGCCAAAGGGCCGGGAGTTCTGCGAGGGCTTCATGCCGAACATGCCCTCATAAAACCTTCCGAGAAGAGTGTACTGGTCACTGACGATCGCCAGATGCTTGAGTTTCGCGAACATGTTTTTCGCCTCCTTGTTTTTTGGATAATCAGCGGGTCTTGAAAATTTCCTGGAAGAGCCTGACATTTTCCGAAAAATATTTGTAGTCGTCCGGCCGTTCCACGATGCGCTTGAAGCCCCTAAAGAGCCGCGCCGGCTTAGGCTGGACATCGCGGCGGACCGGGATCCGTTCGAACCGCACAAGCATTTCCTGCCCTTCCTTGCTCAAAAGGAAGTTCAGAAAAAGTCTGGCGGCGTTCGGGTGGGAAGATTTCGCGCTGATCATGATCGGGTCGATCTCCACCACCACCGGCTCCAGGGGCGTCCAATCGATAGCCGCCCCCTGGGAAACCATTCTTTGAAGAGAATGGGCATACGTAATCACCAGCGGATACTCGCCCGCAGCCGCCATGGTGATTCTTTCCGTGGTGCCGCGCTGCATGACCGGCTCTTGGGCGGCCAACTGCTTCATATAACTCACGGTCTTTTCCTTGCCCCACGCGGAGATGAGACCTTGAAAGAGGAGATAAGCCTCGGTGTCCATCGAGATTTTCTTCCCTTTCCATCTAGGCTCCAGGAGATCTGCGTAGTTTTTGGGGATCTCCTCTTGCTTGACGAGATTCTTATTGTATCCCAGGACGACGGGGACCACGTAGTAGGAGTACCAGTAACCCTGATTATCGAAGAGATCGGAATCGATCGCTTGAGCCTCCGGCGAGCGATAGGAGGCCAACAGGTTCTTCTCTTTGAACGCCTGAATCATCTCTCCTCGGCCCCCAACGACGTCCCAGACGTATTGGCCGGCGCGCGCCTCGGTAAGCACTCTATTGACCAGCGCGCCTCCGCCGGATCTATACAAGACCGGTTCGATGAAGGCGTATTTTTTCCGAAAGGCGTCCACGACGGGTTTGCTCTGGCTGACGTTCATCGTGGTGTACCAGACTACCCGACCCTCTTTCTTGGCACCTTCGACGAGACTTGAATCGTAACGCTCCTGGGCAGATGACAAACCTGGGCAAATAAAGAAGATCAGAAAAACGAGAATCTCTGATCGGGCAATCACGGTTTGTTTCCCCAAGCAGTCAGGTAACCTGCGCCGATGATAGAACCACAACAAAGTGCTATACGGACTATCCGGACGATAGTGCAAGTCCCACTGCGAGTCAATCCAACAGACAATAGCTTTCAGTCGGAAGACAGGACAAAATTTGAAGGGATGAACAAGGCAAGCAGGTTCCGCGGTCACTCATGAAAAGCTTGTCACGGTCTGCGTTGGACGCGACTTTCCTCAACGGTGAGGGAAGCCGGATAAGAAGAAATTGCCGAGAGGGTCGATCCGCAATCGATCGTCGACCCTCTCACCCAATTGAAGGCCGATATGCTCGCTAAATTTGATCCGCACTAGACCGCGGCCGGTTAGCAAACAAGTCAATGGGCATCACTGATACCAACTCTGTATGCGTTTACTGATCCTGTGAAAAGCACATCAGGTGTCCGTGTCATTTGTTTTGCCTGGACTCAAATCTGTATGATTGAATCGACTGCTAGATGGGGATTCAAAGGAGTTGCCGCCGGCGCTCGGGCCGCGTAGTCTAAACGAAACAGACACCATGCGCATCCCCACCGCCACATACCGGCTGCAGTTTAACAAAGATTTCCGTTTCGACGAAGCTCAGGATCTCGTCGATTACCTATATGACCTCGGCATATCCGACGCTTACGCCTCGCCGATTTTCAAAGCGCGTAGCGGCAGCATGCACGGTTACGATATCGTCGATCACGGTCAGGTTGATCCAGCCCTCGGGGGTGAGGGTGGCTTCACAGCGTTTAGCGAGGCCTTGAGGGTGCGCCGGATGGGCCTTATCTTAGATATCGTTCCCAACCACATGGGGATTGCGGAAGCGAGCAACGTTTGGTGGTTGGACGTGCTGGAAAACGGCCCGAGCTCCAGCTATGCCGCCTACTTCGACATCGATTGGCAGCCGGCCAATCCACACCTGGAAAACAAAGTGTTACTGCCCATTCTCGAGGATCAATACGGCACCGTGCTGGAAGACTGCAAGCTGCGACTTGCCTTCGAGGATGGCGCCTTTTTTGTCTACTATTTGGACACCAAGCTTCCCATCGCGCCGCGCACTTACGCTACGATTCTTTCGCCTCAGCTTGATCGCCTGAGCGAGACCCTGGGAAAAGACCATGATCAGGTGCTGGAGCTACAGAGTATTTTGACCGCGATAAACCATCTGCCGCTGCGAACCGAAGTCGATCAGGAAAAGCTGGCTGAAGGGCGGCGCGAGAAAGAAATCATCAAACGCCGCATCGCTTCTCTCTCTCAGGCGAGCGTCGAAGTGAGAAACGCCGTTGATCTGGCGGTTCAAGAGATTAACGGCAAAGTCGACGAGCCGCAAAGCTTTGACTCGTTCGACGCGCTCTTGGAGGCACAACCCTATAGGCTAGCGTTTTGGCGGGTAGCGGAGGAAGAGATCAACTACCGCCGGTTTTTCGACATCAACGAGCTCGCGGCGATCCGTACCGAGACGCCCGAGGTTTTCGAAGCGACGCATCAGCTCATCCTACGCTTTCTCGCAGAGGGCAAAGCGACCGGCTTGCGGGTCGATCACCCGGATGGTTTATGGGACCCAACCGGTTATTTCCACCGGCTCGAGCAAAACTCTTATTCTCATTCTAACCACCTGCCGGTGTACGTCGTCGCGGAAAAGATTCTTGCCAAAGGCGAGTCTCTGCCGGAAAACTGGGGGGTGTCGGGCACCACCGGCTATGATTTTCTTAACCAGTTGAACGGCCTCTTCGTGCGGCGCGCCAGCCGCCGGCGATTCAATAAAATTTACGGTGACTTCATCGGTTCGGAAACCGACTATCGCGATCTGGTGAACTCGTGCAAAAAGATGATCATGTTGGTATCTATGGCGAGCGAAATCAATGCCCTCGGTCGCGACCTCGACCGCATCTCGGAGAGAAACCGCCATTATCGAGATTTCACGCTCAACAGCCTGACCTTTGCCCTTCGCGAAGTCATCGCCTGTCTGAATATCTATCGCACCTACACCGATGCGCTCACGGGGACAGTATCGGACCGAGACCAGAAGTACGTCGAAGGAGCGGTGGCGGAGGCGAAGAAACGCAACCCGCGTACCGCGGGAGTGTTGTTCGACTTCGTCAAAGATACGCTGTTGCTCAAGAACCTGATGCGATTTCGTCTCGAAGACCGGCGTTCGGTGATCGACTTCGTGATGCAGTTTCAACAAGTCACGGGACCGGTGATGGCCAAGGGTGCGGAAGACACCGCTTTCTATGTCTACAACCGCTTGGTATCGCTGAACGAAGTGGGCGGTGATCCGGAGGAGTTTGGGGGTTCCTTAGAAAACTTCCACCGGCAAAACAGGGAGCGTCAAAAGCACTGGCCCCATTCCATGCTTACGCTTACCACGCACGACACCAAGCGCAGCGAGGACGTGCGGGCGCGCATCAATGTGCTTTCGGAGATCCCCGCGGATTGGAAGGCGGCCCTGGATCGATGGAGCGCTATCAATGCTCCTCACAAAACCGAGACCGACGGCGAGCTCGCTCCCGACCCCAACGATGAGTACTTGCTCTATCAGACGTTGCTCGGAACCTGGTCTGTCGAGGCGTTCACTCCAGAGAAGCTCGCCGATTATCGGGAGCGCATTGCGGCGTACATGCACAAGGCGATTAAGGAAGCTAAAGTTCATACGAGCTGGGTGAATCCGAACGAGTCCTACGACCGGGCCGTCGATGACTTTGTACGGCAGGTTCTCGATCCCGAATCTGCCAATCATTTTATAAATGATTTTAACCAACTCCATTCCCGGATCGCATACGCTGGCATGCTCAATTCCTTGTCGCAAACATTTCTTAAAATCACCTCGCCGGGGTTGCCGGATTTCTATCAAGGAACAGAGCTCTGGGATCTGAGTCTGGTCGATCCGGATAACCGGCGACCTGTGGACTTCGGGAAACGCAGGATGCTGCTCGAAGAACTTAGGCGGCGCGACCAAAGGGATCGTGCCGATCTGCTGGTGGAATTGCTTCAGCACTGGCAGGATGGTCGCGTCAAGCTCTACCTGATTTACAGAGTGCTCAATTTTCGACGCCAGCACGAAGAGTTGTTTCAGCAAGGAAGTTACCTGTCCCTTTACGCTTCAGAAAAATTCCGGGAAAACGTCTGCGCCTTCGCGCGTCGCCTGAGCGATCAATGGATCATCGCCGCGGCGCCGCGCTTGTTGGCTCGGCTCTTGCCGCCGCCGGGCTCACCGTGGGGCGCCATGACTTGGGACGATGAGATGCTGTGCTTACCCGCCGGCGCGCCGCAATCCTGGCGCAATCTGTTGACCGGAGAAAATCTCACCTGTGAAATAAAAGCTCATAGCGTCGGGTTATCCTTGCGCGCCATCTTTAAGAATTTTCCGGTGGCGTTGATCGCGACCACAAACCTGTGAGCCCTTTGCGAAAAAGGATTTCCTATGAAATCCGACGATGATTTTTCCTTCTTTTCGTGATTAGCCTGGCGACGCGGTGATTCTGGCGATTCAATGGTTGGTGTTGACTTAAAAGTTCAGCGCGATAAGTGTTGATAACTCGTAGCCGCACCCCCCCGCTGCGTAGCTCCTTGTTGCGGCACTCTATGGACGATTCCAGAGGTTTGGGGGAAAGGAGACTTTTTCTTGTATGGTTTGTCGTACCGACAAAGCGATTGGGTGGGGTCTAGCCTCGCTGTTTATCGCTATGGACTTCCGTTCTGTTTCCCTGAGCTGGTTTCCCGACTACCCTGGTATCGCGATCAAAGAAATTCCACGGAACCTCGAGATGATTGAGATATTTAAGTAGCTGATCGCCGCGGCGTCAAAGGAGGCTTTATGAAATCCAAACACGAGCCTATACGGATCCCAATGATCCTGGTGCGGAGCTTCACGATCGCGATATTTCTTTTGGTGAGTGCAGTTCTCGCTCTGGCGCAAGCGCCATACTATCAGGGAAAGACCATAACCATCCTTCAGGGGACGGAAGCCGGCGGATCCTCGGATATGCTGACCCGCGCGATGATGCCGTTCTTGCAAAAGCATATCCCGGGAAACCCGACGATCGTATCCGAATATATGCCCGGCGGAGGAGGCATCAAAGCCGCCAATCAAATCTACAAAAACTCCAAACCCGATGGACTCACCATCGGACGGATCGGCGGAGCCCTGGTTGCCAACGCGGTTCTCGGCGAAAAGGGTGTTTTGTACGACCTTGATAAATTTATTTACCTCGGCTCGCCGCACAGCACCTATCACTGGGTGTTCCTGAGCCGGCGGGAGGCGGGCATAAAAACGATCGATGATTTACGTTCAGCTTCGAAGTTGAGAATCGGAGCGCAGGCGGTGGGCCATTCCATTTACTTCGTCGGTCGGCTGTTTGCGTACCTGATCGGTATCAAAGATCCGAGTTTCGTGGTCGGCTACGGGGGAACCGAGCTCGATGCGGCGTTGGCCCGCGGCGAAATCGACGCGCGAATCAATAACGCGGATACCACCCTCACGCGCAACGCGGAGCTGGTAAAGTCCGGCGCCATCGTTCCGCATATCATCATGGAGGTTCCGAAGGGCCTGAGACATCATCATTTTACCGAGCTGCCCGAGATCGAGACCTTCGCAAAGTCGGAGCAAGATCGAAAGCTCCTCCGCATGGTGCGCGTTTTCCGGCAATTCGGCACGCCGTCTCTCTTGCCGCCAGGAACGCCAAAAGGGCAGGTTGAAATTCTGCGCGGGGCCATGGTGAAAACGTTTACCGACCCAGAGTTTCCCATGGTCTACAAAAAGTTTACCGGCGACGAGGCGACGCCCCTCATGCCGGACGATATGGATAAAGCTCTAAAGGAGCTGCCGCGGGACCCCGAAACCGTCGCGCTGTTCAAAAAACTGAACGCCGCCGATCCGCTACCGCCTCGTTAGCGGCGAGACGGCTATGCAGCGACGAAGCAGCCAAAACACATCGCCAGTTCCTACTAATGCCGCTCAGGTCCTGACGAATCAGCAGAGATGGAGATTTGATGAAATCCATATAATCGTAATGGACCTTAAGGAGTCTTTCAGCAAGTTCGGCTGTCGCCGCACGGCGAGCCTGGCAGTCAATCGCTGCTCTTAATCGTAGGAGAAACTGTAATGTTCCACGTCGGTTAGCGGTAGACACTCGCCACGAATCCGGATTGTTCCAATTGCTTTACGATGGTCGTATCGATGAAATCATCGGGCTTGTAATTTTTGGCCTTGGGATTCTGTAGCGCAATCTCATCTAAGATAGGCTGGATTCCTTCGACTGCAGGGTAGGGAACCCTTTCGTAAAGCGCCGAAAACACCCGGTAGGTTTCCTCGAGAATCTCTCGATCCGTTGATCTGAGCATTTGACTCAACGTTTTGATTGCAAACTCCCGGTCCGTCTTCACCCGGTGAGTGCCTTCGATCACTGCCTTGGCAAACTGAGTAAAGGTCTCGCGCTCCTTTCGTAGTTGGCTTTCACGAGCAACGATAACCGTCGTGGCGTATTTGAATTCCTGACCCAGATTTGCCAATTCGATAAAGCCAAATTTCTTCTTAGCGATGTAGGCACGCGGTGGGTCGAGCACGGCAGCGTGAACGCGTCGTTTTTCTAACGCGGCGATGCTTTCGATATAGCCGCCGGTAGCGAGAAATTTTACATCTGCTTCCAAACCCCACTTCTTCAGGAGCCGCTGGGTCAAAAGCGTTGGTGAGCCTCCCAAGGCGCCCACACCAATCAATCTGCCCTTCAGATCGCTAGGCTTTTTGATTTCTGGAACGCTTATTACCGAAAGTGTAAAGGAGTTGAGAAGTCCCATCATGATAGTGGTATCGGCGCCCTCGATGCGTGCCCTTATGGGTGTGGTTCCCGATAGGCTGGCCGCGAGCGTATCCCCCGCCAAAAGGAGTTGCACCTGCCGGGATGCTACTTGAAGGCCAAGAAGCTCGGCGTTGAGGCCGTGCTTTGCAAATAGCCCCGCGTCACGGGCGGTCCAAAGCGGCAACTGCGCAGAGCCGAGACTTAACGAGATCCGGATCGATTTAAGTTCTTGGGCGTCCACCGGGTGCGCCACGGCCAGCCAGACCGCGCACAAGAGCAAAAAACCAGCATTGGGTGCTTTGTTGCCAATCATATCGACTGCTGAAACCAGCTATTTCCCGACTTCGAAATCCTTAAAGTATCTTTCCGCCCCCGCATGCAGCGGAATACCTCGACCGCGCAATCCGGTCGTCGGAGATTCGCCACGAAAACCGTCGTTCATTTTTTGCAATTCATTCATTCGCGAGTAAACGATTTTCAATATTTGGTAAACCACATCCGCGCTCATGTCGTCGCGCGTCACCAGTGGTCCCGGCAGCCCTACTGCTCGCACCGAATGGCCATACGCCGGATAATAGTCCTTTATATCCACCGCGACAAAGAATGGCGAGCGCTGTTGCAGCGCCTGGATTCTAGCTGAATCCAGGGGAACAAACTTTAGAGCCTGTCTTTTTACCATTTCACTATAGGCGGGCACAGGCAGACGCGCGATGCTAAAAATGGCATCGATTTCCTTTCTCTCGAGGGCCTCCCGGGCCTTATCAGTATCTCCTCGGGTTGCAATAACGTCGGCAGTAATGCCGTAGACATCGAGAATCTGCTTGCCAAGCAGCGCCGAACCCGTACCGCCGCCGTATACAATCTTTCGACCCTTTAGGTCGGTGATCGATTGAATGTCTGACTCGGGATGCGTGTAGATGAACATCAGGCTGAAACCAAAGCTCGCGACATGACGAATTCTTGTTTGCGCCCTACCCTGAAACTCACCCGTACCGTCATACGCCTCCTTGACAGATTCCGCGGTGCTGGTCCCGAAGGATGCGCGTCCAGTGTTGACGGAAATCATATTGGTCGGTCCGCCTTCCGAAGGTAATGTCACCAAAGTGAAATCCGTTGCGTATTGATTGACCAAGTTTGCAAAGTAAAGCATGTTCACATAGACGCTGCTGTTGAGTCCGGAGGTGTGAATCGAGTAACGACCATCCGCTCCAAGCGCCGCCGGGACGAAAAAAGAGAGCAGAACAAAGTAGAACATCAACGCTTTGGCGATGGTTATCATGGAATCCTGTCGCTAACCCGAAATTCCCAATGAGTCTTGGTTAAAAAGCTCAGCCTGTTAATAGAAAGACAATCGATCCAAGTCAAGTCAAATTTGCTCCGCGTGGTTGACAGGCTCAAGGCCACTGGCGTAGGTATGGGATAAATTGCCAGTGAACCATAATTGGTTATCCGCACAAAACAGTGGCCAGCTCTAGTTGTGTTGTAGTTCCCGTCTGGACAGCGAAGGGAGATTAAAAGAACGATGTCTTCGAATTTTTTGCAATCGATGGCTGTTTTAGAAGGCGCGCGCGCCGCATTGAAAGTCGGCGCGGTTAGCAAGGGAGAGCGCGTTGGCTTTATTTGCGACCTTCGTGTCGAGCCCGATGTCATTTATGCTTTCTTTACGGCCGCAGGTGAGCTGGGTGCCACTCCTTTCTTGTGTATGGTCGACCGGGGCAGAGGTTATGGACCTCCCGATGAGTTTGTCGAAACCATCAAGACGGCGAACGTTCTCTACTTTTCCTGGGAGATGGCAAATTCTTTGGTCATCAAGGCCCTGCGGCAAGAACGTGGTGTTCGATGCGTCGGCTTTCCTCATTGCCGCACGGCTGCCCTGCTTGCCGACGATGCGGTGCGTTTTCCCCTCGAGGTACTCTCCGCGTTATATCCCAAGACTTGGGATGTGTTTCGTTGCGGCAAGGACGTCGACGTTCATATCACCGACCCGAAGGGAACTGATTTTCGAGTCGTGCTCACCAAGGACAATATCGAGGAAAAGTTTGCTCAAGATCCGCGTTACTCCGGCCAGATCGTGGCCAACAAGCCGGGTTTTGTCAGTCACCTGCCTGTCGGTCACGGGCCCAATGTGTTGAGCCCGTCCGAACCCCACAATGTTACCAGCGAAGGTACGATTCGTCTCGATGCCCTGACGCTTGCCCCGGGGGTTTACCGCGGCTGGTCCGGCGATTCAGCCTACCAGGAGCCGGTAACGTGCCGGATGAAAGAAGGCCGGATTGTGTCCATAGAAGGAGGCAAGGAAGCCGACATGTTTCGCCGTGTCATAGAAGAGGATTTGGCCAATGTTTGTCAGCTTCGTGAGATAGGCCTGGGGCATAATCCAAAAGTTCCGACGTTTCGAGGTGAGCGGGGATACCACGGGGCGAACCATGCCGGTGCGGTCCACTGGGGCTTTGGCGGAGGGCACCAGAAAAAGCGCATTCACGTCGATGCCATCATTTTCCAGACTACCATTCGGGCCAATGGCACAGTGATCGTGGACCGCGGGCGGCTCAAAGCTCTGGACGACCCCGATGTCCGCCAGTTGGCGAGCAGATACGGAGACCCTGACCGCGTCTTGTCGGAAGCTCTCTAACGACAACGAACCGGAATCGCAGTTCGTCGAGGTCCTGCCACGATAAGGATTGGTTGACTAGCACATCAGCCCTCACTTCCCCATTTTACGGCTTGTTTATTTAATGGCTAAAGGCAGGATTTGACCTCAATCTTTGACTCGTCACCGGAAGTCTCGATCCAACCGCCGATATACGCGGAGGAGGCTAGCTAGAGACGGCACGTGAAATTCTTAAAAAAGTCCCAACTGAAGAAGGAGAAATCATCGTGAACCATCAAGCCATCATCTACAATATAAAGAACCACATCGGTTACGTCACATTGAATCGTCCTGAGGTTATGAACGCGGTCAATCATCAAATGAGACGGGAAATTATTGACATCTGTGAACAGGTAAGACGCGATCCTGAGGTCCGGGTCTGTATTTTCACCGGTGCGGGTGACCGAGCTTTTAGCACCGGCTTTGATTTGAAGGAGCGGGCACCCCAAGGTGAAGAACAAAGTCTCTTCGCGCAGCGACACGCACGGCACCAGCCAGGTATCCATTTGCATCATCAAGCAATCTCTGCGATTGACAAGCCGACGATTGCGGCCATACGAGGTTATGCAGTAGGAGGTGGCCTAGAAGTGGCACTAGCTTGTGATATACGCGTCGCGGCAGAGGATGCGAAGCTTGGCATGATGGAAGTGCGCCGGGGGAGACTTGGCGGCTCAGGAGGCACTCAACGGTTGCCACGTCTGATCGGAACTGCGAAAGCGCTTGAGTTGTGTCTTACGGGTGAGCTTATAGATGCTACGGAGGCTTTTCGTCTTTGTCTCGTGAACCGGGTTGTTCCTGTCGAACAGTTGATGACTGCCGCAGAGGAAATTGCGGCAAAAATTTGCCTCGGCGCTCCGCTTTCCGTCATAGCCATAAAGGAAGCCATCACAAAGGGTGTGGAACTCCCAATCGACCAAGGTTTGCAGCTTGAGAGCGAATTGGGTTTAGCCCTTTCAACAACGGAGGACCAAAAGGAGGGCTCCCGCGCATTCGCAGAGAAACGTCCTCCCACATGGAAGGGGCGCTAGGTGGTCACGAAAAATCTGCAGCAATTTTAATAAGGGATATAAATTTAGGCTTCTAGGTAACTCCTGATCAGGTTTTGATTCAAAAGGAGCAAAGGGAGTTTCCTGTGGGATTTAATGAAAGCCATCGTGATACGGTTGCTTGAAGAAGCCGAGTGATCTCAAATAAACATTTGCAGTTAGCAGCCTAATTCGTGGGACATGAAAGTAGCATGTAGTACATGAATTCACCTGGAGCATTTCTCAAAGGCTATCGAGCACTCGATCTCACCGGCTTGAACGGGCAGCTTTGCGGCCGTGTGCTTGCCGATTTGGGCATGGAGGTTGTCAAAATAGAACCGCCGGGCGGAGATCCGGTCAGGGAATTGGCGCCGTTTATTGGGGTTTCCGACGGCAGACTGCTTAGCACAACTTTTGCCCATCTCAACTCTGGCAAAGCTAGCAAGATTCTTGACCTAGAGAAGGAATCGGACCGCGCCACGTTTCGAAAAATGGTGGAATCTGCGGACGTAGTACTGGAAAGTTTTCAGCCGGGCGAATTGGCAGCCAAGGGGCTCGGTTACCGAAACCTCGCTGAGATTAATCCAGGTATTGTCATGGCTTCGATCACCGGCTTCGGCCAGACCGGCCCGAAGAACCATCTCGCGTACAACGATCTCGTCGCGCTGGCGGAGAGTGGTTTTCTCTATATCTCCGGTGATCCTACATTGCCGCCCTGCAAGCCGCCGGAAACCCAAGCGTATTATTTTGCCAGTTTATTTGCCACGGTGGGAGTCTTGGCGGCGCTCTACCGGCGCCAGCGCACCGGGCAAGGCGATCACGTCGACGCGTCGATGCAAGAATGCCTTGCGACCCAAGAGCATATCATCCGTCTCTGGGCCAACGAAAAGGAGATTCTCAAGCGCGCCGGCAGCCAACATGCGTCGGTGGCGCCTGCAAAGATCTTTCCTTGCCGCGATGGCTTCGTTTATCTTTACATAACGCGGCAGCATTGGAAATTGTTCTTAGAGTTGTGGAAAGATCATCCCCCGGTATTCGACGCGCCGGAATGGCTCAGTTATGTTTATCGCCGTTCGCATTTGGAGGAGCTCAATCCCGCCGTCGAGGCCTTCGTAGTTAAATATACGGTGGCTGAAATTACCGAGTTGCTGCAGTCGCAAGGGATCCCCTGTGTACCCGTGAACACACCCATAGGCTTTGTCAGCGATGAGCATGTGCAGGCCCGGGGCTTTATGGCTACGGTTAACCATGCGGGATTCGGTAAGACAAAACAGGCGTCAATGCCGTTCGTCATTGACGGTGCCCGTCCCGCCGTAGGGAGCATACCGGTGCTCGATAGCTGGCGCGAAGGCGGAGATCAGCGAATTCCGCGCGCGATGAAGAATGTGAGCGCGCCGAACGGCAACGGTCCATTGGATGGCATGCGCATCGTCAGCTTCGATCACGTGCTCGCCGGGCCGTATGGCACTACGATCCTCGCCGAACTCGGTGCGGATGTCATCAAAGTTGAATCGAGCAAGGGCGGCATGGACCCGTTCCGATTTTTCGGCGCCGGCGGAGATCCGAACGTATCGGCGCGCTTCCTCGAATTCAACCGCAACAAGCGTTCTTTCACGGTCAATCTTAAACATCCGAATGGTCAGAGGGTTCTGCACGACCTGGTAGCGAAAGTTGATGCCGTGCTCGACAATTTCAGCGTTGATGTGGTCGGGCGCATTGGCTTAGCCTACGATCAGCTATGCAAGGTCAAGTCGGATATCGTCAATTTGCGCATGCCAGGCCTCGGCACTACCGGCCCGAAGCATCATTTCTCGACTCTGGGCGTGAATATCGCGTCCTTCACCGGGCTCACTCATATGTGGAATCATCCAGGCAATACGAACCCGCCCGTTGGCTCGCAGACGGTATTCCCAGATTATGTTTCCGGCGTCCTGTCTGCGATCCTCATTATTTCCGGTGTGCTCAATCGCGATCACCGGAAGAAGGGCGCGTTCATCGACCTGGCACAGTCCGAAGCGACGGCGTTCATGATTGGTGCGAATCTGCTGGAGGCGGTGGCGAGCGGTAAAGATCCCGAGCCCATCGGCAATGCTTCGCTGTCGTTAGCGCCACATGATTGCTACTCCTGCGCCGGGGAAGACCGCTGGTGTGTGATCGCTGCGGAAACCGATCAACAATGGTCAGCATTGGCGAAAATTTTAGGCGGTGGTATTGAAGAGGATGCGCGCTTTAAGACCAACGCGGACAGACTTAAAGGCCGCGATACACTCAATGCGATTATTTCGCGATGGACAAAAAATAAAGATGTTTTCGCGATCCGAAATCAATTACAAAAGGCCGGTGTTCCTGCGGGCGTTGTGCAAACGGGCGAGGATTTGACCAAGGATCCTCACCTGAACGCGCGAGGATTTATCGTCGCTGTGGAGAATCCAAGACTCGGACGTGTAGTGCTGCCCAATTTCCCGCTACAGTTCGCCAACGCCAAGCTAACCCGCAGGTGGGAATTTCCCGAGCTTGGTCGGGATACAGACGCGGTGCTGCGCGACGTCGTCGGCTACAGCGCGGCAACAATCAATGCGCTTAGGCAAGACGGAGTGCTAGAGTAGAAAATTAGCCGCGTCGGATGAGATTTTTTGCCGGGAAATGATCGGTGGCCGAGATTCTTCGCTGCTGCCAAATGGCGATCGATTGAAACGTCATCCTGAACAAAGGAGGATCAAACGCAGGGCTCCTGCGCATTTGCGGAGAAACGTCCTCCCGCATGGAAGGGGCACTGGTGGGTCACGGAAGATTGCAGCACTATAACTAGCCCGGATAATTCATGCTCAGAGGAAAAGCTACGACACACTGTCGATCGAGGTGCGAGCCTGGAGGAGTGAAGGCACTGAGACGAACAGTCTCAATGCCGTCTTTGGTTTTTGAATCGGTGCTTGCAGGTTCCCCAGGTGTTCGCTCCACCCATTCAGTTCGCAGGCCGCTCCAAGGCAGAGGTCTATTGCCTTCGCTCCGGAGGGCTCGTTCCTCGATCGTTGTCACGAGTGAATCATCCGGGCTAGTGACTGTAGAAATAGACTTAAGATAGGAGAGCGATTATGAGCCAAAATCTTAGAGGCAAGTACGCTATTGTCGGGGTCGGCCAGAGTCCGCTGGGGAAGGTTCCTGAGCACAGTGACATCGGTCTTTTTGCCATCGCGGCGAAAAATGCGATTGAAGATGCTGGGCTGAAAAGAACCGACGTGGATGGTCTCATTTCGCACGGGCCCGACGATGCATATACTCATCATCAACAAGTTGGCCAGACGCTAGGGATAAACGCATCCTTTAGCACCTCCACAGACAACGGCGGAGCGAGTCAAGTCCTTGGCGTGGCAATGGCCTGCATGGCGATTGATGCCGGTTTGTGCAATACCGTCGTTGTTGGATACGCCAGAGATGCGTGGTCGCGCACGCATCGCAGCGCCGAGGCTAAGGCACTCGTGGCCGCGAATAGTGAGGCCCAGGCCTTGAAGGAATTTGGACCCGAATTTGGTCTGTTCGGTCAACCGGCGCACTACGCTATTGCCGCCCGCCGTCACATGCAACTGTTCGGCACCAAAAAAGAACAACTCGGCGCGATCGCGGTCGCCTTCCGAAAGCATGCGCAAAAAAACCCCAACGCGTTTATGCGTGACCCCCTATCCCTCGAGCAGTACATGAAGGCGAGGATGATTGTTGATCCGCTCGGGTTGTATGACTGCAGCATCTACGTCGATGCGGCTGGAGCGGTCGTCGTGACGTCGGCGGAACGTGCCCGAGACTTAAAAAAGCCACCGGCGTACGTCCTTGGCTTCGGTTTTGGCAACCGGCTAACGGGCTGGTTCGCGGACGACAATATGATCACGACCGGTGCTAAAGAGGCAGGAGAAACCGCGTATCGCATGGCTGGCGTTGGCCCCGGAGACGTCGATACGGCACAGATGTATGACTGCTTCACGCACATGGTTCTTTTGCAGCTCGAAGACTACGGCTTTTGTAACAAGGGTGAAGGCGGGCCCTTCGCAGCTTCGGGTGCTTTAGAGTTCGACGGCGATCTACCCACCAATACGTCCGGTGGTCAACTATCCGAAGGTCATGTGCAAGGCATGCTTCAGATCTGCGAAGGCGTCCGGCAAATCCGTCATGAGCATGGACCCGACCGCCAAGTAAAGGATGCAGAGATTGCCCTGGTGACAGGTCACGGCGGTAATACCGTATGCCAGTCCGCGGTAATCCTAGGGAGGGAGGCATCATGAGCGAGTACAAAAAGCCGTTGCCTAGGCCTGCTGTCGAGTCCAAGCCCTTTTGGGATGGATGCAAGAAACATCAATTGCTCCTGCCCCACTGTCTTCGTTGCGGTTCGTACTGGTTCCCGGCTAGCGTGACCTGTCCGGAGTGCTTGAGCCTGCAGTGGGAATGGACACCCTCGCGCGGGAAAGGCAAGATCCACTCATTCGGAGTCTATCACCGTGTATATCAAAAAGGGTTTGAACCCGAGATCCCCTATGCAGTGGCGCTGGTGCAATTAGATGAAGGTCCCCGTCTCATAAGCAATGTCGTAGGTTGCTCCCCGGAAGAGCTTCGCTGCGATATGCCAGTAGAGGTGTTCTTCGAGGATGTCACAGGCGACACGACTCTTTATAAATTCAGGCTTCTAGGGAGCCCCTGACCTGCTGGTTCATCCAGGCTGCATCCATGGGATGATTTAGTCTTTATTCAAAAGGATAAGAGAGTTTGCGGTGGAATTTAATGTACAATCCCGCTCGAAACCAGCGGGTTGAGGAAGCAAGCCCGAGAATGGTTCCACGAGAACATGCGTGGTTCTGAATATCACGAAAAATATTATAAAAAGGTAACAAAAAATGGAAATTAACGTTTTTAGGGGTCCCCTAAATTCCTTTGCAGTTTTCGTCTTATCTGTTTACCTCTGTCTGTCGGGTTCATTCTCATCCGTTTGGGCTGCGGAGCCGCTAGTCAAACAGCGCTTTGCCTACGGCGTAATCAGCAACGCTGTGACCCCCCTCTGGATCGCCCAAGACCAAGGGTTTTTCCGTAAGTACGGTTTGGATGCAGATCTGATCTTTATCATTTCCGGGACGGCGACGCAGGCAATGCTGGCAGGCCAGGTCCCCTTTGGCTTGCTCGCCATTACCCATGTCGCTAACGCGGTTGCCGCTGGAGGAGACCTGACAATGGTATTGGGGTTGCTGAACACGTTAGATTATTTATTTGTTACTCTACCCTCCATCAAAAGTGCCGAAGAGCTGAAGGGTAAAAGAGTGGCAATCGGGACGCCTTCGGGCTTACCAGGATTAATGACTTTTATGGTGCTCGACCACTTCGGTATGAATCCTAAAAGAGACAATATCACTCTCCTCCAGATAGGCAGTGTTCCCGCACGCATGGCAGCACTACGTGCAGGGAGCGTCGAGGCTACGAGTCTCCCACCGGAGCTGGCTCAAGTCATTGCAAGCGAACGCTATAATGTTCTTTTTGATGCCGCCAAAGAGAATATCCCCTTTCAGGGATCCGGACTCGTCATGTCCCGCAAGCTGATTCAATCCAATCCTCAGCTCGTCGAAAATATGGCAAAGGCGCTCATCGAAGCAGTGGCATTTATTCACAATCCATCGAACAGAAAAACTGTGGAAGGAACACTCGCCAGGTATCTGAAGTTGAACAAGCCCGAACTGATAGAGGAGGCCTATGAGAGCCTCTTGAAAGGGCTGCCCCGTAAACCTTGCCCTACTCCAAAAGGAGCAGCTTTGGTGCTTAAACTCATGGCCCAGTACGGTATCAATCCGAAAGCGGCGCAATTACAATCAGACGATGTCGTCGACATGAGCCTGTGCACTAAACTAGATCAAAGCGGTTTCATGGACCGGCTCTACCAAGGACGGTAGTGAGGACGACTTGGTCTTAATGGCGCCCGCGGTGCTGACCAACGCTTTGCTCTCCGTGCAATTCAATGAAAGGGAAAACTAACAGGGTGCACCTATGATAAAACAGCCAAGTAATAACGCTGCCGCTCTCTTGCTTCTATCCTTGTTACTTTTACTGGACGTCTTTTCCACTGCGACAGCGCATGCTCAACAGGAGCCCTACTATAAGGGGAAGACGATTCGCTTTGTTGTTGGTTTGAGTGCCGGTGGGTTCTATGATCTCTGGCCTCGCTTGGTGGCCCGATATATGGGAAAGCACGTCCCCGGGAACCCCGCTTTCGTCGTCCAGAACATGCCGGGTGCCGGCTCCATAATAGCTGCTAACTATGTTTACGGCGTTGCTAAACCCGATGGCCTGACGCTTGGGGCTCCCCATGCCGGCATTTATTCTGCTCAACTATCAGGGCAAAAAGAAGTTCAGTACGATATACGAAAATTCAACTGGATCGGCTCGCCTGTGAAAAATCATTTGATTCTTTACATGCGGGCCGACGCCCCTTACAAGAACGTCGACGATCTGTTGAAGGCGAAGGAGCCCGCTAAGTGCGGTGGCTCGGGTGTCGCCAGCTCGGATTATATTCTTGCAAAAGTTTTGCAGGAGGCTTTAGACGTAAAAATACAGACCGTGCTGGGCTACGCCGGGGGAACTGAGATCGACATGGCCGTAGAAAAAGGTGAAGTTGTTTGTCGCGGAATGATTTTCCCGGCGCATTTTGGCCGCGAGCCGTTTATTAGCTGGCATAAGAATGGATTTGATCTTCATATCTTACAGACGGGTCAAACGCGTGATCCCAGGGCACCCGATACTCCGACTATTTTTGAAATCATGGACAGGTACAAAACCTCCGATGCTAGCCGCCGCGTAGTCCGTGTCGTATTGTTGGGGAGCGACTTTGGTCAGCCGATTGTCGTCCCGCCAGGAACTTCTCTCGAACTAATTAAAATCTTGCGCAGCGGATACGCTGCGGCGCTCAAAGATCCAGAGCTTCTGGCGGACGCAAAAAAGGCAAGAATGGACGTCGAATTTGTATCTGGTGAAGAATTAGAGAGTCTGGCGCAAGAAGCGATAAACCAACCGGCCGACGTTTTGGAGCGGGTGAAAAAGATCCTGGCGCAGTGATGAACGGTTCTAACGGAAGTCAACCGTTGGCGGGGGTTCGAGTTCTCGATTTCGGCCATATTGTCGCAGCGCCGTTCTGCACCCGGATTCTGGCAGATCTCGGTGCGGATGTCGTAAAGATTGAAACAAGCCTACGAAAAGACTTCGCGGGAGGAACAAGGACTAAGCCTGCCGGTTCGGACCCTGAAGAAAGGCCGCCTGCCTATCACAACATAAACCGTAACAAGAGATCACTCACGATAAACTTAAAATCCGAGTCGGGAAAAGCTCTGGCCGCACGAATGGCCGAAATGGCGGACGTCTTGGTAGAGAATTTCAGTGCGGGAGTGATGGAAAGGCTGGGCTTGGGGCACGATCGACTGAAAGTTAAAAATCCGCGACTTGTTTTCGTGAGTATGTCCGGGTACGGACACCAAGGCCCGCGCAGGGACTGGAGAAGTATGAACTTGAACCTCCAGGCCTATTCTGGGTTGATGATGGCGACAGGGAATGAGGGAGACCCTCCGCTAGCCATCTCAAATTCCTGGAATGATTTCGTCGGTGGATTACACGCCTGCTTTGGAATTTTGCAGGCGCTTACGGACCGGAACCACTCAGGTTTGGGCGCCTACATCGACCTCAGCCAATTTGAGTGCAGCGTAGCGAGCATAGGGTCGTTGCTTTGTGCGGCATCGCTAAACCGCGAAAACTCCTTTAGAACAGGCAATCGATCAACCGCCGCCGCTCCGCAAGGCTGCTACCGCTGTGCCGGCGAAGATAAATGGTGCGTTATTACAGTCGAAACGAACGAGCAGTGGCGAGCTTTGGTTGGGGTCTTGGGCAATCCATCGTGGGCAACCGATCCCAAGCTTTATACCCTTCTCGGGCGAATGCAGTGTCAGGATGAAATCGATGCTGGCTTGGAGCAATGGACCAGCCAATTGCAAAGTAGCGAGGTGGAAAATCTCTTACACGCTGTTGGCGTCCCCGCAGAGCGCGTGCGGCACATTGATGAAGTTGTAGAATCATCCGGCAACCGGAGCGTGTTTCATGCAATGAAATATCCTTCCGGATCATCGAGGCTTGTCGCCGGAGTTCCTTTTGCTTTTGCCCACCTTCCTCTGGCGAGTCTTAAGCCCGCCCCGCTACTTGGCGAGCACAATCGCGACATTTTGCGCCAATGGATCGGCTTCTCGGATGAAGAGATCACAGAATTGCAAAGCCAAGGCGCCCTCCAGTAGATTCTTCGAATGAAAAATGAAGCGGATTCGCTAATTACCGACGAACTCAAGGCTTGGTGTGGCCGGACCCTGGGGCCCATCCCTTTACCGGAGAGGATCTCGGCATCAGACCTGCGCCGGTATATAAACGCGACCGACGACAGAAACCCGCTGTGGCTGGATGACGATCTTGCACGCTCAGTCGGGTATAGGAGTCGAGTTATCCCTCCCGCAATGATTGCGGAGCTGTATCGAAGAAATGAAGGTTCCACGGGGACGCAATCAGATAGCCTTTGGGAGGCGCTGCCTCTTCCCGAGGGCTATACCGAGTCGCGCAACGCGCAGGCGGAGTTTGAATGGCTGGAACCGGTGTACCTCGATGACCAGCTTTTCGTTACCCATAGGATCGTTGACATTGTATCGCGAAAGATTCGGAATGGAGTGGGAATTTTTGTGACGCGAGAGATGGAGGTTCAAAGAAAAGACGGTGATTTGGTGCTCCGGGTCCGTCAGACGAGTGTGAAGCTGCCAAAGCGTAAGTCCTCCGATCGAGATACCGGCAGCGAGAGCTAAAAATGTCCTGCATCATTGACCTGACGAAACATTCCGCGGCCTACGGCGCACGGCTTCTTGCCGAGGCGGGCCATGAGGTAATTAGGGTAGAGCCGCGTAAAGGGGATATGCTTAGGCGGCTCGGTCCGCATGTTGCAGATCACTTAGATCTGGAGCACGGCCCCTATCACATGTTTTTGAACATGGGAAAAAAGAGCTTGACGCTGGAGTTAACATTGCAGGAAGGTCGTGAGGTTTTCCTTAAGTTAATTGAGACTGCCGACGCTTTGATTGCGAACGCTCCGTTGCCAATCGAAGAAAAACTTCTGCGGCAGAGAAATTCACGACTCGTGCTTACGCTGCTTGAAGATGAGTTGCCAGAGATCTGTGCCTACGCGCGGTCCGGCTTGATGTCCATCACCGGCCAGCCGTCTCAGAGGCCTGTCTTGGCAGGTGGACATGTCACTTACGCAATCACCGGACTCTACGTAGCGATCGCTGCAGCAGCTGCTATCAATGCTCAGCACTTAACTGGACAGGGGGAAGTAGTTCGTGTCTCGGCCCAGCAGTCGCTGGAGTCGTTGATGGAGCAAGCCGTGGTTGTGTACACGTCGTCAGGCGAGATAACGCGCCGACGCGGTCTGAGGGGCCAGATTACATCCGTTTCCGGTGCCCTGGAATGCTTGGATGGTTACTGGATGGTGAGCGTTCCTCCTAATCCCCAGGCATGGAGCAAAATAAAAGAGTGGGTAGCGGATCCCACGCTTATGACCGATGCCTCGCTGGACGATGACATTGGGCGAGATCGAAAGAGAGACTTAATTCTGGACCGGCTGGAGGCGTGGTCGAGGCAGTGGCCCAAAGAACATCTGGTTACTGGAGCCCAAAGCCGTCGTATAGCCGCCTCTCCGGTCGCTACTCCGGCAGAGCTGGTTCAAGATCCGCAATTGCTGGAACGCGGATTTTTGACGGCAATTAAAGACCCCGAACTCGGGTGCGTCACGGTTCCCGGAGGTGCAATCTCAACTCCGCGTGGCGTCCCGTTGAATCGGGCACCGTCACTAGGAGAGCACAACGCAGAGATCCTGTTGCGGCTCGGTTATTCGAAGTTGGAGCAACAGGCGCTGATGGAGAACGGCGTTCTTTGAAAAGCACTACGATTTCATCGATTGAACAGCTTTGGTTCGAAAACATCGAATTGGGACATGCTGTTCCGAGCCGTGCCTTTGGACCTTTAACCATCGTCGACACAGTGCAGTGGGCTGGATTTCAGGAAAACTGGTATCGACTTCACTGGGATCGAGATTTCGTCCGAGAACGGAGCGGGTTTACAACCTTTATCGCCAGCGGGGGTTATCGTGAGGCCTTGCTAGTCCGCACCATCACTGATTGGATAGGTCCACGCGGGATTTTACGCAAATTGACGGTGCGCCAAGCTTTCCCTACTTTCGAGGGCGATCTGATCCTTTACTCCGGAACCGTCGCAGAAAAGTCTTCAACTCCAAGTGACTCGTGGATCGCATGCGATTTAGAAGGGAAAAACCAGGAGGATCGCGTCATTCTTACTGCCCGCTGTAATGTAATCTTGCCCAGCAGCCAGAGTGATTACCAAAAATAAATGTCTTTCGCCGGGACATGTTCTGAGTAGTGTTGACGAGTTTTGGACTGTACCCCATTGACTGGAGAGAGAATCTGAGACTTTGAGGGAGGTGTGATCGGCTCAAGGAGCGGGCAGGATGGACCCGCAACAAAGAAGTCGATCAAGGGTCTTCGGCAACATACAGCATTCCCTTTGCTTTTGACTCTTAACGCATCCATATCGGACAACCGGGTTGTCGAGCTGGGCACTAGTTATAGAATCTTCCAAGTCTGCGGCGTTATCCAGCCCGTTTGCACCGTAAGGTCTAGAGTTCGCCGTAAAACGACCTCGCGTTGAATGTGAGAATCTTTTCTTGGGATTCTTGAGAAAGATCGTTGCGCTCAACGATATGTCGAACGGTATTGGGCCAATCGATGTCCCAGTGGGAATAATCCGACGCGTAGATGATCCACTCATCGCCGAAGCATTCGATCATCAAGGGGAAGGCTTTTTAGATACTTCTCATCGAAACGATCTAACCAGTAGTGGACCCAGCCAACGCCGCCCTCAAGAAACATAACTTGAGTTTTGGAAACCGATCGCCGTTGCAGGTGGTTGGTCAACGCGAAGGCAGTACCAGGGTCAACTCGACTTTCTGTCTTCTGTTTTTCTCCGGCGTCGCTCGCCATCTATGCGTTTTTTGTGGTTACCCGCGGCGCTGCCGGTGTAGCAGGGACATCACTCTTCGCGAGGCTTGAAAGGGTTTTCGTGGCCCAGACCTTCCATCAATCCCGGCTGCGAGCTTTTGTTCAGAGACTCCGCGAGCTCGCGCAAATAGGCTTCCTGTTCGATGGCCTCGTATCGTACCAGCGAAGCGTCATTTTTCAGCGGCTTGCCGCCGATGAAGTGGAAGGCGTGGCAGTCCCAGTCGTAAAACTCATCGCCGCGATCACAGATCTCCTTCCACCTGATGCCCACTGGACTGCGATGTAGGCCAGTGCGGGCCGGCAGCGCCTCTTGCTGCTCGAGGGACAGAGATAGGTCCGCCTTGTAACCTTTTTCTTCCGGAAGTCCTGCCCACATGCGCCGGTAACTCGGCAGGAATTCTTCATGACGCACCGTCAGGGCCGTATGCATGTCCCACCAGGTACCATGTCCGGAAACGCGCTCGTCGACCTGGTCCACCAGCTTGTAAACGAGCCGGGCGCCCGCTCTTAAACGCAGCACCAGGGTTCCCTCGGAGGTCTTGGGATTGTGCTCCGGTTGCATGCCGCAATACTTCTCGAAGAACGCCGCAGTTCTTCCCAGGTCGCGGGCGCCATGCACGACGTGACTGATGCGGCCGACTTTTTCGGACGTGCAGATCTCCATGGCGCCTTCCGGCATCTGCGCCGGCGCCCAAAACTCATACTGGTTGCCGTCCGGATCGGCGAGATAGATGACGGTTCCTTCCTCGCCCTCGGCGGCGGTCTTGATCGGGTCGGTGTGCGGGATTTTGTGGCGGTCGAGCCTGGCCAAGTGGGTGTCGATATCCTCGGGCCGGATGTAGAAGCCGCAGCGCGGGAATTCTTTGCCGAGCTCCTTTGCCGGCGGGTAGATCTCGGGCTGCAGAAACGCGCCGATGCGGCACGATCCACCCTCCCACCACAAGAAGCACGTTATCTTGACGTTCCTTTTCCGCGCTGCAGTAGTGAGCCCGATCAGCGGTTGGCGCTGAATGCCTGTTGCGTTCACCGCCCAGTCAGCCCAGGCGACCATGTCGTTCGTGCCGACCACATAGTGATCGATCCAATGCACTGCCCCGCGTGGTTCAACGGTGGTCATAAAAATCCTCCGCTCGTTCAACGTTCACTGTTCAGAGCCCCGGTCAAAGCCGTAGAGCTTGGCGGTGTTCTTCCAGAGAATCTTTTGCTTGTCCTCTTCGCCGACGTTTTCGAAATCCTTGGCGATCTTCTCCTGCGAGTGCGGCCAGAAAGTCGCGCTGTGCGGGAAGTCCGACGACCAGAGGATATTCTCCACGCCGATTTGGTCTCGATGCTCTACGCCAAAAAGATCATCGATGAAAGTAGCGTAGAGCTGGCGGCGGAAGTACTCGCTGGGCTTGAGGGTCAACTTGGTGGCGAAAGGGATGCCGCGAAAACGTATCCCGGTGGCGTCGAAACGTTCGTCGATGCGGAACAGGAAGAAGGGCAACCAACCGCAATTGAGTTCCGCCGAGACGACCTTCAGACCGGGGAATCGTTCCAGCACCCCAGACAGAATCAAAGTGGCGAAAGTTTTCTCGACTTCATGGGAGTTGATGGCTTGTGCCACCGTGCGTTTTTTCGCGTTGGAGTCCCAATCGACCCATTGAAAGCCGGCGAATTCGTGAAGGCTAAGAGGCATCGCGAGATCCTGGGCAGCCGCCCAAAACGGATCGTAGACTTCCGAGAAGAACGGCAATTCTTCCGGCGGGGAAGCCCACACGACCGCTCCCGCCAGGCCCTTTTTACGGCACTCCGCTAAATCTTGCGCAGCCTGTTTGGGATCGTACAGAGAGATAAGTCCGAGCCCTTTGAGACGTTCAGGAGCATAGGCGCAAAACTCGGCGAGCCAATCGTTGTAGACTTCGAAGCAAGCCCTCTGAAAGGCTGCGTCTCTGATCCAGAACATGCGAAAGCCGAGTGTGGTATAGAGCACGTCGCCCGCCACGCCGTCCTGGTCCATGTCCTTGATGCGTTGAGCGGGGTCCCATCCACCCCGATGAGCGCCGGCATAAGAGAAGCTGTTCAAGAGCTTATTGAGCTCTTCAATGCTCTTGTTGGCGCCGAAACCCAGTATCACGTTATGCGGCTGACGGTCCTGTTCGATGAGCCACCAGGCCCCTGGGCGCCCTTCGTACTCTGTCATCATGCGCGGCGCTATATCGCGATATTTTACCGGCAGTCGTTCTTTCCACAGATTCAACGGCTCACTGACATGGGAGTCGGCATCGAGCAATCTATTCTGCGCCATATCTACCCTCCTAGGACAGTCTGGCTTCAAGGCATCAAGTATCGGGTCCCGGTGGTGGATCTAACGTCGGGACTGCTTAAGCTAATCACCTATTAGCGTCACAGGGTAAGGAAAGTCAATCCAATACGAGGCAGGTCGGGGATGGATTTGCACGTCGTAACAATTCAGTCTTTAAATGGAGCGACTTATGTTTGATCTGGAGCGGGACCCGGTCGTGGCTTTATCTTTGATGTTGGTCCCACCAGGTTTTGGTTTCGTGTTTTGGCCCGTCAAAAAAGTTGCCGCCATTTCTGTCTTACCGTTCGATAATACTCGGAACTGGCTTCCGCGAGTCTGAATTCTGTAGTTGGAATCACGGGTGCATGCTGTGTTACAGATGGTTTGCGACAATTCAAGGGTCAACCTTCTACTCGACCGACCGTACCGGATCCGCCGTAACGCAGATTGGTTTTTGCCGGACCGTGCTAGTTTGTGGGGCCTCGCGCTATGATCTGGACCGCAGATGACAGAGGTTCATGGGGCAAACCCGGCAACGAAATTTGGCGATGAGGAGAAAAAAGGACTCGCCTAATTTGGAGTGAACATGACACTGCTACTCAACAACAGCGAAATTGCCAAGCTCATCACCATGCCCCAATGCATCGAGGTGCTCGACGATGCCTACCGCGAGCATGGCTTCGGCCGTGCGGCGCACCGCCGGCGCAGCAATATCATCGTTCCCACGGGCGAGGGCCGCACCTACGTCTTCGCAAATTTCGAGGGTACGGTGATCAAAAGCGGCTACCACGCGATCCGGCTGCGCTCGGACGTCAATGAATGGCTCGATGATAAGGGCGACCGCACGACCAAGTATGCATCGCGACCGGGCCTGTTTTGCGGTCTCGCCTTGCTCTATAACATCAAAACCGGCGAGCTGGACGGCATTCTCAACGACGGTTATTTGCAGCTCATGCGCGTCGCGGCCACCAGCGCCGTGGCGGCGAAGTATCTGAGCCGCGAAGAATCCAGCGTCCTCGGTATCGTTGGTGCGGGCAATCAAGCTCGCAGCCACGCTGAGGCAATCTGCTCGATTCGTCCGATCAAACAGATCAAAGTGCATAGTTTGCGGGTGGAAAGCCGCGAAGCCTTCGCCCGGGAGCGCGAACCAGCGCTGGGAGTCGAAGTGAGAGCGGTCGGCAAGATCGACGAAGTATTCGCCGGCAGCGACATTGTGTGCACCTGTACGGATTCGCCGCATCCATTTGTCAAGCCGGATTGGATTGCGCCAGGGCTGTGCTTGACCAGCGTCCGCCCCTTCGGCGAGGTCGGACAGGAACCGCTTAAAACTTTCGACATCGCGGTCGTGCACGAACGCGGCTTCGGGCCGCAATTTCGGCCGGCTGAAGCGGTTCAGAAACACACCAACGCGCCCCAATCCCTCGGCGGCAAGGATGAGCGCGATCTCCCGTCCGCAATCACCTTGGCCGAACTTTGCGCCGGCCAAGCTAGCGGCAGGACGAGCGGGGAGCAAAAGACTTATTTCGCAAATAATGAAGGGCATGGTGTCCAATTTTCCGCCGCCGGGGCTTTCGTTCTCAAGCGCGCGAAAGAGCGCGGGTTGGGACGGGACTTACCCACCGAGTGGTTTCTTCAGGACATCACGACGTAGAACGTAGTGCTCTATGATTTACATCACAAAACAACTGGTATGGATGTTCTCGCTGGTTCTCATATTTGTGACACCGACGCTGGCCGCCGACCGTATAAGCCTCAGCGTTACTAATCTCACCGCCTTCGAATGGGATCTTCTGGTCGCGCAGGATCAAGGATATTTTACCAAGGAAGATCTCGATGTGAGTATCACCTATATGGCGTCGAACCTGGTCATCAACGCGCTTATTGCCGGCCAAACCCAGATCGCCAAGAGCGGGAGTCACTTCGGCATTCTCGCCGCGGTACGCAAGGCGGACATCAAAATCTTCGCCGGCGGCCTCTACGGCTATCCTTACGACACGATCAGCCAGCCGGAGTTCAAGTCGCTGGCCGATCTCAAGGGGCAAAGGATCGTCACCGGTTCCCTAGGCAGCATCGTCACGGTGGTTTTCAAAGATGTCATGCGTAGGCATGGCCTCCTGCCGGCAGATTATTTGCTGCTGGTGGTGCCGGGAAGCAACACGCGTTTCCTTGCACTCAAGTCCGGGCAAGTCGCGGCCGCTGTCGCGGTAGCGCCGCCGCTTAATTTTTCCGCCATCGAGGGGGGTATGAAAGCGCTCTTCCACTACAACGAGTATCTCAAAGAGTTGCAATACATTTCCTATTTCACCACGCCCCGCTATGCAGCGGCCAATCGACCGCTGATCGGCCGTTTTACTCGCGCTGTGGCGCAGTCGCAACGCTGGCTTAACGATGTGCGTAACGAAAAGGAAGCCGCGCGTATTCTCACTCGACATCTGAAGATCGACGACACACTGGCGGCGCGGACCTACCGCTACATGCTAACCGAAGGCAAAGCCTACCGCGGTGAAGCGAAAGTCGATGGACCGGGTCTAGCGGAAATGATCCGCATGCTTGCGGAGGCCAATGTGATACC
>DAIRFP010000031.1:0-33348 GCA_036794995.1 Thermodesulfobacteriota bacterium | reverse complement strand
GCATCCGAAGCCCTGGGCTGACGACCCGAGACTCGACCCGGATCTGCTCGAGCAAGTATTCATCAACCTCTATTCAAACTCGCTCCATGCAGCCGCTCCAGGTGGCGTGATCAAGATCGGCGCTGAAATCACCGATCGCGGCCCGGTTAAGGATTCGCTTGCGGCTGAACATTGGCTCCGAATCTCATTCGAAGACAATGGCGCCGGGATCGACCTGGAGCATATGGGTCGTGTGTTTGATCCTTTTTTCACTACCAAGGACATCGGTGAAGGAACCGGCCTGGGTTTGTCGGTAAGCTACGGCATCATCCAGGAACATGGAGGTGACATCCGCGTTGAAAGCGAGGCCGGCCGCTTCACCCGGTTCCTAATTGAATTACCGACAGAAGAATCCAAACAGAGTTATGACAGCGAGCACTCCAATGAGTCCAGACCCCAAACAGCAAGTACCTCCCCCGGCCAAGATTCTCGTCGTTGATGACGATCACGAGATGTGCCAGTTTCTTGCCGATCTATTGGGCGAGGAAGGCTACGACGTCGAAGCCGTTCACGACGGCGCCTCCGCAGTAGAAAGATACCGCACGGATAGGTTCGATTTGACCATTACCGACCTCATGATGCCGCGCATGAGGGGAACCGAATTGGTGAAACAGCTCAGAGAGATCGATTCCCGCGCGTTGGTTCTTTTGATCACGGCCTTTGGCAGCATCGAAAGCGCGGTGGAAGCCATGCACGCGGGCGCCTTCCATTACGTGACCAAACCCTTCCACACCGAGGAAATCCTGCTGCAAATAAAGCGTGCTCTGGAGCAACGCAACCTTCAGAGCGAGGTCGAAAGACTGCGCAAAGAAGTTCAAAGTCGCTTCGGATTTGAAAATATCATCGGTCAAAGCACAAAGATGCGGGAGGTTTTCGAGCTCGTCGCTCATGTCAGCGATCTTGCGGTCAACGTGCTCATCGTGGGCGAAAGCGGTACCGGCAAGGAGATGATTGCCCGGGCGATTCATCAAAGCAGCGCTCGGGCCGCTGGATCTTTTATTCCGATCAACTGCGCCGCCATCCCGGAAACGCTTTTAGAGAGCGAACTCTTCGGCTACGTCCGCGGCGCTTTCACCGACGCCCGGAGGGACCGACGCGGATTGTTTCACGCGGCTCACGGCGGCGTGCTGTTTCTCGACGAGATCAGCGAAATTCCGCTCAACCTACAGGCGAAGCTGCTGCGCGTGATCGAGGACAAAGAAGTGCGGCCCTTGGGAGCCAACCAGAGTGAGAAGGTAGACGCCCGGTTGGTGTCTGCCTGTAACCAAGACCTGGAGCGTTTGGTTCAGGAAGGTCTATTCCGGCAGGATCTTTACTACCGCCTCAACATCATTCGCATTGAGCTGCCGCCTCTCCGCGAGAGAGCTGAAGATATTCCCATTCTCATCGAGCATTTCCTGCGGAAATTTAGCGACCAAGTCGAACGCGAAGTGGAGGACATTGAGCCGGAAGCCCTTGCCGCGCTCACCGACTACCACTGGCCGGGAAACGTCAGAGAGCTGGAACACACTATAGAAAGGGCGGTGCTTCTCGGCAAAGAAGCGCGCATTGGCCTGCAAGACTTGCCGTCATCGTTAGCGGCGCGCAGCGACGGTCCGCTGCCGCTGGCTAGCGCGGTCGCCAAAACCTACACGCTGAGAGACCTGGAAAGAGAATACATTATGCGAGTCATGGAAAGCGTGCACGGGAACAAGACCGAGGCCGCCAAAACGCTCGGGGTGGACCGAACCACGCTCTATCGCAAGCTGGAAGAATACAAATTCAAGGGCTGAGCTTTTCCGCGAGTAACGCAAGGCGATAGATTTCCTTCTTGGGATAACCGAATCTCTCGCCCAGGATCTCGGCGATCTCTTTGACCCGCAACCCCCTGTCTTTGAGATCACGAATCTCGGCCTTCAACCGATCCTCGTCAACCCGTGATTCACCTGCCGAGCCGCCGATGACGAGCGTCATTTCTCCGCGGAGCTCCCGGCTCTCCACCGCGCGGGTCAACTCCTCCAAAGATCCGCGCAAGAACTCCTCGTAAACCTTGCTCACTTCGCGTGCCACCACAGCCTGGCGATCTCCCAGCAGCTCAACCATGTCGCCGAGAGTTTCCTTCAGCCGATGGGGCGCTTCGTAAAAAACCACCGTCCTGGTCTCATCGCGCAGAACTTGGAGTCTTGCTCGTCTCGCTTTTTTGCCCGCGGGCAAAAAGCCCTCAAAGATGAATCTGTCCGTGGGCAGGCCGCTTGCGCTCAGAACAGCGGTCAGGGCAGACGCCCCGGGTATGGGAACGATGCGGATGCCGCCCCGTATCGCGGCCGCGGCCAAGCGATATCCAGGGTCGGATATCGCCGGCGTGCCGGCGTCACACACCACGGCGACGTTTTGCCCCCCGGCCAGCCGGTTAACCAATTCCAGCGCTTTGGTCTTCTCGTTGTGCTCATGATAGCTCGTCAGTGGCGTGCGAATAGCGTAATGATCGAGCAGGATCTGCGTGTGGCGGGTATCCTCGGCGGCAATCACATCGACCTCTTTCAGCACCCGCAGGGCCCGCGCGGTAATGTCTTCAAGGTTACCGATGGGAGTGGCCACGATGTAGAGGATGCCAGGCATAGAAAAGTTAGCGAGCTTCTATCGCTCTTAATAACACTGACAATTATTCGCACGACCTTATGCTAAGGCTGAACCAAGCAGACGGGATCCCGGCAAGCTAACACAGTAAACTCTTTCCTTGCAATTTACCGCCCGCCCGCTAAGCTAGGTCTGTTTGGATCAAACGGCAATAACCTGGTACCGACTCGCTGGAGCCCATAAAATGATGTCGATAGAGAAAGTACTGATTTTCGGTCAGGATCTTTGTCCCTATACGTCGAAAGCCCGTGAGGATTTCTCCCGCCGTAAAATTCCCTTCGAATACGTCAACGTGCTGCAAGACGACGACGGACTACAACGGATGCTGGAATATTCGAAGGGCCGCCGGCAGATACCGGTCATTGTTGATGCCGGCAAAGTCACAATCGGGTTCGGCGGCAGCTGAGAGGTTTAATCAACCGACGGTGTCGGTGAATAAGCCCTAAGCCCACCCACAAACAGGAGACCGGTAAGTGACCGAACAACTCGAAGGCCTGGTGACAAACCAGCTACGCAGGCTGTTTGGCGAATCCACGACTATGAGATCGCTCGCCGGCCTGGCAGGTGACGCCTCCAGCCGCCGTTACTACCGCGTGGATCTCGCCGGCGTGGACACTCCGCCATCGGTCATCGTCATGCAACTCCCCAGCGGCAGCACCTTGCCCCTTTCTTCCGAGGAATTGGCGCTTTTCAAAGAACCGCTCAAGGAACTGCCATTTCTTAATATGCACCGCTTCTTGAATCGGATCGGCGTCAAAGTGCCGCGACTTTACGGCGAAACACTGGAAGAAGGACTTTTGTTTTTAGAAGACTTGGGGGATATAGCCCTCTGGGACCGTGTGCAACGTTTACCGCCATCGGAAGTACTGGCGTGGTACCAAAAAGCCATCGACGAGTTACTTCTGCTGCAGATCCGCGGAACCGCAGAACGCGACGACTCTTGCGTTGCGTTTCAACAGCGGTTCGATTTTCGTCTCTACATGTGGGAATTTGACCATTTTTTGGAGTACGGTTTGGAGAAGCGGCCGGGAATCACCATCCATCCAACCTCCAAGCAAGAATTGAGAAGCGTTTTCGTCGAGATCGCGGGGCATCTGGATCGCCTGCCCTTGTGCTTGAGCCATCGCGATTACCACAGCTGGAACCTCATGATTCACGAAGGAGCTGTGGCTGTGATCGACTTCCAAGATGCCCTGTTGGCACCGCCGCAGTACGATCTAGCCTCGCTACTCAACGATCGCATAACCGACAGCATCATCCAGCCCGATCTCGAAGAAAAACTCGTCGACTACTACGTAGCCAAAAGATCCGACATGGAAAAGCAACCCATCCAGCGAGACGAATTTGTCGAGACTTACTTGTTGTCGACGATTCAGAGAGACTTGAAGGTGGTCGGGCGATTCTACTACCTCGACGTCGTGAAAGGGAAGACTGCCTACATGAAATTCATTCCGCCCACCCTGCGCCGCTTGAAGCGCAATCTCGCGCGGCTGCCTGAGACCGAAAGGCTCATTCCAATTCTAGCGGAGCATTACGAGGAAATGCGATGAAGGCGATGGTGCTGGCGGCCGGCCAGGGAACCAGACTTCATCCTCTCACCGAGGTTACACCCAAAGCCCTGGTTCCGGTATCCGGCAGGCCAATGATCGAGTATTCTCTTCTTCTCCTAAAACGCTTCGACATTCGTGACATTGTTATCAACCTCCACCATCTCGGCAGCCAGATCGAGAGTTATCTTGGCGACGGCACGAAATGGGGCTTGCACATCACGTATTCTCAAGAACCCGAACTGTTGGATACCGGCGGAGGTCTGCTGAAAGCCAAGCGATTTCTCGATGATGGAACCTTTATCGTCATTAATACCGACGTGCTGATCGATCTATCGCTGAGCGAACTGATTGCATTCCACAATCAAAAACGAGCCGCTGCAACGTTGGTCTTACGGCCGGATCCGTTGGCCGATCAGTACGGCTCCATGGAAATCGACAGCGATGGAAGAATCCGCAGATTTCTCCAGGCACGCATCGCCACCGAACCGTCTCTGCCAACCACCAAGCTCATGTTCACCGGGGTTCAAATCTTGGAGCCTCGGGTGTTCGACCATTTGGAGCAAGCCGGCGCCGCGCGGAAGTTCAGCACAACCAAGGACACTTATCCGCGCATGCTCATACAACAAGAAAGGCTTTTTGGCTTTCACTTCGACGGCTTCTGGCAGGACCTTGGAACGGCGAGCCGGATCAAAGAAGCTGAAGACAGCCTGGCCGCCGGACGGGCCACCTTGCATTACCTCTGACGAGCCCCGTCGCCGGTTTTTCTTGGCTCGCCTAGCCAATTTTTTCTTACCTTGCAGCCTTCGTCTCTTTACGGCCGTGGTTTGCGACACTCATGACCCTATGTTAGCTATAACATTCATTATCGGAAAAATATGGCGACCCTGTCTCTCTATCTACCCACGCTTATCTTTGTCTCGCTTATCGGCGGTTTCCTGCCGCTTTTGCGTGAGTTCTCACAAAAAGCATTGGCCCTCTTCCTCAGTTTCAGCGCCGGCGTACTGCTGGGTGCGGTGTTTTTTCACATGTTGCCGGAGACCGGCCGAGTGCTCGCCGATAGTATGGGCTGGCCCATCCTGGCCGGCTTTCTCTTGATATTCGTCCTGGAGCGATTTGTTTTCGTCCACGCTTGCGAGGAACATGAGTGCGATATTCACCAAATGGGCATACCCGCTTTCTTGGGCATCTCGCTGCACAGTCTGCTGGACGGGATGGCGCTTGGCGCTGGTTTGATTCTGCCCCAATTGGGACCGGTGGTATTGCTGGCCGTCATTATTCACAAGATGCCCGACAGCATGTCCATATCTTCTATTTTGCTGGCCGCGGGATGGAACCGGCGGAAGGTCGCTATTCTCGCGCTGCTCTTCTCCCTAACAACCCCTGTGGGCGCTCTGATCACCTTTCTGTTTTTTCGCTCCCTCGCGCCGGAGCACGTCGCCATTGCCATCGGCATTTCCGCGGGAACGTTTTTGGCCATCGCTACGGCCGATATCTTGCCGCAAGTACACCGCATTGAGCAGCGTAACCCGGCAACCCTGCTTTTCCTCCTGGCCGGATTGACCGTCAGCTGGGCAGGGAGACTCCTCGCGCATTGAATTTGGTCGGGCACCCGGCGCGGTTTCAGGGGAGACTCAGGGCCGCGGGAGCGATGAGTTCAAGCTGTATCTACCGGCCAGAAAATTGCGTTTGACCTTCAGTGTATCTCCAAGAACGGTTAGATAGTCGAAGGGCCGAACGTGACTTCTGGCATCGTTGACCCAATCGGCAGGGATCACCCCGATTTTATAGTTCTGCGCCCGCGCCAAGGCCAGGATCTCGATATCAAAAGCCCACCCTTCGATAGTCGATTGAGAGAAAAGCCGTTCCGCCACTGCCGCGCGAAAAGCCTTGAAGCCGCACTGCGTATCCCAAATTCCAGGTACGGCAATGGACTGGATGATCAGGTTGCCTACTTGTCCGATGATCCGTTTATGGCGCTTCTGCGGCACAACTTGCCGCGCTCCGGCAGCGTCTTTAGAATGACGCGACGCAATCACGATGTCATAGCCTTCCTTGAAAAGCGGTAGCATCTTGTCAAAATGGCCAATATCCGTCGAATTATCTGCATCGCAAAAAAGCCGCAATCGCCCCGAAGCCTTGAGCATCCCTTCTTGAACCGTGTAACCTTTCCCACGATTGCGCTGCCGGTCCAGGATCCTCAGCTTGGCAACTTTCTCCGCCGTTTCCCGTAACACACCCAGCGTATTATCCGTGGCTCCATCGACAACGACCAAGATTTCGGAGCTGAAAGAACAACCGCCGAGATAATCGTTGATTCGGCGCAACGTGGGGGCGATTCGCTCGGCTTCGTTATACGCCGGGATTATGACAGAGACGTCCGGATCCACGTAGGGTACCCCCCCATCAACTTCCGCAACAACAGAGAGCAACTTTTATCTTCTAGTTAATTCGCTCACCCGCTTGGACAAACACCGGCCCGTATACCGGTCAGCGTCAAGATTCCGCCGACACTACTGTAAGTAGCATCCCGGCACAATCCGTCCGTGCTTGATATCTCCGCGGGACTTCGGCTAGTCTCCATCACGATTAAGCGTGGCCAAGAAAACCAAATGAAACCGTTCTTCTTCTATCTCGGTGTGTTTCTTATTAGCGGTTCGACCCTAGTGCTGCAAATCGTCCAGACACGGATTCTTTCCGTCGTGGCATGGTATCACCTGGCATTTTTCGTGATCAGTCTGGCTATGTTTGGTCTAACGGCCGGGGCCGTTTGGGTCTACCTGCACCGGGACCGATTCACGGGAAAGACTCTATCCTACGACTTAGCTTACTTTAGCGGCCTATTTGCACTAGCCACTGCGGTCGGCTTAGCCGTGCAAATGACTTTGGCGCCGGTTATTAGCGCGGCCTTGACGACGGTCTGGATATGGACGGAGCTTGCCATCTGTTTGTCCATACCATTTTTCTTTTCCGGCGTAGTGATGAGTCTCGCGCTCACTCGCAGCCCGTTTCGGATCGGACGCGTTTACGGAGTCGATCTTGTGGGTGCAGCCAGCGGTTGCCTGGGGGCGTTGCTGCTCCTGAATTTCACCGATGGACCTTCCGCGGTCCTATGGGTTGCAGCCATTGTGGCAGCCGGTGCCCTGGCTTTTTCTGTTTCCGGCATTGGCAAGGAGCCGGACCTAAAACCGCCTCTGCATTCATGCCTGCGGCATCACTACTGGATCCTCGCGGTTCTCGCTATCAGCGCTCTGATCAATCCCCACACGGACCACGGTCTCCAGCCGATCGCCGTCAAAGGGAAATTCGAATTCCCCGGCTCGCATCTGTTCAAGCAATGGAATTCCTTCTCCCGGGTGGTTGTGGGTCAGGTGAAACGCGGCACACCGGAGATGTGGGGGCCGTCGCCTAAGATGTTTCAGGCTAAATGGTCGGTTTACCAAACGGAGTTGAACATTGACGGCGATGCCGCCACTTACGCCTATCGCTTTAGCGGGAATTTGAATGACGTAGGGTTTCTAAGATACGACGTGACTAACCTGGCCTATTTTCTTACCGATCGCGAACGGGTCCTGGTGATTGGCGTCGGCGCCGGGCGGGACATCTTATCGGCAGCGCTTTTCGGCCGGAAAAAAATTGCCGGAGTGGAAATCAACCCTATTTTCGTCCAGCTCCTGACTCGAGAACGAGACTTTATCGATTTCAATAACGTGGCGGCGTTGCCGGGGGTTCAGTTTGCATTGGATGAAGGACGAAGCTGGCTTGCGCGAAGCCGGGAGTTCTTCGACCTGATCCAGATGAGCTTGGTCGACACCTGGGCGGCGACCGGCGCTGGGGCTTTCACCTTGAGCGAAAATGGCCTCTATACGGTCGAAGCCTGGAAGATCTTTCTTAGTCGCTTGACGCCCAGTGGTGTTTTGACCGTCAGCCGGTGGTATGACTCCTCAGTTCCGGATGAAACCGGAAGACTGATCAGCTTGGCCGTAGCAACGTTAATGGAGATGGGCATCGCCGAGCCGCGCCGCCATTTATTTCTCGCTTCGCAGGGTTCCGTGGCTACCCTCGTCTTGGCTCGATCGCCGTTGTCCGCCAGCGACGTCCAGACCCTCGAAAGCACAGCCGCGGAATATCAGCATCAAGTCCTTATGAGTCCTGGCCGGGTGCCGGCTTCCGACACGCTGTACCGCATTATCACCGCCGGCGATCGAAAGACGCTTGACGCTTATACATCGAGTCTTGAGTTTGACCTGACACCCCCGACGGATGACCGACCGTTTTTTTTCAATCAATTGCCTCTTTCCAGGCCGTTCCACGCGTTCGCCCACACGAAGACAATGCTCGCAAGGGGACCCCAGGGAGGCGGGGTAAGACACGGGAATCTCGTGGCCACGATCACTTTGCTGCTGCTTTTGTTGATCTCGTTGATATTCGTTATGGCAGCGATTGTGGTGCCGTTACGTTCGGCGCTTAAAGACGTTGGGGTTTTAGTGACAACTCGGGGGACGCTGTACTTTGCCTTGATCGGTACCGGTTTTATGATGGTAGAGATCGCTTTGCTCCAACGCATGACTGTCTTCCTCGGCCATCCTATCTATTCCCTTAGCGTTTTGCTCTTCAGCCTCATACTGACAACCGGGTTGGGGAGTTTTCTTTCAGAGCAATTGACTCTGCATAATCGAGCCAGGATGGCCGTCTGGGCAAGCCTAACCGGCGCCTACTTGCTGATCTTGCCTTTGGTCTTGAGCGAGCTGTTTGTTGCTTTCAATCATGCCACGCTCAGCGCACGGATCGCTATCTGCGTGGCGTCCATCACGCCGGCCGGGCTGCTGTTGGGGTTTGGCTTTCCTACCGGCATGCGGCTCATTGCCGCCATCGACTCCCGGCCCACGCCTTGGTTCTGGGGGATTAACGGCGCCGCCGGGGTGCTCGCTTCCATCGGCGCGATTGCCATCAGCCTTGAGCTTGGAATTACGGCGACGTTGATTCTGGGAGCGCTCTGTTACTTCTTGCTCATTCCCGTCTCTTTAGCCTTGTTCCAGCCCCAGCCAATCAAGTTATCCAGGAAGCAAAACCCGTAGCACCGGGCCGGCGCCCCTTGCAGCACAACTGATGTCTTCAGCATACGCGAAATTTCCGTTAGCCAACTAAAAATGACAGCTAGAAAAGCCGCCAAGAGGAAGAAGCCGCAACCATCGACCGAAGATCGATCGGAGCGACTGGGAACCCGGTTTGGCTGGCCCAGCGAACGAGTTGCCTTGGCATGGACAGGAATCTTGTGCTTGCTTCACTGCGTGGGTTTGGCGTCTCTGTTTGTCCCTCTGACCGGCCTCTTTAACAATCAGCCGGTTATTGAGCAGGACTGGGGCCTTCATTTTCACCACCTCAAGTCTATGGAAGCGTTCTGGCGCCAGGATCGAACGTTCTGGGGTTACAATCCTCTTTTTGTCGCCGGCTACCCGTCGAATACGATTCAGGATTTGAGTATCAAATTTTTTGAATTTGCGGCCCTGGGTCTCGCTCCCCTCGGGCTGGCCCCGGTCCAGTGGTTCAAGTTGCTGGCGTTTCTCGCCATGGCGGGGGTTCCCTGGCTTATGTATTTTGCCGCGCGCAATCTCTTTTTTGACCGCGAAGACATTAAGAACAGCGCCGCGCTCATGGCCGCGTTTTTGGGAACGGCCTACTGGTGGAACTCGCTGCCGCGAGAAATGTTTTTCTACGGGATGATCGGCTATCCGCCGGCTGCCTATATGAGCGTCCTGGGGGCGACACTTTTGTATCGCATCGCCAAGCATGCATCGTTGTGGAGCGCCACTCATCTTGGCTGGCTTATTATCGCGGTGATTATTTTGCCGCTCCACGTTCAATCCATCGTCATCTTTCTGGCACCCATCGTCGCTCTCCTGTTCGTCCAAGAGCAGATCTTCCGTCGCAATTTAGTGATCTGGATCGCCGGGGCCGGAGCTTTGTCGGCTCTCGTGAATCTGCCCTGGCTGGCTGTCGCATTGGCGCATCGCACCGACGACGTTTCCGCGGCCATCGTCGATCAACTGCCGCTATTTACCAGCGTCGATCCATTTACCTTCATAAAAGACTACCTCGGCCCAAGCGGCTACTGGAGCTTTCGACCGTCCTTTTGGGAGAAAGGTTTCCGTTTGATGCTGCTGGTGCTGGGCTCCTGGGGCATAGCAAAGCTTCTGCGGAGCGAGGATCGAACCGCGGGCGTCATGCTCGCAAGCGCCGGGATCGTGCTCTTCTCAATTGCTTACTTTGGGGCACTCATCCCTTTCGTGAAAAGCTGGCAACCGCTGCGCTTCAAGATTCCCTTCGATCTCTTCCTGACCCTGGCCGCTGCTTATATCCTGGCCCAAGGAATAAACGGAAGATCTCTAACACGCCGGTCTTACGCCGTGCCCATCATAACTGCCTGTGGCTTCTTGGCCTTTTTGCTTAATCTTTTTGCAACCGAAACCAGCGGAAAAATGTTGTTGCGTACTCGGCTTCGCCCGGAATTAAATGCCATCGTGGAATGGATCAAGCAGGAGACCCCAGCGGCAGGCCGAGTGCTCTTTGAAGAATCGGGGGATGAAACCGGCTTTGTTTATGATGGCATGTACCTATCCGCGTTTATCCCGCATTGGACCGGTCGCGAGCTGATTGGCGGGCCGATCAATCTTTACAACGACCGTCACCATTTCGCCGAATTTCACTCCGGAAAACTACTTAAAAAAGACATCCAGACACTCAGCGACGAAGCCATCAGAAACTATTTTCGCCTTTACAACATCGGCGCGGTAGTGGCCTTCGATCCGGCATCGATTGAGCGACTGCGGGCGGTTCCGGGTTTGATTACCACGGATCAGCGGATCGGCCCCGTCCACATGATGAAAGTGAATCAGCCGCTAACTTGGTTTGTTAAAGGCGAGGGCAAGACCAACGCGGGCCTCAATCGGATCGCGGCGTCCAACGTCCGGGGAGATGAAATCATTTTGAAGTATCATTGGGTGGAAGGGCTTCGCAGCACGCCTGAGCTCAAAATCGTTCCAGTGCAAATCGGCGATGATCCAATTCCTTTCATCAAAGTGATAGATCCACCGGCCGCGTTCGACTTACACATTCCAGGTTAGCAATACCGACATCAACGCGCCCGAGAGATCCCGGTCCGGCGCTCAGCGAGCTTTTGACGTGGCTCCCCGGAGTTTCAGGAGTCTGAGCGCTTCCTGATAGTGCTGCCGCGCTGCTTCTTGCTTTCCCTGCATCAACAACAGTTGAGCCAGCCCTTGATGCGCTTGGGCGTAATCCGGTCGGATTCGTAGTGCCTCGTAAAAGAACCTTGCCGCCTCGTCGTACCGGCCCTGCGCGGCGTAGAGGTTTCCCAGGTAATTGCGCGGCTCCGCGTAGTCCGGGTCCAACCGCGCCGCTTCATATAGCGGTGGCACCGCCTCTGCGATCCGGCCCTGCTTGGCAAGCGCCACACCGAGGTTGAGGTGCGCCCGGCTAAGCGACGGGTCAAGCTCGATGGCTTTGCGAAAATACTTAACGCCCGTTTCAATATCTCCCCTTTCCGCAAGCAACTGCCCAAAGTTGCTGTGGGCCTCGGCGTAATTCGGAAAAATCCGGATCGCTTCCTGAAAATTAGCTCCGGCCGGATCGAATCGACCCTGGGCGGCGTAGAGGTTGCCGAGATTGTAACGCGCAACTCCGTAATCGGGTTGTAATTCAATCGCCTTGAGTGCTGTGCGAATCGCCTCGTCGATCCTGCCCGCTTTGTAAAAAGCATTGGATAGGTTGTTGTAACCGCCGGGCCCAGGGCCACTGGCGCCCATGATCGGCCAATTGACGACGATCCCTGTCGACAACAGGAGCAACGCAGCGAGGGTCAACCGACGAAAGTTCTGCTTTTGGTAAAGCGCCACGGCCGCCGCCATGCCGGCGCCGGCAAACAGCGCTAGAAACGGCACCAGCGGAAACCGGTATCGGCCAAAGACATAGAAAACCGCTGCGCTGGCGGCCAACGATAGAATCATCGCGTACAAAAACCACAACTGACGCCACTGCTTGATAGTCAGAAAGACGCCCACGACCGCCAACGGGGCCAGCATGCCGAAGTGATTGATCCAGCCCAAAAAGTTCAGCAGCCAAGACCACTGCCGATAGATGTAAAAATCGTCCGAGTCTTCAATTTCCCGCGTATTCCAGACCAGCAGCCATTTTTTGCCCAGGAGCCCAAGCCATTGACCGGGTTGGGAGCGAATGTAATCCCACGATTTTTGCAACCAATAATCGGATACCTCGCCGGCAGTCAGGCTCCGGCTTAAAGCTCTTTCGGCGAGCCGCTTGGCGTCTTTGCCCTCGAGTTGCGGTTCGCCAATTACGTTTCCGATGGACACATAGGTACCGTCGGCCCGGGGATTGTTGCCGATAAAAAAATTCGGTCCGAACTGCGACGTTGTTAGTTTGAACTCGCCCCCCACCGTCAAATTCCTCAGCCCCACCGGAAACAGCACCAAAAGCAACCCGGCAAAGAAAAAGCCCATCCATTGCAGCCGTTTGGTAACTAACGATCCGGAAAAAGCCAGTGCGATCCAAAGCGGCACTACAGCAACCAAGATCAGGGCATTTTCCCGCGAAAGTCCCAGGAGGCCCAGTACGGCACCCACGGCCAACCACTGGCTCCACAGCGCCGTCGTTTTCAATCGACTCAGCAACCACAAGAGTAGCGATAGCAGAAAAAAATCCAGGATACTTTTCTCGATTAGCCCGTCGAAGAAAATCCCCGGGGCATAGAATGAAAGAATCAGGCCGGCAGCAATTCCAGCCTGCCGCGAAAATAGATTGCGGCCGGTTTCGAAAATCAACGCGCAGGAAATCGCTCCTAGTCCGATCTGGATGAGCCGGATCAGCCAAAGACTATGGCCGAAAACGGCCTGAAGAAATCCCAGGAAGTAGGGATAGAGGGGCGCCTGATAGAACACTCCCTGCCCGAGCCAATCTCCGGCAGCGATCCTCTGTCCCCATTCATCGTAGGCTCGGCCGTCGCCGGCGAGGTGATAGAAAAGCGGGATCGAAGCGATTTCGAGCAGGTAGAACAGCCGTACGAGAAATGCACAGCCGAAAATAATCCAAAACCAACCGGTGTCCGTCAGCGCCGCAATGCTGGGCTTGGTTTCAGCGCGACGCCTTTGCGCCCGCGGTCGCTTGTCCTTGCCGCCGGCCGCTTTGTTCATCTAGCTACCCCCGGATTATTCGCGACGTTAGAACCCGAGGAGCAAGCCTCTGCGGTCGCGGGCAATGGGCCTGTACCTTGAGGAGACTTGCAAACTTAAGCGCTGTCACAACCATCGAGCAGAAAACGCACACGCCAGCCAAACACCCCATAAGTCAATGAAGCTTTACACTCCTATGCCCGCTCTCTACGAAGCTTACTCCTCGTCCTATACTCACTCTGTCGTCGGTTTTCTCAGTGCATGAATCATCCGGTCTAGCGGCTTGGCAGTTATGCGAGTTCCGACAATCCCGCTCCTGTGAGTGATTTCCCGTCCCTCCGGCAAGCGCTGGACTAGGTGCAACTTGTCGTGGATTCGTAAAACCCTGCTGAGTTTCATCGCTTGCCGTCTACCGAGCCTTCGGCCCTTTTTTGCGCTTTGAGAATCCTCAGCGCCTCTTGATAATGGCGCATCGCCTCTTCCGGCTTCTTCTGCGAGGCCAGCACCCGCGCCAGCCCTGCATGAGCTTCGGCGAAATTGGGGTCGATGCGAAGCGCGGCTTCGAAACGTTGAGCCGCTTCTTCGAGTCTCCCTTGTTTCGCAAGGGTAATGGCAAGGTTGTTTGCGGCTGCGGCGTCTCCGGGCTTGAGTTCCACCACCCGGCGCAGATACTCGGTGGCTTCCGCGAGATTGCCGCGCTTCGCCGAAATGATCGCAAGACTGTTGTGATTATCCGCGTCCGCCGGATCGATTTCGATGGCGATGCGCAAGTGCTTTGTGGCGCCGTCCACGTCTCCTCGGTCCAGCAAGAGGTTCGCCATATTGGTGTGACCTGAGGCGTCGTTCGGCCTAATCTCCAGAGAACGGTGAAAGTGCAGGATCGCTTCATCCAACTTGCCCTGTTGAGCTAGCGTGATTCCCATATTGTTCAATGTAGCGGGATCCTTCGGATTGATTTCTAAAGCGCGGAGAAAGTGCTTCGTCGCCTCCGCCAGATTGCCTTGCTTGGCCAGAACCAAAGCAAGATTACTTTGAATCACATCGTTTCTCGGATTGATTTCGACGGCGCGACGCAGGTGCTTCTCACCTTCGGCCAGATCGCCACGCTGCGCCATAGACCTGCCCATATGAAAGTAGGCTATACTCGAAGGACGCACGGCAAGCGCGTGGTTCCAGAGTCTCTCCGTATCGTGCCAAATCTCGGTCTGTTTCCAAGTTAGAATACCTAATCCGAAAAGCGTGAACAAAGGAATCCCTATCAAGAGAGCCGTGCTAAAATTCCTTGGCCGCCAGAGGCGGAAAAGCACAGTTGCTAAGAGTATCGCCCAAACCATGCACGATAGATAACTGTAGCGATCCGCGACCAGCTGTGGGCCGGCTTGAGCGACCCCCAAGACCGGCGCTAATAACAGAAGATAAACAATCCACCCTGTTAAGCCGGCGGGCCATCGATGCCTTGCCGCGAAAAAACCCAGACTGAATAGCAAAAAAACGATTGCCGACAGAATGATACGCCAGTTAAAGACATAGAAATCGGAGGGGAATTCATAAAGAGGAGCGAGACCCGTAGGCAGCAGGGTTTTCACCATGTAAAAGGTTATGCCGTAAAAGCCTTGAGCGATTCTGTCCGCTAGGTCATGGCTTTCCGAGCTGACAAGAGCGCCAGCCTCGTACTTGGCTGCAACCGCCGCTAACCCGGTAATCACAGCGAGAAAAAAGAACGGCAGCTTCTCCCACCAAACTTTTCGGACCGCGGGTCCGAACCATGCCTGCTTACCGAGTCGCCCCAACGGGTAAACGTCGAGCACCAAAAGAACCAAAGGCAACGTGATGCCAATCGCTTTTGACAGGAGAGAACAAGCGTAGGCTGCGACGGCGGCGGCGAACCAATGCGCGGAGCGGTATTCGTCGTTGACTTTGCGCTTCGCGTATTCCAGATAAAAAATGACCGTTAAAAGAAAAAAAAAGGCTGAAAGCAGATCGTTTCGGGCCGAGACCCAAGCCACAGCTTCGACGCGTAAGGGGTGGACGGCGAAAATCAGCGCAGCGAACGCCGCCGTGATTCTGACCGGCGGATTGCGCCCCAGAACGGTGGCTCTATGACGGAATGTGAGCAAGTGTTGCGTTAGATAAAAAAATAGCACGGCATTAGCTGCGTGAAGCAAAACGCTCGTTAAATGATAGCCAAGAGGGTTCATGCCCCAAAAAATATAATCGAGTCCCAAGCTGATCCAGGTCAAAGGCCGGTAAAGACTGTGGTGAAATGTTGTAAACATCCAGCGGAGCTGGCTCCATCCTAAGCCACGGTAGTGCGGGTTGTTCACTATATTTTCGTAGTCGTCCCAGTTGACAAAGCCATTCTGCAATGCCGGCGAAAAAACGACAAAAGTAATGAGAGCGACTAAACCCGGAATCAGATAGGACGCAAGCCTGGGAGCCCTGCTCCTCGGCACACTCTCTGCCGGGCCAATCGCTGCTATCTCTACAGTCGCTTCGTCACTCGAGGTCACTTCTTCAACCCTTCGTTCTGATTCTGACTCTGTGATTTTAAAAGCCGCACGGCTTCCTGATAGTGCCGGACCGCCTGGTCTTTTTTACCCTGCGCCGTCAGCACCCGCGCCAGGCCTGCGTATGCTTCGGCCAGGTTCGGTTCCAAGCGGAGGGATTCCTGGAATTCTTTGCTCGCCCCTTCGAAGTCACCTTGTTCGGCGAGAGCGACCGCCAAGTAATAACGAGCCTTCACATGCGCGGGATCGCTGTGTAAGGCGCGCCGATAGTTTCCTATCGCTTCGTCGAGTTTTCCCTGCTGCGAAAATAGCTGCGCTAAATTGTAGTGGGCCTTTGCCAATCCGGGGTCACTCCTCAATGCCCTCTGAAATTGTTCAATCGCCTCATCAAGGCGTCGTTGCCTAACCCGAACATTGCCCAGGTCATAAGCGGCCATGGGGTTGTTGGGATTCAATTGCAATGCATACTGCAGCTGTTTGTCCGCTTCTTCGAAGTTGCCTATTTGGGCGGCTGCATTGCCCAAGTTATAAACCGCGTCCGCGTCCTTAGGATTGATTCGTAGGGCCTGCTGAAATTGGTCCATCGCCTCGTCGAATCGGCCCTGAGTGGCAAGCCCATTGCCGAGATTGTTATGCGCGAAATAAGATTGCGGGTCGATGGATAATGCATGCCGCCATAGTTTCTCCGAATCGTGCCAAACCTGTGTTTGCTTCCAGGTCAGGGCTCCCAGGCCCACCAAAGCCAAGGTGACAAGAATCACAACCGCGTCAAACAGCCTTCGGGATACGCCCCGATTCCACGCTAACTGCCAAAGTTGAAAAAACCCTCCGCCGGCAGCCAACGCCCAGACCATACAGGAAAGATAGCTATAGCGATCCGCTACCAGTTGGGCACCGCTCTGAGCAATCCCCGAGGTCGGCATGAGGAGAATCACATAGACCAGCCAACCCGCGAAGATGGCGGGCCAACGCCGCCTCTGCACAAACAAGGCTAGCGTGATGCCAACAACCAGAGTTCCGCTTAGTAAAAATGACCAGCGCCACGGATCAGGAGTTAGAGGAATCTCGTAGAGCGGCGAGAGGCCAAAGGGCAAGACTGTTTTCCATAGATAAAAGCCAGCCGCGTAGAAGGACTGCATTATTCGGGAGGCGACATCATATTGCTCCAGCGGTCGAATCGCCTTCGCTTGCTGCTGGGCCATCAGGGCCACGATTCCCGCTGCCAAGGCGAATACAAAAAATGGGATTTTTTCGAGCCAAACGTTGCGCGATTCCGGGCCGAGCCATTGCCGCGGATTTGGCCCAAGCCGCCGCAACGGGTAGGCATCGAGAACTAGCAGCACGAGGGGCAGGGTGATGCCGCTGGCTTTGGACAGGAGTGAGAGGATATAGGAAGCCAAAGAAAGGGTTATCCAGCGCCGACGATCGGAGCTGGCTGCTCCAGCCGTTGCCGCTTTGAGATAGTAAAATAGGGTCACAAGAAGAAAGAATCCCGAGAGCACGTCCCGTCGTTCGGTAACCCAGGCGACGGACTCAACCCGCAAAGGGTGAATTGCAAAAAACAGAGCAGACAAGGCCGCCGCCATCGGTAACGCGTGCGTTTTGTGAGGCGAAGGCGACGCATCAATCAACCAAAAAAGGCGCAGGCAAACAAAAAAGAATACGACGCCATTGGCCGCGTGGAGCAGAAGATTGGTCAAATGGTATCCGAAAGGATTCATTCCCCAAATCACATAGTCCAGTCCCAAACTTAACCAACTGAGGGGCTGATAATGGCCCATGTGAAAGGTCGTAAACATCCAACCGAGGTTCGCCCAACCGAGGCCGCGGTAGTGGGGATTCTCCACGACATTCTTGGTGTCGTCCCAATTGACAAAGCCATTTCTCAATGAGGGAAAAAACGTCAGGCCGGTCAGCAGAACAATCACGCCAGCCATAAGCCATAGGCCAGAAGCCGAGTCGAAAAACGATCGCTGTTTTGCTTTTGCCTTCCGGGGGTGCATGCGAGCCGACATCGGTAGTTAATATTGCAGCACGATTTAACAGAACCGCGGGAACAGACCGCCTATAACAGCTTGACCGAGGTCCTTCAACTCCACAAGGGAAATGGCACTACCCAGGCGCTTCAGACCGAGACAGACACACGATTACCTGCTAAGCAACAGACGGTTGGACAAGGTCAGGATCGGCTTTTCGGCAAGAGACAAACCAGGCTAGGCGGTATCGATTTAGATCAGGAGTCTCACCCTTACTTCGCGACTTGCGCAATACGATTCTTACCCACCTCCACAACTTCATGCTGGTCACCTTGAAAGTGAAAATTGACATCGGAAATAGTTTGGCCGTCGACTCTCACGGCGCCCTGGGCGATCAGCCGGCGCGCTTCGCTTCCCGATTTGGCAAAATCCAGGTCCACGAGCAGGCGGCAAATCCAGACGGGCTCGGACGCGGCGAATCGTTTTTGGATATGGCCCGGCGTTGATTTTTTTTGGTACCGGGTTTCAAAATAATCCCGCGCCGCTTGCGCCGCAGCTGCGCCGTGAAAACGGGTCACCAGCTCTTCGGCGAGAGATTTCTTTGCCTCCATGGGATGAAACTCGCCGGTTTCGACGCGCGTCCGCTCATGCTGGATCTCAGAAAGATTCCGGTCACTCAACAGCTCGTAGTAGCGCCACATCAACTCGTCCGAAATCGACATGATCTTGCCAAATATATTCTCAGGCGCTTCGTTGATGCCGATGGTGTTGCCTAAAGACTTGCTCATTTTATGAATGCCGTCCAGCCCTTCAAGCAGGGGCATGGTCAATACGACCTGGGGTTCCTGCCCATACTCGCGCTGCAACTCCCGACCCATCAGCAAATTAAACCGCTGATCCGTCCCGCCCAACTCGACATCGGCCTTGAGCATCACGGAGTCGTAGCCTTGAACCAGGGGATAGAGAAACTCGTGAATGCTGATGGATTGCTGTTTCTGATAACGCTGTTTGAAGTCTTCCCGCTCCAACATTCGAGCCACGGTATACTTTGCCGCCAATTCGATCAGCCCGACCGCATCGAGTTTTTCCATCCAACGATGATTGAACTCAATGACAGTTTTCTTTGGGTCGAGGATCTTGAATATCTGCTCTTTGTAGGTCTCCGCGTTGGAGACGACCTCTTCCCGCGTAAGTTGTTTGCGTGTTTCCGATTTTCCAGAGGGATCCCCGATCATGCCGGTAAAGTCGCCGATCAGAAAAACGACTTCATGACCCAGATCTTGGAACTGCTTCATCTTTTGGATCAACACCGTGTGACCCAGGTGCAAATCCGGCGCCGTGGGATCGAAGCCGGCCTTGATTCTGAGGGGACGACCGCGCTGAAGTTTCGCCACCAGTTCGTCCTCCGGCAAGATCTCAACGGCGCCCCGCTTGATCAGCTCGAGCTGGTGGTGAACGTCCTTCATGATCTAACAAGAGGGCTCGTAATACAGGCGCAGTCGCCGGATGTCCCGGGCTTTACCGCTGGCCTGATCGACATCCAGAGTGATTCCCTGGAGCACGACGTTCCCCTGCGCGACTTCAAACTTCCGCGGCAGCTGACTGATGAACGCCTTGATGACCGTCTCTCTCTCCATGCCGATCACCGAATCGAAGGGACCACACATCCCGACATCCGTAATATAGGCCGTCCCGTTCGGGAGGATCCGTTCGTCGGCGGTCTGAATGTGGGTGTGCGTGCCAAACACGATTGAAGCTCGACCGCTGAGATACCAACCCATGGCATTTTTTTCGGAGGTAGTTTCCGCATGCATGTCTACGATCACGACTCTGGAATGGTGACCGTGCTCTTTCAGAATCGCGTCCACACAACGAAAGGGGTCGTCCACATGGTTGGGCATGAAAACTCGTCCCTGGAGGTTAACCACCAGCGCTTTCAGTCCGTTGGCGCCTTGCCACTCGCACCAACCGCGGCCGGGCGCCCCGTCGGGAAAATTAGCCGGCCGCAGCAGCGCGGCGTGATCGTCGAGATAGGGAAAAATCTCTTTTTTCTTCCAGATATGGTTCCCCGACGTCAGCACGTGAACGCCGGAGGATAGGAGCTCGCCCGCGCTCTTGATATCGACCCCGATACCGCCCGCGGCGTTCTCCGCATTGGCGATAACGAGGTCGATCTCCTCTTTCTTTACCAGGGCTGGAACGAGGTCCCGCACCGCCCTGCGCGCGGGCCGACCCACAACATCGCCTAGAATCAAAATCCGCATCCGGTCACAACCCCTACTTGGCGTAGTCCACTGTTCTCACTTCGCGAATGACCGTAACTTTGATTTGTCCGGGATAGGTCATTTCATTTTCGATCTTGCGGGCGATCTCCCGGGCCATGCGAGCCGAGTCGTCATCCGACACCATGTCATGCTGGACCATGATGCGGATCTCTCTACCGGCTTGAACCGCGTAAGACTTCTCTACCCCTTTAAACGTGTTGGTGATGCGCTCCAGGTCTTCGAGACGCCGCACATAGGATTCCATCATTTCGCGGCGCGCCCCCGGCCGCGCTCCCGACAACGCATCTGCCGCATCCACCAGAGGCGCCAGAATCGTTTCGGCTTTGACGTCTTCGTGGTGCGCGGCGATGGCGTTGACGATCTTGGGCGACTCGCCATATTTGCGCGCCAGCTCGGCGCCAATAATGGCATGGGACCCTTCCACTTCGTGATCCACAGCCTTGCCGATATCATGGAGCAGCGCCGCCCGCCGCGCCTGCTTTTCATTCAAGCCCAGCTCCGACGCCATCATGCCGCAGATAAACGCCGCCTCGATGGAATGAAGCAGCACGTTTTGCGCGTAGCTGTAGCGATATTTCAGCCGCCCGAGCAGCTTGATGATCTCCGGGTGAACGCCATGAACGCCGACATCGAAAAGGGCTTTCTGCCCGGCTTCCCGAATCGATTCCTCTAACTCTTGTTCGGACTTGCGCACCACCTCTTCGATCCTTCCGGGATGAATCCGCCCGTCGGATACGAGTTTCTCCAACGACAATCGCGCGATTTCGCGCCGGATCGGATTATGGCCCGAGATCACCACCGTCTCCGGCGTATCATCGACGATGAGATCAATTCCAGTGGCCGCCTCCAAAGCGCGGATATTGCGCCCTTCGCGGCCGATGATCTTGCCTTTGAGCTCATCGTTGGGCAACGGAAACACCGTCACCGAGCGCTCGGCGACAAAATCACCGGCGAGCCTTTCAATGGCTAGGGCGATGATTTTCTGGCTTTTGCGTGCGGACTCTTCCTTGGCTTCTTCTTCAATGACACGGATGCGTTTAGCGGATTCGTGCTTCGCCTCTTCCACCATTTGATCGATTAGGCTTCTTTTCGCCTCTTCACGGGTCATGCCCGCGACTCGCTCCAACTGTTTTCTCGCCTCGTCGATTTGGCGCCCGCACTCCTCGGACCTTTCCTCAATGCTCTTTTCGCGCGACCTGATGGCGCCCTCCCGCCTCCCCAAGTCACTATCCCGTTTTTCCACCGAATCGACCCTTTTCTCCAGGGCCTCTTCCTTGGTGACCAGCCGTTTTTCGAAACTTTGAAGCTCTCTCCGGGTTTCTCGCACCTCCTTCTCAAGATCAGCCTTCTCTTTTATGACGCTGTCTTTAGACTCGACTTCAGCCTCTTTCTTGATCGCGCTCGCGTCCCTTTTAGCTTCCTCAATGATGCGGGCGGCTGCGTCCTGGGCGAGCTCGATTTGCATGCGCTGTTGCTTGCGCCGCACCCAAATGATCGACAGCGTGACGACAACACCTAGTAGTGAACCTACAATGGCGAACAAAATATTTTGATCCAACGCCAAGATCCCCCTTTCCTATAATAACCTACGAGACCTGATCCGACTGCTCTAGTATGGAGCTGCAGTCGACTATTCTCCTTTCGGTAATAACGTAATGAACTCTTTGATCCCATGCTTCAGTGTGCACTTCGTCCACGATCTGAAAATCGTAGGCGAGAGCGACCAAGGTTGCCCCGCCTAACTCTTTTATAAGCCGATCGTACCAACCGTTGCCCCGCCCTAAACGGTTGCCTCGCAAATCAAAGGCAACCCCGGGCACGACAATCAACAGCTTCGCATGATGTGGAGGCAATAATCGCTTGTCACCCATCGGTTCCAGGATGCCGAAACGACCCGGACTCAGTTCGTTGGCGGAATCTATCTGAACCAATTCCAACGACTCCCGTTGCCCCAACCGCGGGTAGAAAACACGTTTCCCCGCAACCAGGGCGCGATCCCGAATTTCTGCCGTTTCAACCTCGTTTTGTATGGGGCTATAAAGTGCTAGCGACCGGCAACTAACATAAGGCAGGAACTGCAGGGCCCTCGTTTGAATATCACCACTGCGCGAAAGGGCTTCAGCTTTTGAAAGCAGGCTGCGCTGGGCTAGAACCCCGGCGCGCAACCCATCTTTGCTCTGTCTCATTTTAGCCTACCTCACACCGAACTCTAATAGGGTAGGTAGGGAGACGAGAGACTGGCTATGCGGGAAATGAATCGCTAAAGGTCTGATCTACGAGGCGCAAAGGTTGGGCCCCTGGCCAACGGCTTTCCATATACAAAAACCGCCGGCACCAGGCTTCTGCTCCCTGGTGGGGCTTCCATCCAAATATTTCGGCTTTCGACAAAAGACCGCCAAACGCTCGTCCAATTTAACAATCCTAGAAACCAACGGATCAGATCCATCAGAATGTCTTTCCCCATTCCCTCATCTTCCACGCCGCGTCTTTTAGAGTTTCCCCCGCATTTCATCGTTTATTGATTCCCAATACCTCCCTGATCACGAAACCATCAGGGTACATCGATCGCTTTAGAGCTTTAACCCTCCTCAGTTAACATCGTCGAAAGTTTTTTCGATAACAGGTTCAACCGATTAAGAATCGATTCGTGCGTCTCCTTGAGTCGATGGTATTCGTCGGCGATGTTGAGGGCCGCAAGCACGGCAATATTAGACTTGTTCACCGGTTTCTGGGCCCTTGAAAGGGCCTGCATCTTCTCGTCCACATAGCCGGCAACCTTCAACATATAGCCTTCTTCAGCATCGCTGCTGATCGTCAGCCTTTGGCCCAGAATTTCAACGTCAAGTGCCTTTTTCATGGCTTCTTCCTTACATCAGTCAGGAAGATCGAGACTGGCAAACTGCCCGAGAATCTTGTCCAATTTATCCCGCAGTTCGACTCGCTCGCGCTCGTATTGTCGAATCTGCCCTTTCAGGTGGTGCCACTCGCTCTCTTTTTGCTGAAGTTTCTTTTCCACCGATTCTTTTTCCTTTTTGATTCTTTCGTGCTTCTCAATCAGCCGATTAACCTTCGCTTCGAGCTGTTCGATATGATCGAGCGCCATAGAAGTTTGCACCACAAAATCTCAGGTTAGAGTTTAGTTTTAAGCTCCTGCCTTGTCAAGCTGAGGTTGCCCATGAACACCGTCCTTGAAAGTGTCAAAAAAACGCAACGAAATCAAACGGTTTAGGAGCAGTTAAGAAAAGCCGACAACTATTCATCGCGCCTGACGGGCAATGACGGTCCATGGCCCGCAGAGCGGCGCCGGAGGAACGACGCCGGCAGCCGTTAACGCTTTTGTTTCTCCGGCGGCTCGTCGTAACCCAAAACGATCTCCCAGGGAACGTTGCAGTGGGCGACAACCAAGGTGTCGAAGCGCTCCCACCAACTGACGTCGCGGCCTTCCCGGCTTAAGAAGCGGACCATATAGACCATGTCGGTGATTTCCGCTGGGCGAAGCGCCGGCTCGAAGGCGGGCATGAGGCCGCGGCCCTCAGCAATAACCCGGCGAATCTCGGTCACGTTCATGTTTTCGACCGTCTGTCTAAAATCCGGGGTCCGCGCCGGCAACGAAGCGGCCACCGGACCATCGCCCTGGCCCGACGGGCCATGACAGCCGAGGCACCGTTGGGCGTAGATCAGGTCCATGCGCTCGTTGCGCCCACAACTCATCGCCATGAGACAAAGGAGAACCAAGAGAATGGACGGTTTTACCTTCATCGGCTTACCAACCCAACGCTATTCGCGGAATCCCTGCGACGGGCAGAACCACGTCTCGAGTGTAACAAAGTTGCCGGCGAACCTCGACCGTGTTTGGGACGGGATGCAGAGCGGCCATTGCTGTGCGCGGCAAGCTCTCTGATCTGCCATCGATCAGAGCAAACGAAACGATCTAGTCTTCATGATCAGAAACACAGGAGTTTCCTCCACTAGATTGAGTCGTTTGACCGCGGCGGCCGTGAGCCGCGCATAGAATTCGTCTCCGGCGGCGACCGTGACCATCACCTGGCCGTCAACCGCATCGATGGTTCGAACAATTCCCGGCAAGACATTGCTGGCTGAAATGCCCTCAGGGCGTTTAGTAGCGATGAGAATATCATCGGCGCTGATACGAATCTGGAGCGTGTGGTTTTCCGGTTCCGGGAGATAGGGAACAAAAAGTTCGTGCCCGGCTTGCAACCGCACTCTGGTTTGACCGGCTTCGGCGTCTGACTCGACAAAAGCAACGGTGAAGACATTTTCGGCCTGCCCTTCCGGAATCTGCAGGATGGCATGCGTTGATCTGAGCGCTTCCTTCGGAACTCCCTGGGTCACCAAGCGTCCCTGCCGGATCATTAACACCCAGTCAGCTAAAGTCAGAACTTCCGTCAGACTATGGGTTACATAAATCATCGGAATTTCAAATTCGTCACGTACACGGGCAAGATAGGGTAGGATCTTTTCCTTGAGACTAATGTCGAGGGAAGCCAAAGGTTCGTCCAGCAAGAGCAATCGTGGCTGAGACAAGATCGCCCTGGCCAATGCCACTCTTTGCGCCTCTCCTCCGGAGAGCTTGGTAACCGGGCGATCCAATAGACCGCCGATCTCAAGCACGCTCAACACATGTTCCATCCGGATCTGCTTTGACTGGCTGATCCCCGTGCTGCGACCGGCGCCGAAAAGAATATTCTTTCGGACCGATAGATGCGGGAAAAGCCCGGCTTCTTGTGGCACGTAGCCGATGCCTCGTTCTCGGGGTGGGCAATTGATTCCCCGGGCCGACGAAAAAAGCGTGCTGCCGCTAATTTCAATTTCGCCCGTCGTGATGCTTCTTAGACCGGCGATAGCGTCGAGCAAGGTGGTCTTCCCGGAGCCCGAGGGCCCGAAGATTGCCGTCACTCGCGCGTCGAAAGAAACCTCGATATCCAGATTGAAATTCGCCAACGGGATGCGGCAGCAAAGCTTCATGTCACGCCTTCTTACTTGAGCGCAGCAGCCATTCCGAGCACCAGACGAAAATGAATGCCAACGCCACCGTAATGCCGAGCAAGGTAAAGGCTTCGGGATCTTTGCCCAATTGCACGAAACTATAGATTGCCAAGGATAGCGTCTGGGTTTCGCCGGGTATATTTCCGGCCAACAGGATGGTTGCGCCGAACTCGCCGAGAGCGCGGGAAAACGCCAGTAACGCTCCGGCGACGATGCCTTTGTAGGCGAGGGGGATCGTAATAACGAAGAAAATTCTTAGCGGCGAAGCGCCGAGCGTGGCGGCGATCTGTTCAAGGCGCGGATTAACCTCCGCGAAAGAAGTCCGGACTGAGCGAACGAGCAGGGGAAAAGACATCACTGACATGGCGATGAGCACGCCTTTCCAGTTAAAGACGATTTCTATGCCGCGTTCGTAGAGCCATTGGCCGAGGGGGCTGCGCCTGCCGAAGATCTTCAACAAGATCAGACCGGTCGACACCGGCGGCATGACCAGGGGCAGCAGCACCAGCGTTTCAACAACGCTCTTTAACGGCCAATCTTTCCGCGCGAAGAGCCATGCGAAGGCGATGCCGAAGGGTAAAATTAACAGCGTGCTGGCCAGCCCGACGGCAAGGGAAAAAAGCGTGATCTGCCAAGTTTCGAATGAGAAGAAGAGCAAACGACAGCTACTCCAAAACGACAAACCCGTATTTCTTGAAAGCGTCCTTTGCGACGGGGCTCTGGACGTAGTTCAGGAAGTCCCGGGCGGCTTCTTTGCGTTTTGATTCTTTGACGATTGCGACGGGATAGACGATCGTGGGTCCTTTATCGATGGGCACTTCGTAAACGATCTTTACTTTCTTGGAAACGGCGGCGTCGGTTTTGTAAACGAAACCGGCTTCGACGTTGCCGGACTCGACTGATGCCAGGGTCGCGCGCACATCTTGCACCGGAACCACCTTCGGCTTGACCTTGTCCCACAAGCCCTCGGCTTCCAGATATTTGCTGCTATAGGTTCCGACGGGAACCGGCGGCTCGGCTAAAGCGATCCTTTTGACTTCTGGCTTCAACAGATCCTTGGGCAACGCAATGGCGAGTTTGGAATCTGCGGGAACAACAATCACGAGTTGATTCGACAATAGGTTCTTCCGGGTGCCCGGCTCCAGTCGGCCCTTCTTGTCCAGGTCATCCATTTGCGGCAAATCAGCAGAAAAAAACATATCCGCCGGCGCGCCCTCATCGATCTGTCGCGCCAAACCGCTGGACGGACCAAAGTTGAATCTTACGATATGCTTGGTTTTCGTCTGATAGGCAGCGCCGATCTCCTTCAAAGCGTCTGTCAGGCTCGCGGCTGCCGACACTAGAATCTCATCCGCTTTTGCGCTGCCAACAAAGCCGATCACGATCAGTATTGTTACAAAGAGCTTCAGTCTCATTTTCCCCGTCTTGCTCCGTCAAGCCATGTTTAACTCGCGTATCGCGCCTGTCTCCCGTGTATCGTAACCCCCAAGCGCTTCAAGCTCCTCCCTGAAGGATCGATTAACGACCGTATCGAGAAGCGTTTTCAAACCATGCAACGTGTCGTAGTACGTTTTGGGAATCACCAAGTCATATCGCTCTCGTTGTAACGGCAGGAAATCCAAGCCGCATATCGCCGCGGCAGATCGTATGCCGATGCCCGCATCGGCGAGACCCGCTTTAAGTCGCGCGGCAACGTCCAGGTGGGATGAGACTTCATCTCGATATCCTTTGACGCGATTGGGCTCAATGCTACTTGCGCCCAACTGCCTGTCGAGCAGCTGGCGCGCACCGGACCCCTTTTCGCGGTTGACGATTTTGACCTTGGGTCTTACGAGGTCAGCAACGGAGCGAATCTTTTTAGGATTGCCCCGGCGGACCATGAAGCCTTCCTCCCAATGAGCGAAGGTAACGACGATAACGTCCATGTCGCCGAGAGCGCTTCTCAAGCCGGGAAGTTTCCCGGCGCCGGAGCTCGGGTCGGCTAGGTGGATGCCGGCGACGTGAACGTCGCCGCGCTTGAGTGCGGCAAGGGCGAGGCTGTTGCCCATCAAATAGGGAACGAGACTCTCTCGATCGTGTTTGCTGACATACTCCGCCGCGAGAAACATTGCCGGGTCGCAGCCGCCTATTACCACTTGCCGCCGCACGGTGTCTCGATCCTTTAATAGCTTCACCTTGACGCGCTTTCCTTCGGGTTCGGTATCAACGATCAAACCGTCGGCGGTAACCGATAGGCTGATCAGTTCTCCTAAACCCTCTAGCGGACGGACCAGCAGGCGATCTCCTACCTGGGTAACTTGAGCACGTAGATTCGCAGCGCCCCGCGGTATCGAGCCGATGAGTTCTGCTTCGACGATCTCTCCCCCGCTCCTGAGGCTGAAAAGGTCTTCTACCCGGCAGTGCAAAGCTCGCGCGAGCTGCAGTGCAACCGACGTTGCCGGAGAATACTGATTCGTTTCCACGGCGCAAACCGCCTGGCGTGTGATGCCTGCCATAGCAGCGAGTTGTTTCTGCGACAGACCGCTACCTTGGCGTTTTTCCCGCAGCCGGTTCTCGAATTCGAATTGACCCAGTATTTTATTAGGATGCGGAGTATCCATGATAGCTGACTTAATGCCTGGTATCATAGCATACACGCTTATGTCAATTCGAGCGCTTAGTTTCTGCTCAAGGGTGCATCGCCATGAGTAACGGCTAATGCCGATCATGGACTGCCGGCGGAGACGGACACGCAGTGACTTCTCGGGACTTCTATTGGAAACCACAATTTGTAAGCGGCAATTTTCATTACCAGGCTAATTTGACACGGTAGCAAATTTCGTGTTACGCAACATTTTCGAGATAGAACTATGCACCATTTATCCAGATTTGGGGTCTCGCTCGAGGAGGAGTTGCTGCACGCTTTCGATCGAAGCATCGGCGGCCAGGGCTATCAAAACCGCTCCGAAGCGATCCGCGACCTGATCCGGGATCACCTGATTCAAAAGAAGATTGGGCAGGCGGATACCGAAGTTATCGGCGTTGTCACCCTAGTCTATGACCACCGGGTGCATCACCTGAGCGATCTCCTGGCGGACATGCAGCATAAGGCCCATGTGGCCGTGAACGCTAGCCTGCATATTCATCTCGATGAACATAACTGCTTGGAGGTCATTGTCATCCGCGGCCGCGGCGACAAGGTGCACGAGATTGCCGGTAAGCTGATTGCGACCAAGGGAGTTCAGAACGGCAAGCTCGTCACGACAACCCCGGAGATCGAGCAGTAAATTTTTTGCATGGAAATGGCACGAATTTGAGATTGATATTATTCAATATTTCTTCCGGCTTCGGGAGGGAAACCGTTTCATGAGCGAGCATCATGACCACGATCATGAGGCCGGCGGTCATGAGCATGACCACCACGGCTCGGGCAGAGCTTTAACCTTGATCAGTCTCGCTCATGGTATCAATCACGCCCAGTCGGCGCTGAAGCCCCTCGTCTATCCGCTGGTATTAGTCCAGCTCGGCTTCGGCTATGCCGAGCTCGGCATCATGCTCGGCGTGGCCAGCGCCGTGGGCGGATCCTTGCAGCTCGTCGCCGGCGGCTTGGGCAGATTCGTCAAGCGTCATCTGCTACTGGGACTCGGCAATGCGTGTGTCGGCATTTGCTTCGTCCTCATCGCCGTCGCGCAGAGCTTTCCGCAATTCTTTCTCTGGACGGTGATGTCCCGGGTTGGCGGCGCAGCCCAGCACCCCGTCGGCAGCGCCCTCCTTTCGCATCATTTCCAACGCAAAAATTTGGGCACGGCGCTGGCAGCACACTTTACCGCGGGAAACGTCGGTACCGCGCTGATCCCGATGTTTGCCGCCATTCTCATCACCCTTTGGGGCTGGCGCGTTACCACGGTTCTATTCGCGCTGCCGGCGATCATCGTGGGCGTGGCGATGTGTATTTTCTTGAAGGATCCGCGCGAGAAACATGAAACGGAAAGTCGCAACCAACCGGCATTTTGGCAAGCCAGCAAGCTGGCCATCGGCAATACCAACCTACGCTGGATTCTTCTGGCCGCCGTGGTTGCCGCGGGCGGTTCTGGTCATGGCATCGTCTCGACTTTTCTGCCGCTCTATCTCACTCACGATCTCGGCATGGCACCGACCTCGGTGGGTTTGGTGTTCACGGCGATGATGATCGGTAGTATTTTCGGACCGCTGCTCGGCGGCAAGCTGGTCGACCGCTGGCATCCGCAGAAGGTTCTGCTGGGAGCCTACGGCTTGGCCGCGTTGACCACGGTCCTGTTTCCCTGGGCTGCCACCAATCTCTTTTCGACGTCGGCCGCGGCGCTGATTCTGGGAGTAAGCGCCTTTGGAACCCATCCCATACTTCAGACCATGGTAGTGCAGGTCACCGACGACCGCATACGAGATATGGGCTTTGCGTGGTTCTACACCGCTGCGTTCATGGCTGGCGCGATTTGGTCGCCGGCCGTGGGGTACATCGCTCAATTCTTCGGCTTGACAGCGGTCTTCGCTGCCATGGCTGTGTCCTTTGTTCTGGCCAGTCTTTGCATCGTTCTGGGTCAACTCAACCATATTCCACAGGGTCAATTAACGACGAGCGATTCGTTGAGTCATAGTTAAAAATTTTTATGTCAGGGTGCTACGGAATCAAAATACGTACTACTTCAAGAGGCATTACTAGAATGAAACCCTTAATGATTGTAATTCTTATCACAAGTTTTTCGCTTCATCGCGTCTCTATTGCCCGTGGCGCCGAAGCCGATCCGATTGAGGTTTACACCTGGGCCGAGCAACCGACTTCGGCGGCGACGGAACAAACGCGGTGGGCAAAGGATCTAGAGCTTCGTCCTTCGAACACTCCCAGCGACGTGATGCGAACGGTGCCGAGTCTGATCATCGGCCAACACCATGGCGGCGGCAAAGCGGATCAAATTCTTTTCCGCGGTTTCGACTCGGATCACGGCACCGATTTTCAGGTCACCATAGACGGTATTCCAGTGAACATGCCCAGCCACGCCCATGGCCAGGGATATGCCGACATGCATTGGCTGATTCCGGAAACTATCGACCGGGTGGAAGTCTTCAAAGGTTCCTATTTCGCGCATCTGGGTGATTTCGCCACCTCCGGCGCCATCAACATCGTCACCAAGCGCTACGCCAGGAATTCGAGCCTCACCGCCATGGGCGGCAGCTACGAGACGGCGCGGTTTCTCGGTATCCTATCGACGCCCGAAGGAACCCCGTTCAGGCCCTATATGGCCTTCGAGTACTACCACAGCGATGGTCCTTTCAAGAACCCCAACGAATACAACCGCTACAATTTCTATAGCAGGGTTAATCTCATCGCCAATGCGCGATCGAACCTGGATTTCCTGGCAACCTACTTCTCGACCAATTGGAACGCTTCCGGAGAGATTCCCTCGCGGGCGGTGCGAAACAGGGAATTCGGACGTTTTGGCGCCGTGGATTCCAGCGAAGGCGGAAATTCCGAACGGCAAAACCTGAGCCTCATCTATAACTTCGCCGACGCCAATCAGTCCTTGAGGGCGCAAACCTGGATGTCCTGGTACCGCCTTCAACTCTGGTCGAACTTCAGTCTGTTTTTGAATAACCCGGTTGAAGGAGACGGGATCGAACAGAACGACAAACGATACCTGATCGGCAACAATGTCACTTACCGGCGCAACTATACGATCGGCGATATTCCCACGGAAACTATGCTCGGCTTTCAGAGCCGGTTCGATCATATCAAGCTCGGACTTTTCAACCAGGAGAAGCGCCACCGGCTGAGCACCACCAACGACAATATCGTTCAGCAAACCAATCTGAGCTGGTTCGTGCAGCAGGAGATTCGGCCGACGAACTGGTTCCGGGGTCAGTTGGGAGCGCGCCTCGACAACTTCTGGTGGAACGTGAGACAGGCCGGGCCCGCAACCCAACCCATCGCCGGCGCGGCTTCCGAGTCCATCGCCAGTCCAAAGATGAACTTGATTTTTACGCCCTTCACCGACAATCAAATCGCACAAAAAACTAACTTGTTTTTCAATGTCGGCGGCGGCTTCCATAGCAATGACGCCCGGGTGGTGGTTCAAGACCAAACCAGGCCGCTGGCCCGTTTCTGGGGCGGCGAGATCGGGATGCGCACACGATTGTTGGAAAACATGGAGTTCAGCACCGCCTACTGGCGTTCCTACCTGTCGAGCGAACTGGTCTTCGTCGGCGACGAGGGAACCTTCGAGCCTTCCGGAGCCAGTAAGCGTCACGGCATCGAAGCCGAGTTCCGCTACGACATTCTCCCCTGGCTCACCTATGACCTGGATGCCTCCTATAGTTGGGCGAGATTTACTAATGGCGAAGCCGTGCCCCTGGCGCCGCGCGCCCTCACTCTCACCGGCTTGACGGCGCGTCACGATTCCGGTGTCCAGGCCAGACTGCAAATGCGCTACGTCGGCTCCCGTTACGGGATCGAAGACCGCAGCATCAAGGCGCCTCAATCCGCGATCTTCGACTTGTTTCTTAAATACGTTTGGCAACGCTATGAGTTTTTCGTGATCTTTCAGAACCTCGCCAACACCAAATGGCGCAGCGCAGAGCATGTCTTCACGTCGCGGCTGCAAAACGAGCCGCCGGAGGGCGTCCTCGGCTCCCACTACACACCCGGCGATCCCTTCACTGCGAAAGCGGGGGTCACCATTAATATTTGGTAGGAAAGGAGGGAATAAGAATGAAAGGTTTAACCAAGCTGCTCGCCGTATCCCCGCTTTTGCTGGGTATCGGCATGACGCGGATTACACCCCTTCACGCACACGAATTCATCGTCAAACCCCGGCAACTCCGGGTCGAAAGTGGAGCGAAGCTTCCCTTTAACCTTCTCGCAACCCACTTCTTCATGATCGGCGAGGAAGTCGAGCCGATCAATACGGTGAAGGCCTGGCTTGTGGAAGGCGACAAGAAGGCTAGCGTCGAGCTGAAGGAGAATCACGGCCAGCAAAGCCTGGACGGCATTGCGTCCCTCAACAGAAAAGGAACTGCGCTGTTGATCGGGCACCTCCAGGAGCCTATCGAAGCGCTAAAAGGCGAAGGTACCAAAAAGAGCCGCCGGATCAAGCGCGAAAAGTTTGCCAAGGCCTTGATCACCGTGTCCGCCGAGGACGACGGCTACAAGAAAATGCTGGGACACAAGCTGGAGATCGTCCCCGTTTCCAACGTGATGAAGGCAAAAGCCGGCGAGGAACTGTCCTTTAGGATTTTGCTGGACGGCAAACCGGTAAGGTCCCAGACCTATGCGACTTACGACGGCTTCAGCCGGCGGTCCATGACCTTCGCCTACGCCACCGAATCCGCGAACGACGGATTGGCCCATGTGAAAGTGACCCAGCCGGGGACCTGGATGGTTCGGGTGGAAAAACGGCTCGAAGAAACCACCAAAGACTATGATCTTTATTCGCTGAAGGCGACCTTGGTATTTTCTGTCCAATGAAGCGTCTCGGCGCAATGGACGGGTCCGGAAAGCGAAATATCAAGAATGCCTGTATCCCTTTTCGCTTGGTTCACGATTGACCCGCGCTTTCAACGGGCTCGATTCCTCCGCTGGCGATGAGACTCCTGCTTCGGAAGCCCGCGAAAGACCGCATTTGGCCAACCGCTCAATTTGAGAGACGCGGCAAACAGCGATAGGATCATCTTTTGATTGCAAGAGGAGCGATATGTTTGACTTGGTTGGTATCATCATCAAAGGCGGGCCGGTCATGGTGCCGCTGCTGGCTTGCTCTATTATCTCCCTGGCGGTGGTTATCGAGCGCATTATCTTCTGGCGCAAAGCCCGCTCTCGGGAGCCCGTGGAACAGTTGCTCCAGTTGGTCGAACACCGAGAGTTCGCCAAAGCCGCCGAACTGGGCCGCCGCGTCGATTTACCTGTTACGCGGGTGCTGGCCGCCGGCCTCGCCCACCGCAATCCCTCACCCGCCAAGGCATTGGAAGTAGCTGCTCAAGCCGAGCTCCCGGTGCTAAAAAAACGGCTCACGATCCTCGACACCATTATCACCCTCGCGCCGCTGCTCGGACTCCTGGGCACCATCACCGGCATGATCAGCTCCTTCGGCATCATGTCCGAAGCCGGCCTGGGACAACCCCATGCGGTCACCGGTGGGGTGGCCGAAGCCCTGATAGCC
>DAIRFP010000030.1:23244-33607 GCA_036794995.1 Thermodesulfobacteriota bacterium | reverse complement strand
GCGTTGAGCAAACCGCCGCTCTGAAAAATAAAGCTGATTTTGCCCGGCTTTAAATACCGAACTTCGGAGCTTGAGATCAGCGAGACGCCTTCATGAAGGTTAGCCACGCCGAAACTGTTGGGGCCGCAGATCCTCATCTCACTGGCGTTTGCGATGTCGATGATTTGTTGCTGGATTTTTTGCCCTTCTTCGGACGCTTCGGCAAATCCGGCTGAGATAATGACGCCGGAGCGGATGCCTTTCTTGGCGCACTCTTCCAGGACCGGCAGGATGAAGTCCCGCGAAATCGCGATGACGAAGGCGTCCACGGGTTCGGGAATTTCCAAGACGCTCGGATAACACTTCAGTCCGAAAGCCATTTCCCGTTTCGGATTGACCGGGAAGAGCTTCCCTTTGTAGCCTAGCTCTTTGAGGTTTTGGACCAGAGCGCTCGACCAGGCCGAGTTTTCCGAAGCGCCGATCAGAGCTATCGATTGGGGAGCGAGCAGGGGACTGAGATCCGACTTCCAGCTCCGGTTAGAATCGTTCATGGGTTTAACGGAGAGATCCTAGCGGCGGATGGATTGGGCTCGAAGTAGGGGATGGTGACCTCCAGATCCTCAATCTCCCAGAACACCACCTTGACCGGCATGTCGATGTAAACCGAACTGGCATCGCAATTGATGATGTTGCTGGAGATGATCGGTCCTTCGTCGAGGCCTATCAGCGCGTAGACATAGGGCACATCGTCTTTAAAAGCGGAGCGGAGCGCCACTTTAGTAATATTAAAGGCGATGATCTTGCCTCGTCCGCTGGCCTCGGTCCATGAAAGGCTACCAAAGAACGGTTCGTTCTGATGGTTCTTGCAAAACGCGGGCGGAAAGTACCAGGCTCCACAAGTATTGCATTTCGGTAGAACGAATCGCCGTTCTTTTAGTCCGTCCCAAAACGGTCGCAGAGTTCCCCTCGTATACGGCGCCGGCTTTTTCCACGTCATGACAACTCCTCAATAGCTGCCCAATACCAGGCTCGAATGGAGCGAACACATACCCGGAGAGATGACCTCGCCGCCGTGACCGCTGACCAGTGCAACGCGCGCGTTTGTGATTTGCCTTTCCACCGCTTCGCCACGCAATTGAAAGATGGCTTCCGAAATGCCGGTCAAGTCGGCGAGATGGTATGCAGATAAGAGTCCGCCGCTGGTGTTGACGGGGGTGTCACCGCCTGGACCGATGTGGCCCGCCTCCACGAATGGCCCGCCGTCTCCCTTTGCGCACCAGCCATAATCTTCCATCTGCATGATCAATTCAGCGGTAAAGCAATCGTAGAGCTGTGCGACGTCGACGTCTTCGATCCGAATGCCGGCCTGACCGAACGCTGCCTCCTTGGCTTTCGCCACCGGCAGCTTCGTATAGTGGGCCGCTCCTTCCCACCACTGCCCACCCTGGGAATCGCCAAACCCGATGCCCAAAACGCTCACAGGCTTTTTGGGGCAGTCCCGCGCGCGCTCCGCCGACGTGAGGACAAAGGCGATGGCGCCGTCGGATGAGACCGCCATGTCCATGACGTGATAGGGCCAAATGTAACTCGGCGATGCCTGATATTCTTCGATGGTTGCCGGCCTGCCGTACATCCGCGCCAGAGGATTCTTACACGCCCAGGCACGGACCTGGATTGCCGCGGCGCCGAACTGCTCTTCCGTTGTCCCGTACTCGTGCTTATGTCGAGATGCGAACATGCTGTGCTCGTGGGCGGCGGCGGTCCGTCCAAAGGGGAGGCTCCACATGCTGCTGACGGTGGAAGGCTGAATGTGGCCGCGATTGCCCTGGCCGCGAAATTCAGTACTGTGGCTTCGAGTCCAATCCTCGGTAGAACCGGCGATGACGATATATTTCGCCAGGCCAAGCTCAAGGAACGACAGCGCGCTGACGATTCCCATGGTGCCCCAGGCGCCCCCCCTCCCGACAAGGTAGTAGAAATTTACCGGACAGCCGAGCATTCTAGGAAAGGCGTCCAAATGGGTGGTGGTTCCGCCGCCGCTTCTGGGCCCGCCATGCACGTGCACGCCGCCGTCGATATCCTTCGGCGTCAAGCCGGCATCCTCGATGGCGCGCCTGGCGGCTTCCGCTTCAAGGTCCTTCGCCACGAGATCGCCGAGCGGCGATGCCACCGCGTTTGCCAACATCGGATGACCAGGAAGCGCTGCTCTCCGCTGTTCCAACTCCTTTTCGGGAACCCCGATTACCATTCCCAATCCGGCGATGGCGTACTTTCCCGACAAATTATTTTTGCTGTCCATTGGTTTTCCCGCAGTTAAGCGTGCACGCACTTCATGTCCGAAATCGATGACACTTTGACATCGAGCATGCGCCAGCTCTCGCCGCCATCGTCACTGGAATAAATGTCGCCGCCGCGGGTGCCTGCGTACATTTGATTGGGCGACTCATCGTCGATGACCAAGACTTCGGTAAAACTCTTGCCGCCGTTGTTGGGACCGACACTGAGCTTTTGCCAGGTATTACCGCCGTCCGTGGTCTTGAGCAGATAGGATTCCGCGCCCGTTGGACGGCGCCACGATCCCGGGCTCCCATGGGCAAGGGCGGTGTAAAGAACCTTAGGGTTCTTGGGGTTCATGACCAAGGGAACCGAATATTCTTCGTTATAGTTCATGGCAGTGGGCGACCATGAATCGCCCCCATCCTCGCTCCTGTAGAGCGCTCTTCCTGGGGCCTGCCCGGCGCGGTAGGAGTCGCCGCCGCTGGCGATAAAAATCCGGTTGGAGTTATCCGGATCGATGGCTATGGCGTGAACATCGGCATCGAGTCCTCGGTCGAGCAGTTTCCAGGTCGCGCCGCCGTCCGTGCTCTTTAGCATGAAGCCGACTTGGAGCGCGGCATAGAGAATTTTCGGATTGCCGAGGTCGAAGGTAATCTCGCGCACATGGGGCTCCACGTTAGTGAGCGGGTAGCCAAACTCCGCGACCCCCGGAGTGTTTCGGACCGATTCCAATCGTGTCCAATTCTTTGCCGCGTCCGTACTCACATAGATGTCGATGGGCTCTCCTCCCGCATAAATGGTGTCGAGGTCGCGGGGATGAACGGTGACGCAACGGACTTTGCCTGGACCGCGCCTTCCATACGAAGGCTTGGTCCATTTCTTGCCGAAATCCTCGCTAAGCCAAACCCCATCTCCCCTGGTTCCGGCGAAGATCCGCCCCGGTTTCGATCGGGTAATGCCCATCTTGGGAACCGCCCAGTCCTGGAGACCATGGGATTCCACCCTCCAGTCCCCGCCGTTCTTTTTCAGCGTCGCCACGCCTTCATCGCCGGAAACGTATAAAACGGTTGTGGACATTCTATCCTCCTTTTATGGCCGGCAGCTCTTCATGCCGACTTTTCTCAGGCCATGCCTATCTTGGGCAAAATGTTTTTTGCCAGTCCTTCCAGATGCTCCATGTGGTCAGAGATCGGATTCAAGATCAGCAATTTCGCTCCGGCGAAAACCACTTCGCCGAGCTTATCGATGCATTCCTGCTCGCTCCCATAGATCGCCGCCGATCCGGCGATATCACTCGCGCCGTAAACCTGACTGAACCATTGGTTGAGCTCGCGTTCAGCCCGTGTCCGGTTCGAATCGACGGCGATATAGACCCGCTTGCCGATCATGAAGTCGGCCGGATCTCGGTTGAGTTCCTCAAGAATCTGCCCTACGGCGATCACGTGGGTTTTGAACTTGTCTATCGCGGTTCTCCCGCCGATCCATCCATCACCAAGTTGGACCGCCCGGCGCAGCGCATTTGGATGACTGCCGCCGAGCCAAATCTGCGGATGCGGCCTCTGGATGGGCCTTGGCTCCAGGCGTTCGTCGTGGAGCTGCCAGTACTCGCCATCATGACTGACCCGCTCCTCGGTCCAGAGTTTTTTTATCAAGGCGAGGCCTTCAAGAAACCGGCGTAGCCGCCTTTCTGCGGCTATCCCGTAGGCCGGATAGTTTTGCGTATTGCTGCCGAGAGCCGCTCCGAAGATCAGCCTTCCCTGGCTCAGTTGATCCAAGGTCGCCAGCGTCTTGGCCATTTGTAAGGGAATGCGCAACGTGGTGAGCAGGACCGCGCTGCCGAGCCAGACATTTTGCGTCAAAGCGGCTGCGTAGGTAAGCAAGGAGGCGGGCTCGAGCAGCGATGCATCGAGCACTTCCTGCACCCAGACGCTGTGGTAGCCCAGGGTGTCGGCCTGTTGAAGAAAGTTTTTGATAAGAACCACATCGACGGGTTGTTTGTTAAAGGCTTGCGGAATGGCAATTCCGAATTTTACGGCGCGGGGCTGCATTTTGATTGTTTTCAACGTCTCGCTTTTTCGTGACAGTCTTCGAAAGCTGATTTCGCTGTTATTTCAGAGAGGCTTGAGCCTTGTCCAAATAGCTTAGATCCACCCACTTCTCTAACGGCGGAAGTGAAGTTATTGCAACTCCGTATTTCATACTAACCTGCAGCAGATTCTCGATGCCCCTCAGGTTCGGCCGTCCATCAGTGCTCAGCATTTTTTCCCGAATCAGCAAGTCGTAGATTTTCTCCAACCACTCGCGCTTGAAAGGGATATATTTAGCGTGAATTTTAATCACCTCTTCTTTGTTAGCAGGGTTGTGTAGCCATGAGGCCGCTTTGACTAGCGCACGGAGGAAAGCGATCAGAGTATCGCCATTTCCGCTTGCCCAGTTGCGGGTAACGGAATAGCCGTTGAATTGAACGTCCTTGAGGTAGTCGCCCACGAACCCCAAAGAGGGGAACCCTTCATCCAACAGGTTAAAATCATCTGGCGGCGACAACAACGTTCCTTGAATCTTGCCTCCTCTGAACGCGTGCATACGTTCGTTGCCCCCACCCATGCTCAAAAGTTGGTAGTCACCTTTCCTCAAACCGTTGGCCTCTAGCATGGCTAGCAAAAGACTGTGGGTAAGTCCGCCAGGCACACCGGTGCCTAGCACTTTGCCACGAAGATCATCCCATCCTTTGATTTCCTTCGCGGCTATCAATCGGAACGCTGGTTTTTCTTGAGCGGATCCAACAAACTTAAGCGGCGCGCCAGCAACGACTGCCCTAGCCGTAGAATCGACGGAGTTGAGGTTGACTTGCAGGTCCCCCGCAAGGATGGCTTGGGTCTGAACCGTCGAACTGCGCAGAACAATAAGTTCGGCGTCCAATCCCTCCTGGCGAAAGAAGCCACGTTCGACAGCGACATAGAGGGGCCAGTTAAATGACAACCGGCCAGGCAAGCCGACCCTCACATTCGTTGGTTTTGCGAGCGCGGCAACCGCAGCTGCAGTGAATGCCAACAAAAACACAAGAGTCACTAAAGTTGCGATGGCTGGTTTTGCTCCCATGTAACAGCTCCTCTTATCGCCGCCAAATTCTTAGGGCCAAGGTTGCTACTTGTAAATCTTCAATAGTTGCTTCGCGTTGCCTTGCAGTATGGCTTGTTTTTCTGTCTCCGGACAATCCAATGCTTCGATTTTCTCGACTGCTTTCCAATCGCCCAACGGGAAGAAAGGGTAGTCTGTGCCGACCATGACGTGGTCGGCTCCGGCGAGCCGGCGCAGATAGTCCAAGGTGTCGACCCGATAGACTAAACTGTCGAAGTAGAGATTTTTAAGATACGCGCTGGGACACGATTTCGCTTGCGGAGTGCGCGGGCCAGCACGTATGTCAAACCCTTGATCGAAGCGGCCTAAGTGGTAAGGAAAAAAACCGCCGCCGTGAAGCACGCATAGCTTGAGATTCGGGAAGCGGTCGAAAACGCCTCCATAGAGCATGTAACCCAAAGAGAGGGTGCTGTCGGCGGGATTGCCGCAGACGAGTTTCAAACCGTAGGAGTTCATCTTCTCTTCGCCGGCGACTTCTTCGGGATGCATGACGATCAGCGCGTCGAGCTCCTCGGCCTTTTGCCAGAACGGATCGAAGGCCGGGCTGTCGTAGTACTGGCCGTTGACGTTGGTGCCGATATAGCCACCACATAGTTTGAGGTCGCTAACGGCGTGCTCCAAAACTTTTGCCGCCCGCGCGGGATCTTGCAGCGGCACCGCCGCTATGCCAACGAAGCGGTCGGGATGGCGTGCGACCAGCTCTTTGATACCTTCATTGTAGAGCCGGCTCCAGGTTTCCCCTTGTTCACCCGTGAGACGATAGCCCAACGTGGCGGTGTGTGCTTCCAGCGCGGCTTTAGCCAGCTTTGCCTGTTGCATCATCTCGAGCCGGGCATCGACCGCGGGAAGCTCGGGATGAAGCAGGTGGGGCGGGCTGCCTGCGAAGGAGAGCGACTTTCCGCCGTTGGGCTCGTTCAACTCCACGCCGAGGCTCTTGCCATGATTTTTAGCCTCTTCGAGCAGGCTATTCGGCACATAGTGATGATGCATATCAATTGCACAAATTGACATGCCGGTCTCAACTTTCTCCCGGTTTTAGAGCCCTAGCGTGCTGGAGGCAAACAGCTCGTCGATTGTTAATTTCTCCGAGGTCAATCCCTGCTCGTAGGAGCCCTCGATCATCGCCTCGATCATTTTTCTGTTGGCCGCGACGCCATAGGGAAACGGATCGTCGCCCAGGATTTGTTTGCTCTTCGCCAAGTATTGCGCACCGAAGATCAGTCCCGACGGGATATCCTCCGCGAGCCTCTCCCGGGCGGCTTCCTTCGCCTGGACGAAAGCGTTGTAAAGATTGAATGCGACCCAGGGATATTTTTCATGCACATCGCCGCGAATAACGTAGGTGTGACTGGCCGGCACATAACCATGCTGCTTGACGAATCTCTCGCCTTCCGCGATCACATCCGGGAAGAGCGGCTTGATCTTGCTCCAATCGCCGCCGGTGCCGCGATTCTGTGTCGAGCGGTCGATCATATTACTCCCCTTCTGTAGCGCTCGGTGTATCGGTGCCGCATCGAGCTCGTGATTGACGAGCATAGATGCCAGGCTCTTGTCGGGCGGGATGCGGTGAAAGGAAATCCCTTTGGGCGGGGTAAAACCGGTGGCTCCGCCGTGACTCAGCTCCTCGGTTCTCTCCATGTACCAATGAACCTTATACTGAGACACGCCGAAGTCTTGCTCCAAGACTCTGCGGGTCCAAAGCGCGGCGGTCTGTTGATATTCGCCGACGCCGATTCGCTTGCCGATCAGATCTCCGGGCGTTTTGACTCCGGAGTCCGTGTGGGTGAAGAGCTGCGTATGCATGAAGCGCCGGGCTGGAAAAACCGGAATCGCAATCAGCTTTGACCCTTGCGATTTGGCTATCATATAAGATGAAAAGGACAGCGCTGAAATATCGAACTCGTTGAACTTCAGCTGGCGCCAGAAGATTTCCGAGGGATCGGCGACGATCGGTACCAACTCGATGCCCTCTGGCCGAATGGTGCCGTCGATGAGCGGCAGGGTTCGTTCACTTCGTTCGACGGCGAAACTTAAACGTAATTTGGCCATGAAATTGTCCTTGGGGTTTTCACGCAGATCGACAACGCAGTTTCTGAAGCTGATTTACCGGCTCAACCTGGCGAAAAACCCCTCGCTCTCCAACTCTTTAAGAACCGTGATATCTGTGAAATCGGTTGGCTTCTTATCTTTGAACCCGGGACGAGTAGCGCTTAGAATTTCAATGTCCGTCTTGATGGCCTCTACCAGAGGATAGGGAATCACCGGAGCAGCGTCTACGATGTAGTCTTTATACATGAGGTCAAGCAGCTTCGGATCATCCGCCTTCATGTGTCTGCGGAAAGCTTTCAGAGCCACCTCCTTGTTTTTTTTCGCAACCGCAACGGCCTCGCTCAAACCCATTAAGAATGACTTCACCACAGCGCGACGATTCTTGAGAAAATCCCGCGTCGTTGAAAGGTCGCTGATCGTCGTGTGGATTCCCAAATCGCGCAGCTCGGCCAATATTCTCACTTTATGCCCCATAGCTTCGATGGCGTAGATTTCATCTTCACTGGCGAGCGTGGCGTCGATTTTGCCTTGAAACATGAGCATCATCCTTTGCACGGGCTGGCTGAGACCTGTAGGAATAACATTCACGTCTTTGCCTGGCGTCAGACCCAATTTGGGGAGCGCCCGGCGTACCGAGTAATCAATGATCGTCCCAAAATTGCTCACCCCAATGGTTTTTCCTTTAAGCTCTTCGACCGACCGAATGCGCTCCGGTACGACGAGCTTTCTTGAGGCGGGTCCGAATGTGCCTATGATGACCACCGGCAACCCACTCTCTGCCGCTAAGATCGAGGTGGATGCCGGACCGCCGAGAACGTCGATCTCTCCGTTCACGAGGGCGCTCACGGAGGTGATGCCCGAGCGAATCACGACCAGACTGACATCGAGACCATACTTTTCAAAGATTCCGTCGTCTTTTCCAATCCATAGCGCAACACGAGTCTTGGTCAACGAAGGGTAGGAAAAATTCAAGCGCTGCAATTTTTTTTCTTGCGCGCCGGCATCCGAGAACACCGCGAAGAAAAACAGAGCGGAAGCAAGACGGATCGCTTTCATAAGGTGTCCTCTTTCCCCATTGAATGAATCTGACTTTCAGAATTTAGTGGCGCGCGTTTGTGATATTCTCCAAGCAGAGGGAGTATCTTCAAGCAGGTTTCGTTTGTCAATCACATTTTTTTGATATTATTATTCGATTTCGCGATGGACATGCTCACCGATTTGTTGCGCACTTTCACGATGTTGTCCGACTGCAAAAGTTTCAGTCTGGCGAGCGGCAAGCTGCACAAATCGCAATCGGCCACCAGCACTCAGATCGCCAAACTCGAAGAACAGATCGGATTAAAGCTGGTGGACCGCTCCCAGCGGCCTTTGAAGTTGACGGAAGGTGGGGAGGTGTTTTTGCAATATGCCAGGGAAGTTCTTTCAAGAACGGATAGGTTGACGGCTGATCTGCGGCGGTTGAGTGCCGGCGACATGGGGGAGGTGAAAATCGGTGCCACCCGGGCAGTTGGCGCGTTCCTGCTGCCGAGAATTGTCCGAAGCATCCTAAAGGAATATCCGGGCTTGAAGATCCAGCTCGTCACTCAACCTAGAGCGCTTACCTATGAGTTACTGCAAGAAGGCAAGATCGACTTCGCCGTGATTTTGTCGGATCGCCGGCCAAAGGGATTTAAAGTTGAGTCTTTGAAAGCAGAGCCGTTGTGCCTGGTCACCTTCTCCAAGCATAGATTGGCAAAGCAGAAAGTAATCTTGCCCAAGCAGATAGCTCAGCTGCCGTTCATCGCCGGTGTCAGAGGCAACCGAAACGCAGACATGATCGACGAGATTTGCCAACAAAGCGGTATGCCGCAATCTTCCGCTGCCCTGCAGATCAGCACCCTGCACGGAAGAAAAGAAGCCGCTAAGGCAGGCTTGGGGCTAACCGTCTTACCCCGCTTCGTGGTTGAAAGCGAAATCAAAAATAAATCCCTGACCCAACTCAGAATAAAAGGGGTCGACTTGGGATCGGCGTGGATCATGTTGGTGGAGCGGGCACGGCTCACCCCGAGAGCCAACGTTGAGCTGGTAAAACGCCTCATCAAAAAGAAAATTGAACAGCAGGATTCGTCTCGTTGAACCACCCGCAGCAAGCTGATGGTTATCGATAGACCATTATGACGTGACCGAATTCGTCACCCCGAATGTTTTTATCGTGGTTCGACTATGCTCACCACGACCCTGAGCCAAGTCGAATGGGTCGGGGGTCTAGTCCGAGCTTCGCCTGGATTCCCGCTAAAAACATGCGGGAGTGATGGACATTGACAGACCTAACAAGCGCCCTTACGCAGCAAGCTATGGCGAATCAAACCCGCTGAGATTGAAAGTGCGGTGACTTGTCGACTGGGTTCCCTCAGGATGACCGCCGGGAATATGTCCGGGTGCTGTGGGTGACCCCCGTCCGCACCATCATCTCGGCGGTCTGAATGCTGGTGGCGAGGGCATCGAGGACGGGAACGCCGAGTTCTTTAGCGAATTCCGCGGGTGAATATTGCACCGGGACCATGGTGACTCCCATGGGAACAATGATCTCGGCGTCGTCATTGTCGATCATTTTTTTCGACGCCTCCAGGAACCGCTGGCGCATCGCGGTGCGGTTCTGGGTGCTGTCCAGCAAGGGAATTTCAATCGCCTCGATGCCGACAACGGAATCGAGCACCCGCCACGTGTGCAGGTTCTTGCGTATGAAGGGAATGCTGCTCTTTTCGTAGGCGACGATCCCCAGCCGGTTACTGAGCTGGACGCCCAGATGCATCACCGATTGGCCGCGCCCACCACTGGGATGCGAACCAGATTTCTGGCGAGCTCGACCCCGGCGTCCAAGGTGCCGAAGGGGACCACGGCATCGTAGCCTTCGACTTCGGCCTTTTGAGCACTTTCTGCC
>DAIRFP010000030.1:14647-23234 GCA_036794995.1 Thermodesulfobacteriota bacterium | reverse complement strand
AAGCGCATTGGTCTGGGCGTTGGCGCGCACGAAGAAAGTCGCTTTGATAACGCCGAAGCCGATCTCTGTTCCCGGCGAAGCGCATTTCAGCACCGCCTGCCGGCGCCGCTCTCTTTCCTCCGCGGGGTATTCCCCCATTACCACCATGATTTTCATCGTCTTCTCCATCCATTATGCTTCGTTGGGTCCATGACTCTGCATCAACCGGCCATGCCCGGCGATCGGCTTCCAGCACTGCAAAAGATTAAGCAAGTGCCAAACCGTGGCGACCTGATTGGTAATCACAGGTTTGCCGAATTCTTCCTCAAGCGTGGTAATCACCGGCAGCGTGAGCCAGCTGCCGCCGCCGATGTAGACACCGTCGGCCTCAGGAAAATTTTCCAACAGCTGTCTTTCCGATAAGAACGGGCGCATCATAGCACAGCAGACATTGTGGCCGTACTAAAGAAAAGATCAAAGGCGGCGTTGGGAGTTCGACTCTTGATGCTGTCGGACCGGTCAGCCAGAGTAGGTTGACACGGAGGATAAGGCAACGATAGACTTTGACTCCGTCCTTTTTCAGTATGAGGGCTTCTGAAATGGGAGACGCCAAAGTTTGAAGGCCCCGTTAGTCTCTCCTTGCGAAACGATGCCTAAAGGGAACACCGACCAGAACGTGGTTCCGGCCTTTTTTGTCCATGCTCTGCTCCTTATAAGCTGGCAGCTTCTCAGGGTGAAAGACATTAACTTTCTCTCATAGGAGGAGAACATGGGAAGTAAATTGTATGTAGGCGGGCTGCCCTATTCCGTAACCGAAGGGCAGCTGCAGGAAATATTTGCGGCACACGGTACCGTAGAATCAGCCAGGGTGATCGCAGATAAATTTACCGGTCAGTCACGTGGCTTTGGCTTCGTGGAGATGAGTTCAGGAGGCGAGGCGCAAAAAGCCATCCAGGCACTGAACGGCACTGAACTTGGAGGGCGAACGCTCACGGTTAACGAGGCCAAGCCGATGGAAAGGCGCGATGGTGGCGGTGGAGATCGAGGAAACAGAAGCGGCGGCGGACGCAATCGCTGGTAGTTTTTAAATTAAAAAAGTGGCAACGGGTCGGGTTGCCATTTTTTCAGGATGTAAGTCGAGCTACGCGGCGCTAATTTCTCTTCCGGCAAGTCGAAATCATTATTGACCAGCTACTCGTAACCAAAAGCGCTAAACAAGTTTATTTGTTCGGAAGTTTTATAAGTGGAAATGGGGATGAAATGTGGTCAGGCATAACGATCATGACAATCTATTTGCCGGATCTCCGGCGGGTCGGACCAGCACAACATTGATTTGGGAAAGGAAAGGCGCAAAATTGGCGCGATTTAAGAGCTTAGGAGCAGGGTTTTCGCGTTGAAACCAAGGCTCTCATGAAAACCGAAAGCCCGTCCAATCGTTCCAGCCGCTCAACCGCTGCGCTCTGTTCAAAACGTTTATAACAACTAGAACTCGGACGGGAACTGTTCGAGAATTCGCAAACGTCGAAAAGTTTAACGATAGCCATATTCATTTCCGGTCTTGATTCAACTTGACAGATCAGATTGTGATCGAATACGTTCCAATTTTTATTCATTGCACGTAGAGAGGAAATAGCCTGATGAAAAAAGTGAAAGAGGCTCACGTACCTTATAATTCCGGCTGGGCCGGAGAATTAAAAAATGGGCAGGTGATTCGGATCCTAGCGACGACCACGGTCGATTTCGTGTGCATGAGGCTGGACAACCTTAAAGAGCGCTTCGACCAGGCACGCACCAAAGTCTATAACATGAAAATCTTCATCACGACCGGCGACAAGCTGATGGGGCGCAATAACCAGCACATGATGACGATCGTCGAGAACACCAACCTCGAGGGAACTCACGATCTGCAGAAAGGCATGTGCAGCGGCTACCGCTTTCAACTAGCCAAAAAAGAGGGGAAGCTGAGAGACTATTACAACCGAGATTATAAGGACGAAGAGATTCCGGATCATGGCTGCTACGAAAATCTTTCGCGGGCTTTGGCGCCGTACGGCATCGCTCCGGAAGACATCCCCAGTCCCTTCAACCTCAATCAGCACATGAAAATCGACGGCGTGACCGGCCGCATGGACCATACGACGGTGCGACCCAAACCGGGCAGCTACGTGGATCTTAGAGCAGAGATGGATCTGCTCGTCGCCTTCAGCGCCTGTCCCGACATGCCGGTTGGAGGAAAGCCGGTCGACCTTTTGATTTACGAGCCGTGAAAAGAATTTTGCGCTTTGCGGTTTGAATGATCCCCTCGCAGAGTCGAGGCACGACGCCTGCCTTGCCTTTATCCGAAGTTATATCCATCACTCGTGGCCGGGGATTCGGGATACATTTCAGTGCGGCATACGGCGAACTAGAATCGACTTGCCGGGACTTTTTGCACAGGAGATCAAGATGAACACCGTGAAGCACCGCTACAGCGCGGAGATCCAGCGCACCAGGGGACTGCTGGAATTGGCCGCCGCTCTGTACGACACCTCTCTCTCTTTTCAAACGGAACGCGCGGCCGAACAGGCGATTCAAACGGAATCGCGCGTCGGCTATTCGCTGACGCTGGCGCTTGCTGCGACGCGTGAAAAAGGGGTTTCTTTCTCGTTTGCGGCGGATGGATTTCGAGAGCTCCAGGCGGTCAGCCGGGGCAAGCTCTCGCTCGGCTGGATAAATCCTTCAGTCGCCGCAACCATGGCCTTCAGGGGCAAAGGGTTATTCTCCAAGCGGCAGCCGATCAGGACCATCGCGGTATTTCCTTCGTACGACGTCATGGCGTTTGCCGTCCACGAGTCTACCGGGATCACCTCGCTAGCTCAGATCCGAAAGGAGCGCATCCCGCTCCGAGTCTCGACCGGAACCATCTCCAAGGCGTGGGTCAGGTACAGCCCGACGATGTTCACGGTGAGCGCGGTCATGAAAGCCGCGGGATTTACCTTCGCGGACTTGCGGCGCTGGGGCGGGAAGATCCAGTCGGTTACGCGGCCGAGCCACCCCGACCGGCGCGAGGCCCTCGAGAAGGGAACGATCAATGCGGTGTTCGACGAGGGAATAAAGAGCTGGGGGCAGACCGCCATCGATGCCGGGTTTCGCTACCTACCGGTGGAGGGAAACATTCTAAAAAAATTGACCGCCATAGGCTATCGCGCGTCAGTTTTGCCCAAATCCCGGTTTTCCGCGCTGCCCTCGGACGTGCCCACAGTGGATTTCAGCGGCTGGCCCATGGTAGTCAACGCCGCCATGCCGGAGGATGTCGCTTACGCTCTTTGCGAAGCGATCGAAATGCGCAAAGCGCTCATGCCGACGGATAACTTCAAGCCGCTGAATATGGCGCAGCTTTGCGCCAACGATCAGGAGGCGCCGTACGACGTGCCGCTCCATCCGGGCGCCAAGCGGTTCTATCTGGAAAAGGGCTATCTCAAATCGGGCTTATGAAAGGGCGCATCGAATCGCGCCGGCGGCTCGTGCTCGTTCAATCCAAACACGGGGGACGGGGCTCGGGACGTTCTTCACTAGCTGGATAAAGTGTTTCGACGTTGACGAGCGCGCAGTATTTTTTGTTCAAAGAGGCGGGAAGGGTAAAGGGGACGGACTACTTTTCTTCCGGAAAGTGGTGGAGGCGCGTTATCTTGAGGAAACAAAAGATCCTCCGGCCAACATCTTGCTAGTCGGAGTCGGCAATCTAGCCGTGTTGCGCGACCGCTTCGCGCTACTCATTTAAATGCCTTGTCGAGCATCTAATTTGGTGCTATTTTTAGTGCTATATTGGCGGCCTGATAAGGGGGAAGGTTTATGTCAATGAATCCGTCTGAAGATATCCGATCGGTCACCGACCTGAAGCGTAAGACCAAAGAGATTCTGAACCACGTTCATCGCACTCAGCGACCCGTGGTGCTCACGGTGAATGGCAAAGCCGATGCGGTTTTGATGGACACCAAAACCTATGAAAAACACTTAAGAGCGAGCAATATGATGCGGCTTCTGATCCAGGCCGAGGAAGACGTCGCCGCCGGACGCACACGGTCCATGCGATCTTTTCTTAAAGAATTCAAAAATGCCCGCAAAATTTCGCGTTAGCATCACTCGTGCCGCGGAAAATGATATCGACCAAGCCTGGAGTTTTATCGCGCAGGATAGTCCTGAAGCGGCGGATAAGTTTATTAGCCGGCTAGAGGAGCAAATCGAAACGCTGGAAATCTTTCCCAATCGATGCGCCTTGATTCCTGAGAACGGAATCCTGGGAACACGCTACCGGCATATGGTTTATGGTGACTACCGAACTGTTTTTCGGGTAGCAAGAAGGACTGTGTATGTCCTGAGAGTTATTTACGGAGCGAGACTACTCGACGCTTCCATGTTCGAAGGATTGGAATAATCAAACCAGCTGGTCCGAGTCTTCGCTCCACATTCTGCAATCTGTTCAAGCCGTTCAATCCCCCGGATCTAGTCCGGGGTCCGTTCAAGCCGTTACGGCTGTTCAAGGTTCAAAGGTTCAACGTTCAAAGTAATACTGAAGAGGTTTGCCTAGGCTGTCTTGGCGAACCCTTCATTCACTTCCTTCTCGAAGGCGAGCAGCTTCTTGACGCTTGGGCGCTCGTGCATGCGCTTGAAATGCGCCGACACGTTGGGGAAGCCTGAGATATCCACCTCCAACTGGGTGGCGCGGCGGCAACACCAGAAGAAATGCGCGTCCGGGGCGGTGAAATGGTCGAAGAAATACTCACGTCCGGCCAGCAAATCGTCGCCGATTTTGAAGGCCTCGAACAAAAACTCCGTAGCGAATTTGACCACGCTGTCGGACGCGCCCGGCACGTCGCAAACTTTGGGCGGGTTGTTGATCCGGCTCAGATAGGGGTGGATGCCGCTGGCACACCAGGCATGGAGCGAGATCGCCTGCAGCTGGTCCCAGGGATCGCTGGGCAGGATCTTGGCGGCGGGGAAGGTCCGATGGACCCATTGATGGATGGCGACGTTCTCGGTCAGTATCTTGCCGTCGACCACCAGTGCAGGCACCTTGTGCTTGGGGTTGATCTTCAGGTACTCGGGCGAGAAATTCTGCCGCTTGCGGAAATTGAGCGGGCGGGCCTCGAAGTCGGCGCCCGCTTCGGTCAAGGTGACATAGGGCGCGAGCGCGCAGGTATTGGGGGCATAGTAAAGAGCGAGTTCCATTTACGTCTCCTCATTAGGTTGATGGATCAATGCGAATCTAGTACCAGCGTGTGCTGAGTGCAACCCATCCAGCGTTGCGGCAGTTCAAAATTCAAAGGTTCAACGTTCAAGGAAATGCAGTAGAGTTTGGCTTGAATAAGGGAATGAGTGATCTAACCGGGAGGAATTCCGCGGAGAGTATGCAGCAATTGACAAGAAGCATGAGATGCCGCACGGCAGTTCAAAGTTCGAAGGTTTAACGTTTAGTGACCACACCCCGTCATTGACAGTTCCAGGTTTTCGGGAATTCTCTTGGGCATCAGGCAAAAGCTAATCGTTCCGGACGTTCCAGGGTTTTCGCATTACGCCGCGCAGCCTACAGGTGCGACCAGACATTATAGATAGTCGAAAGTTGTTCTTGAAGGTGATAAAATCCGTCGCTGAAAGAAGCACTGAGACCGTTAAACTTTTGAGCTGTTATGGCGCAACCGCCTGAGGAATGGCTGAGACAAGCCGATTACGACATGGACAGTGCCGATCACATGTTCGGAGGTGGGCGATATTTCTATGCGGTGTTCCTGTGCCACCTCTCCATCGAAAAGGCTCTTAAAGGGCTCTACCGAAAAAAGCTGAGTCAGGATCCTCCGAGAGTTCATAATCTGATTTACTTGCTGAACAAAGTTAGCATGAAACCACCGGAGCCCATCGCCAGGTTCATAGTGAAACTGAACGAAGCCAGCGTCGCAACCCGCTATCCGGAAGAAATCAGCAAGCTCCAAAAAGACTTCACTCAGGAAATCGTCAAAGAGATTCTTGCTAAAGGAAAGGAGACCCTAGATTGGATAAAAAGGCAGCTTTAGAAGTTTTGTCCCGTTTTCGCAAGGCCATTGAATCCCAACGTATCCGGGTCGACAAACTTATCCTTTTCGGTTCCTATGCTACAGGGGCAAATAGGGAGGGGAGTGACATAGACGTCGTTGTTATATCAAAAGACTTTGCCGACAAGGGTTACTGGGAACGGACGGAAATACTGTCGGACGCAATCTATTATGTCTTTGAACCGATAGAGGCTATAGCCCTGACTCCTGAAGAATGGGAGAAAGGAGAAATCGGAGTGGTGGAACTCGCGAAGGGCGGGGAAGTAGTCTATGGCTCGTGATGTCTGGAACCAGGAAAACGCTGTCGACTAGCTGGACAAAGTGTTTCGGCGCTAACGAGCGCGCATTATTTATTGCCAAGAGAAGGAGCGCAAACCGTCGATATTCTCCGATGTCTTCGAAAGGACTCTCTCCGAGTTAGCAGCGCCAAACCAAAAGCCGGGTGTTACTAGATAAGCGCTTCCAATCCCTTACGGTCGAGGAGGTCAAGAAGCTTCAAAGACGGCCCGCTTGGCTGCTTGGCGCCGATCTCCCCATTGACCTACGGTTGAAAGACTCGTGTTTAAAACCGTCGCCAATACTGCTTGCCCGATACGGTGCCGTTGGCGCAAAGCGCAAATCTTCTTACGCGAGTAGCGCGGTATCGGGGCGAGACAGCGTGCTTCGAACCGTCTCGCTTGACCCCGTGTGGTCACTTCCATTAAGTTCGGATCAACGTAGCGTGTATGGCGTGGATGAAAGGAGAGTGCAATGTATGACCTCGTGCTCAAGAATGGCAGGATTTATGACGGTTCGGGTATGCCAAGCTTTAACGGCGATGTCGGCGTCGCGGGTGGGGAGATCGTTGAGATCGGACGGATAACCGGCAGCGCCAATAAGACACTCAACCTCGATGGCCTGGCTTTGGCGCCAGGCTTTATTGACCCGCACACGCATCTCGACGCCCAGTTGTTTTGGGATCCCCTGGGCACCTCGTCCTGCTTTCACGGCGTCACTTCGGTGGTGGTCGGTAACTGTGGCTTGAGCCTCGCCCCGGCGAAGCCAGAAGATCGGGAGGCGGTGATCAAAAGTTTTGTCCGCGTCGAAGCCATCAGCCGTCGCGTGCTCGAAGAAGGCATCCAATGGAAATGGACTTCGACCAAGGAATATCTCGACGCCCTCGGAACGCGCCTCGGCATCAACGTGGCCGCTCTGGTCGGTCACATCGCGGTGCGGCACTACGTTATGGGAGAAGAGGCTGTGGAGCGTGAAGCGACGCCGGAGGAGATTGAGCAGATGCGCCGTCTGGTACGGCAGGGAATGGAGGCCGGCGCCGTGGGCTTTTCCACCAACCAGAATCCGCGCCACATGCGAGAAGATAAGAAACCGGTGGCGAGCCGCCTGGCTTCCCAGGAAGAGTTGGGGGCGCTGTTGGACGTTCTCGGTGAGATGAACGCCGGAGTCGTGCAATTGAGCGGAGGCGGAGCCGACGCGCGGGGGCGGATCAGCTACGCCGCGGATTTGGCGCGGCGCACCGGCCGGCCGGTTTTGTGGCAGAGCATCAGCCACAGCTGGAGTCGACCTAACTTTTGGCAGGAGATGTTAATCAACACGGAGCGCGTCTTCAAGGAAGAAGGGTTGCCGATCTACGCTATGACCCAGGCCAAACCCTTCGAGAACCGTTACACCCTGCTCGATGCCCAATGCTTCGATGAATTCCCAACCTGGCGGGCGGCGATGTTTAGTCCCGTGCCGGCGAGACGAGAGATGTTTGCCGATCCGGAGGTCAGGAAAAAGCTCCGCCAAGAAGCCATCGAAGATCAATCGCCGTCAACTTTTCCCAGGCGCTGGGACGTTATCTTTATCGATAAAGTAAAATTGCCCAAGAATAAATCCCTCGAACGACGTACTGTTCAAGACGTCGCCGAGAGCCAGGGCAAGGACGGCTTGGATGTCTTCCTGGATCTCGCGTTGGAGGAGGATCTCGAAACCCGTTTCGTCCACATTACCACTCAGGGAGATCCTAAGGCGGTGTGCGAGATCCTCAAGCACCCGTCTGTTATCGTCGGCCAGTCCGATGCCGGCGCTCACATGGGCTATGACGCCAGGTTCGGCTACTGCACGGCATTCCTGGGACGCTGGGTGAGGGACTACGGTATCATGAAGCTCGAAGAGGCGGTTTCGAAGTTGACCTTCCGTGTCGCTTCGCTGTTTGGACTCGGCGATCGCGGTTTGGTTCGGCCCGGCTTCGCGGCTGATCTGGCGATTTTCGATCCGGCGACCATCAACACCCTGGAGCCGGAGTACGTGCAAGATCTACCCGGCAACGAGACCCGCATGATCCAACGAGCGACGGGAGTCTACCACACGGTGGTAAACGGCGAAGTCGTCATCGAGAACGGCGCGGCCACGGGAGCTTACCCGGGGCGGGTGCTGCGGCCGAGACGATGGAAGGACTAGCGTTTCAAGGTTCAAAGTTCGAAAGGACTTGCAACGTTGAACCTGGAACCTTGAACACCCTCAGGGCAGCTCCATCAGTAGCCGGCCGAAGCCCTGAAGCGGCT
>DAIRFP010000030.1:0-14547 GCA_036794995.1 Thermodesulfobacteriota bacterium | reverse complement strand
CTTGAACACCCTCAGGGCAGCTCCATCAGTAGCCGGCCGAAGCCCTGAAGCGGCTGGCGAACCCGGAGCTGTTTCTGCACGTACCAGACCCGCGCGGCGACCGGATGGACCACCGGCACTCCAGTATCCTCCTCCGCCGCCACCACGTCGATCACGCGCCAGGCACCGGACCCCAGCAGATAAATGCCCTGAGCGTTCGGATATTTGAGAAACGATCGTTTGAGGTGATGGTAGATCGCTTCTCCTGACAGGTTCTTCGCTTCTCCGGGCGAGGTGTCCATCCCTTCCATCGCCAGCACCTCGAAACCGGCGTCGGTAAAATAGCGCGTAAAAAGATCGTTGAGCTTCTTGTCCCGAAAGTAGGTGCAGCCGACGAACTTCTTGATGCCCAGAGCGCGGAGCGCCGCCGCCTGGGTCATGCCGGACGTGAAGATCGGCATTTTGTATTTCTCTTCCCATTGTCCGACGATCTCCTGCTCGCTTTTGTAACCCCGCACCATGAACGGCGGCCCGCCTTCGGGATGCATGAGGTCGACGCCGATGCCGGCAAGCTCGGCGACGCGCTCGTGATAAGTCTCCAGGGCGTCGAGGTAGCCGCGCTCGGTGTGCTGTTTGATTCCCGCGTAAACGGGAATTACGCCGACGCCTTCCGGCAGCAAGCGAATGAATTCGACTAGCGAGCCCGACTCGTAGGTGGGCTTAACGACTCCGACGGTTCCCCGCCAATTTGCCGATGCCATTCGGGTCCTCCTTACTGCGCCGTTCGGACACGGCTGCGCTCGCTTCCGTCAATCATTGATTAGTTCTATTCAAAAGCTACTGTCAACCACAAATTGGATTCTTATGCACTTACACTCCGCAGTTTGAGGGTTTATCCCTAACATTTTATGCTCCGAACTGAGGTGACAGAAACTTTTATCGCGCCAAGCAACCAACGAAAGAAATCCGAAATCCGAATATCGAAATCCGAAACAAACTCCGAGACAAATAAATCTCAAATCGGCAAAATCCAAAACACCGAATCCGCGGGAAGCCCGTTTGGAATTTGCCTTATTTTAGTCATTTCAAATCGTTTCGAATTTTGCCCGCCTGCTTGGGGCAGGGATTTCGTGCTTCGAATTTTTTGCTCTTGGCGGCCTTTGCGTCCCTTCGGCGTTACTCAGGGCATGCTTTGCGGGAGTCATCTTTTTTCAGATTCCCAGAAGGAACCAAGACCGCTTCTTACCGAAGCCCGAAGAAGGATCGACCGAACTTTTCCAGAACGGTTTTTCTCAGCTCGGCACTGGTCTCGGCAACCTCGGGAAAGTCCTTCATCCATTCATAGGGCCGGCAGGCGTCGATAACGGCGCGGGAATTCATCAGCGCCGCTGAACCCGGCGGGATCATCGGATCGAGAGAGCTTGACCAACATCGCCGCATGATATCGATATCGGTTTCGGGATCGCAGCGAGTCGACAAGGCCCAAACCACGTCATCGATTCGGGTTGGATCGATATCGTCGTCGACCACCACGGTAAAGCGGTTTTGATAGCCTCCCGAGAAACACTGCGCGGCCACGACTCCGGCCTGCTTGGCATGCCCAGGATAGCGCTGTTTGATAGTTACCACGGTAAACTGTCTCGGACCTGGCTCATGGGACCAGACCCCTTTGACGTCCGGCACCCCGGCCCTTTCCAGATCTTCCCAAACGTGCGCCGAGCGCGTGATCGAGCGCAGCAAAGTCCCGGTATGCGGAGGCCGCGCCGGATTCGAGCTGGAAAGGATCGGATCGTTCCGATAAAGAATCCGCCGAACGCGGATGAAGGGTTCGGGTCGCCGGGCGCTGGCGTAATAGCCCGGCCACTCGCCAAAGGGCCCTTCATCTCTCACCTCATTGGGTCTGATCTCTCCCTCCAGGACGATTTCAGCATCCGCAGGGTAGGGCAGTCCGGTAATGTCGCTCTTGATGACTGTGACCGGCGCTCCCTTGAGGCCGCCCGCATAATCGAATTCGCTCAGCCCGGCGGGGACTGGGCAAGCGGCGGCAAACCAAACCAGCGGATCGCTGCCAAGCACGACGTTCACGGGCAGGGCAGCGCCTCGCTCGAAATATTTCTGGCGGTGGAAGCTGGCGTGTTTTCCCGGACCGATGTAAATCCCGGCGGTAGCTTGATCGTGCAGCATGATGCGGTAGGTGCCGACATTGATCCAGCCGGAGTCAGGGTCTTTAGTGATGACCAAATGACCCGTGCCGATGTAGCGGCCGCCATCTTTTTCGTGGAGCAGTGGCGCGGGAAAATCGAAGAGGTTGACCCGATTCCCCTCCCGGATGTTTTGTTGAGCCGCTCCGGTTTGCACTTCTTGCATCGGAATCGGCACGCAGCGCTTCATCTTTTCATGATAGGCTCTGACAAATTCCAGCACGTGACTGAATTCGCGGCTGATGCCGAGGGTCAACGCGATGCGCTTGGGCGAGGCGAAGTGTCCGAACAGCGTCCGGAATCCGGTCGCATGCTCCTTGATCTTGTCGAAAACCAGGGCGGGCGGATAGGGCGGGTGCTCGCGATATAACACATCGACCACGGCGCCCATTTCGAGGTTCCAGTCGATGCCTTCGAGGGTTCTGAGCTCGCCCATGGCATCGACCTGAACCAGCCAGTCACGAAGACCCTCATAGCTCATAACTTCTCTCCGTAAGACACAGTGTCGCAATTGAGTTCATTGTTTCGACAAGCAAACCGCAAACGGTGGCCATCCCTCCACGTTGATACGGGCAACTTCAAATCCCCCTTCATCCCCCTTTGAAAAAGGGGGACATTTCTTCTATGCCCCTAGTTTCTTATGGCCCGATGGACTACCCCCTGTTTGAAAAAGAGGAGCCAGGGGAGATTTGCGTGTTTCAAACTTCCATACGTTCAATTCGATAAAGTGCGACTTGAACGACTGGAACCGCTTGAACGGTTTGAACCATCAGTGGTGCTTGCCCAGAGCAAGCGAAAGGCCGGGGCGACTTATAAAGATCCGGTTGCAGTCCCGCTTTTTGCTCAGCTCCTCGATCAAGCGCATCAGCGGCTGGGTCCCGTTTAAGTGTTCCCGGGGCGCTCCGGCGGCGTTCATGGCTTTCACCGCGTCCTCACCCGCATAGACCCGGAGCAACAGCTCCTCGTCGGAAACCGAGACACCGCCGAATTTTTTTCGAATCTCTGCAAGCGAAGGTTGGGGTGGCTCCCAACTTTGCCAATCTTTGGCTCGGCTGCGGCTCAGAATCTTGTCCTTCACCGCCGGATCCATGAGCGCGGGAGCGTCTTTGCCCCAAAGCCCCAGCGCGTACTGGATGACCTGGTCCGTGACTTCCTTGTAGCGTTCGCCGACGATCACGTTAATGGCCGCCTGGCTGACGACGAACTGGGAGAGCGGCGTTACCATGATCGGGTAACCGAAGTCCGCTCGCACACGGGCGGCGTCCTCCAGGGTCTGCTGTAGTTTGGCTTCCTTCCCCACCAGCTTTAGTTGATGGCGGAGATTGGAAATGACTCCTCCCGGCACCTGGTGCGAATATTGTGACTCGTCATAGGCGAATGGCTTGCCGATGGCAAGTCCATCCCGTTTGGCAACGGCCATGAAATGTTGTTCGATGGGCCTGATCTCGTGCTCATTGATGACGGGAGTGTGCCCCAAAGCGCGGAGATTTTTTGCCAGGTTGAGAATCGAAGGTTGAGAAGAGCCGTTGGCGAGGGGCGGAATCGCGGTATGCAATGTTGTGATGCCGAGTTTCACCGCTTCCAGATAGCACAGTACCGCCAGGCCGTTGTTGCAGTGCGCATGATACTCCACCGGGACGTCGCCGGCGTTTTGCAGAATGACCGGAATCAAGGTCCGGGCACGTTCCGGCGTGAGCAGACCGCCCACGTCTTTGAAACAGATACGATAGGGTCTAATCGAGGCAGCCTCCCGGGCTTTTTCGGCATAATAGGCATCGGAGTGAAAGGGTGAGACCGAATAAATCAAGTTGACAATCGTCTCCATGCCGATGGCGCGAAGCTCCTCTACCTCCCCTTCCATGGCTTGAAAATCGTTCCAGCAATTCGATGTCCGCGTGAGGGTGATGCCGTAGGAAACGACACGTTCGATCAGCAGCCGCATCACGGCATGGGGCAGTTTTTCAAAAGCGCCCGAACCGTGCATGCCGCCGTGGTTTCTGAGCCGGGTGCTGTGAAAGCGCTTGGTTCCTTCGCGCAGCCATACCCAGGGATTTTCCTTAAGCTCGCGAACGTACTTCTTGATCATGATCGAGACGAAAAATTCCATGGATTCGAAACCCACCCGATCCATTTGCGCTGCGATGGGCAGCATGGCTCCCGTTCTCATGCCGAGAGCCCAGAGGCTTTGCTGTCCATCCCGCAGGGTGGTATCGACGAAATGAATCTCGCTCATGGGATTGTTTGGAATAATGGAGTACCGGAGTATTGGAGTGATGGTGTGCGGAAATGCATTGCCATCACTCCGGGTGCTATTTTTTTGCCGCCTTGCTTTGCCCCAATTCCTTTAAGATCGAGTAATCCGCCAGCTTGCTCTTATCGACGGACGATGCCCGTTTGTCGATGTAGGTCATCATCTTGATTAGATTATCCACGGCCGCGTCCGCTGGAATCAAGTCCACATCCGCGCGTGCGCGCATCTGCTCGTAGGCGTGGTCCAGGGTCTCTTTGTCGTCGAGGCCGATGGCGCGCCGCAACACTTCCACGGATCCTTCTTTGTTGGTTGTCATGTAGTGGGTGGCTTCCAAATAGGACTTGACGAAGCGCACCATTTTAGGTCGGTTCGATTGCAAAGAAGAAACCTTCACGGTGAGGGGGCCGTTCATGAAGGGAGTCTTCTTGCCGGTAACGAGGAAAAACCCCAGCTGTTTCATCTTGGGCTCAAAGGCGAAATCCACGGGCGCCGCGTCAATCCCCCCTCTCATGAGGGCGGCCAATCGTTCTTGGGAACCGCCGAGCTGCAGCAAGGTGACGTCTTTCATAGAGTTGAGGCCGGCGTCTTCCAGCATGACACGGAGGACCAGCGATGATTTACCACCGAGTCTATTGATGCCGATTTTTTTACCCTTCAATTGGGATAGATCATCGATTTTCTCCCGCGTTGCCACGGTGTAAGAAACCAGGTTGTCCCAGCTACCGAGTGAGACCACCGGGATGCCTTGTAGGTTGGATTGCACCAGGCCGGTGGGGGCTCCGGAAGTGGCATCGATGTCGCCCGAAATCAATGCCTGATAAGTCGTGGGCTCGCTGTTGATTCGGATGATTTCGGCCTTCAAGCCATTTTTTTCGAAAAAGCCTCTCTCCTGGGCGATGAATACCGGGAACGAAACGGTCGGAAATAGCGGTACGCCGATACGGATTCTATCCTGGGCCGCCGCGGTGGCCGGCGTGAAACCTTGAGTAACCAGAATAAGCAACGAGAAAAACAGTGTTGCGGATTTCATAATCCCCCCTTGGTTGGGCTCTGGTTGATCTTGAGGCGCAGCATTTGCCGTATCACATTCACGGCGCTTGTTTCCAGAAGAGCAGCACTACCGCAGGGCAACGTCAAAGTCAGTTTCACCTCACTGAATTGGACTCACAACTCACGTTTGTCCAAAAATCCCCCTTCCCCCTTTTTGACAAGGGGGAATAGAAAGTCTCCCTTTGTAAAGGGAGATTTAGAGGGATTTTCATCTGCTCAACACGACTTTGACGAGATCCTGGCACTACCGGCAAACGGGTGCAGAACTTGATGATCGTGGACGCGAAATCAGAAGACCCCAAAAAACCGGGAAGCGGCACCTCTAAGCGCTCGCTCATTCTTATCTTCTTTTGCCACCTTCGTTTCGTGGATTGGTTTTTGACAGGCCCCGACTAGACTCTTGCGCACCGTTTCGGCATACAGAGCACGGTCTCTATCGGAAAAGGCATCGGCGGGAATGGGTTCGAGAAAGGTCACCTTCATCGGACCGCGTTTGAGCAGCACGCTGCCGCGTCGCAGCGCCTCGAAGGCGCCCTCGATTAGAACCGGCACAACAGGAGTTCGGGTCCGAATGGGCAGCACGAAGAGCGTGGTCTTGAACTCTTGGACTTTCCCGTCACGGCTTCGCGTGCCTTCGGGAAAAACCACGACCGATATGCCCTGCCTGAGCCGGTCGGCCGCTCGTTTGAGGCTTTGCAAACCTTTTCTCGGATGCTTTCTGTCCAGGGGAATCTGTCCGGAGCTTTGGACCGTCAGGCCCAGCAGAGGGATCGAAAAAAATTCTTCCTTGACGATAAAACGGAAATTATGGGGAACCGCGGCGAATACCAGCAGAATATCGAGAAAGCTTGAGTGGTTGGGCATGAAAACATAGGTTTTATTGAGATCCAAACGCTCCAAGCCGGCGACCTTGGTTTGAAGGCGCGCGAGCCGGAGGCTCATTTTCGCGAAGTATACCATATACCTATGAGCGCGATGTTCGCTGCCGGAAAGGCGACTGGCGAAGTAGCAGCCGATGCCCCAGGCGACACTCAACAGAGGAAACAGGACAATTATGGATAGTTGGTATGGAAAAGATACTAATCGTTGGAGCACCGTGGTTTTCCTTCGGGACGAACTGCCGAAGCTAGCGAGACCGTCGGAGATGCGTGCGAACCTATCTCGATTGGGTACGGGCTCCCCGTGGCTGAGTTCATGATTCCCTGATTCTAAGTACGGTAGATCCTATTTTGACTCCCAAGCGTTATCAAGGGGGTAAGGCGTGATCCCCGCGTTGGCTTTATCTTTTGGCTTTTTCCGCAAAAGCCCAATCGTAGACGGCCTGCGGTTTGACCACCGGCTTCTCCTTGGCGCGAAACGTTCCCACGGCAATCCACTCTTCCGCGACGGAGTCCGGCACCGTGAGGTCGGGATTGAATTGCTCGCGGTAAATCGTGTAAAAGCGCTCCGCGGCGGCGCGGTCGAGTCGCAGGAGCTTTTCGAGCAAGTCGACGCCGATTTCGCGTTGGCTTTGGAGAAAAAGAATCGCGCCCCGCAGCGCTCTGAGCATGCGGACGATCTGTTCGGGTTCCTTTTCGATCTTGCGCAGGGTGGTGCTGAGGCCCGTGATGGGAATGCGGACGAATTCTGCGGTTTCCTTGACGGACAAAAGGGTTTTGAACCCCTTCTGCTCTGCCCGATATTCGAAGGGGCTGCCGACGACGGTGGCTTCGACGGAGCCGCCGATCAGCGCGGCGAAACGCGCGTCGGGGCTGCCGGCGATCGCTTGCAGGGTAACGTCTTTGTTGGGATCCAATCCATTGCGGCCGAGTACTTGGTAAATCGCAAAGTCTGCCGAGCTGCCAAAACTGTTGATAGCGATCCGTTTTCCTTTGAGCGCCTTGATGCCGTCGATTTCCGGCCGAGCCACGATGGCATAACCGCTCGCCTTAGTGGTTGCTGCAACGATTCTTACCGGCAGGCCCCGGATGGCGGCCCCGGCGATAAACGGTAAGATGGTGACATAGTCGAGCTCGTTGGCCATCAACGCACTGAGCATCAAGTTGGTGCCCTGGAACTGAATGTAGCGGACCCGGAGCCCTTCTTTTTCGTAGAACCCTCTTTCAGAGGCGATTCTGTCCGGTAGTGACGTCCAACTTGAACCGCCGGTCCAGCCGATGTTCAAGACCCTCGGCTCGGCCGCGTTGGCGGCACAAGCCGCTCCTAGAGTCGCAAGAACATACGCTAGGACTAGAACGAAGCGGGAGTTCGGCTGGATCGCTCTTGCTCGCATCTTAGCGTGCGGCGGCGGCTTTCTTCGGCGCCACATCCAGCAAATATTTCCTGAAAAAGTCCAGGGTACGCGGCCAAGATGCAGCATCCGCCTCGGGCCGATAGCCATCCCAACCCTTGCGGTTAAAGGCGTGGCCGGCATTGGGATAAAAATAGAACTCATGGGGCTTGCCTAATCGCGTCAGTTCGGCATCAAGGGTGCGCATTTCATCGGCCGGGGGGTTCTTGTCCAGCTCCCCGAAGTGGCCCTGGATGGGACAATGAATTTCCGCCGCGCGGTCCGATGGCGCCGCACCGTCACCCCACGCCTTGTAAACGCCGCCGCCGTAAAAATCCACCGCGGCGCGAAAGGTGGCATTGGCTGCCGCCATTAGAAACGCCACGCGACCGCCCATGCAAAATCCTACAATGCCCACTCGGCTGATATCGGTGGTGGCGCAACCGCGCAGAAAGTCGACTGCGGCATTGACGTCTTTGATGACACCGGCATCGCGACGACTGCCCGCGCGTTTCTGATGATCAGCGTTAATCTCGGGTGTGTTCCGGTGATAGAGGTCGGGAGCGATTCCGACGTATCCCGCCTCGGCGACCCGCCGGGTCATCTCCTGGGTAAACTCGGCCACGCCATCCTGGTTTTGAATCACAATCACTGCCGGAACCGCACCGTTAACTTCCGGTTGGCATAAGTAAAGGCGCATCGGACTGTTATCTACGGTCACGGTTTCCCATGAAGTTTGCATGCAATCCCTCCCCTGGCATCAACTGTTTTTGCTGGTCTCTCCCTTATGCCGTTGTGGTGCAGGAGTCAACGGTCAAACCGCCTTTGTGATAGCCCCATCTGCCGGCTTGCCGATATTGTGTTATCATGCCCATCGATTAACGGTAGTTGAAATCATTCCATTGGGTTGCTAGAAAACTTTGTCCGTAACCTGTTTAAAGATATCTATGCAGCGATCCAGATGGCAAAAAGCAAAGTCTTTCGTGGCGGGATTAATCGTCCTGCTGGCGATAATTCCGGCGGCTCGGTTGCAGAGCGCGGAATCGGGGTCGCCACAGACATCCGATCAGTCGCCCCGATCTTTTGACGTTGCCTTCAAAGAATTCAGACTGAACAACGGTCTCCGGGTCATCCTCGTCGAGGATCGTAGCGCGCCGACCTATTCCATCTGCGTCACTTACAATGTCGGGTCGCGGGACGAACGGCCGGGACGGACCGGCTTTGCCCACTTGTTCGAGCATATGATGTTTCAGGGCTCTGAGAACGTCGGCAAGGGAGAGCATTTTATCTTGGTGCAAAACAATGGTGGCAGCGCCAATGGCACGACCAACGCCGACCGGACCAACTACTTTGAGACCTTACCGGCGAACCAGCTGGAGCTCGGGATTTTTCTCGAGGCCGACCGGATGCGCGCGCTGAACATTACGCAGGCCAACTTGGATAATCAGCGGCAAACGGTGCAAGAGGAGCGCCGACAGACTTTCGACAACCGCCCCTATGGAAAAACTTACGAGGCGGTGATCGAGACTGCTTACGACAATTTTGCCTACCGACATTCGGTGATCGGTTCGATGGCGGATCTGAATGCTGCCACGGTTCAAGACGCCGCGGATTTTTTTCGTATTTACTATGCGCCCAATAATGCGGTGCTGTCGTTGGTAGGAGACTTCCAGACGGATGTGGCCCTGGGTTTGATCAAGAAATACTTCGAAGCTATCCCGGCGCAGCCGGCGCCGCCCGCACCCGACGTCGCCGAACCGGAACAGAAAACCGAACGACGAAAAATCATCGAGGATACCTTCGCCCAGGCTCCCCGCTTGGATATTGTTTACAAGATCCCGCCCGGCAACACCCCGGATTGGTATGCGCTTTCAGTGCTGGGGGAAGTGCTGTCCGGCGGCGTATCCTCGCGCCTCTATCAGAAGCTAATCAAGGACAAGGAAGTGGCGCTCAGCGCTTCCGCCGGTCCGGATGAGCGGCGCGGCCCCGCGCTTTTTTGGTTCTCCATTACGGCCCGGCCTGGGACCGATTTAGCGGCCCTCGAGAAACTGGTTTACCAAGATATAGAACGATTGCAGAACGAAGAGATCGCCGATTGGGAGCTAAGTAAGGTACAAATGCAATTGCGCCGCGCCCGCGCCCAACAACGCTACAGCACCCGGGCGCGCGCCAACGCTTTCGGTCACTACACTGTCTATTACAACGATCCGCAGCTCATCAATGCAGTGCAGCAAAAATACGACCAGGTGAGCAAAAAAGATCTACAGCGGGTCGCCCGGGCCTACTTGAAAGACACCCGGCGGACCATCGTCACAACTATGCCCAAGTCACCGTCAATCCAACCTGCAGCGGGGGATCGTTAGATTCAAGAGATCATGCGTAAGAAAGCCCTCTTGGGATATTCGGCCTGGGTCGCCGGTCTACTTGTTTTCGTTGCTCTCCTGGGGCGGAGCCTGCCGCTGCTCAATGCGCAGGAGTCGATTGAAACGCCGGCTAGCAAGGTCGAGCGCAAGAACAAAGCGCCGCTCTCGCGGGAAGTACTGCGGGTCAAGTTACCGAAACCCGTTGAAACTAAACTCGCGAATGGTTTGAAGGTGCTGATTCTGGAAGATCACCGCACGCCCTCGATTTTTGTGCAGCTTTACATTGATGGCGCAGGCGCTCTGTTCGAGCCGCCGAGCATGACCGGCCTGGCTAACACGACGGCACAAATGCTGCGTGAGGGCACGCAATCGCGAACCAGTCTACAGATCGCAGAAGAAATCGATCGCCTGGGCGCGACACTCGGGGCCGGCGGCTCCTTCGGCTCCTCCCAGGTCGTGCTTAGCGCCTCGGGGTTGAGCGATAATTTCGATTCCTGGTTCGCCCTGTTCGTGGACGTGCTCCTCAAACCCAGTTTTCCGCCGCAGGAGCTGGATAAAATGAAACAAAGGCTGCGCGCGCAGCTTCGCCAACAGCGCTCGGCGGCGAACTTTCTCGTCACTGAGCGTTTCAGCCGCGCGGTTTACGGCAACCATCCCGCCGCCACCGTCTCTTCGACGAGCGAATCTCTGGATGCGCTGACCCAAGAAGCTTTGGTCAAATGGCATCGAGAACGCTATGCACCGCAGAATACCCTGCTTGCGATCGCCGGCGATGTGCGGGCTCAAGAGCTCATACCGCAACTGGAAAAATGGTTTGCCGGTTGGCAACGGAACGATGTTAAAGAGAGCTGGCCGGCTGATCCCCTAGCGGCGACGGCCCGCAAAGTTTATCTGGTGCACCGGCCGAACTCAGTCCAAACCACCGTCTCGCTAGGCAATATCGCCATCGACCGCCGCAGTCCCGATTATATTCCGATGGTGGTCATGAACCACATCCTCGGCGGCGGTTCCTCGGGGCGGCTGTTTCTCAACCTTCGCGAAGAGAAAGGCTACACCTACGGTGTCTATAGCGACTTTAGCGCGCTACGCTATCCGGGACCCTGGCGCGCAGGGGGTAACATGAGGACCGAAGTGACTGGTGAAGCCCTCGTGGAGTTTTTCAAAGAGATTGCCCGCATCCGAAACCAAACCGTTCCCTCCGACGAACTCGCAGACGGCAAACGAGCCATCGCGGCGCGCTTTGCGCTGTCGCTGGAGCAGCCCACGACAATTCTAGGACTCGCCGTCGCGCGCGTCCAATTCCAACTGCCGGAGGACTACTGGGATACTTACCCGGACAAAATCATGGCGGTCACTGCAGAGGACGTACAGCGCGTGGCGCGCCAATACCTCGACCCCGATGCCATGCAGCTTGTCGCGGTGGGCGACGGCTTAAAGATTCAATCTGTGTTGGAATTTTATGGCCCGGTCGATGTGTACGATAGCAACGGAAAACTCAATTCCAGCCTCAAGCCATAGCCTGATTGATTGACGCTGCCGCCTATCTAGAATAATCCTCTCTACTACCGCGGGCGATTTTCCGGCGGTCAAACACATTCACGGAGCTGCAAAATGGCTACTGAACAGAGTTCCTCCGGGCCACTGGCCGGGTTGCGTGTTCTCGATCTCGCCGGCAGAAAGGGCGGTTATTGCGGCAGGCTGCTGGCCAACCTTGGCGCGGAGGTGATTCTCATCGAGCCGCCGGAAGGCGATCTGATGCGGCGCGAAGGGCCGTTCAAAAATGATCTGCCCGATCCCGAAGGGAGCCTTTCCTTCGCGGCGTATCATACCGGCAAACGCGGGATCGTGCTGGATCTGCACAGCCAGCAAGGACGCGACACCTTGCAACAGCTCGCGCGAGTTGCCGACGTGCTGATCGAGGACAAACCGGCGGGCTATTTAGCACAGTTGGGTCTTGGCTACCGCAGTCTCCAATCCATTAACCCTGCACTGGTTGTGACTTCTATTTCCGGCTTCGGCCGCTCGGGTCCCTATCGGGATTTCAAGGCGCCGGCCATTGTCACCTTTGCCATGGGTGGTTTGATGAATCTCTGTGGCCATCCGGAACGAGCACCGCTAATGGGCCCATGTGACGTTGCGTACCATTTGGGCTCCGTTCACGCGGCGTTTGGCACCCTGGTCGCGGTCTACAACCGCCGCGGCACGGGCCGTGGCGATCACGTGGAGGTTTCCCTCCAGGATGTGCTCGTGGCCGATCCCTTCCTGAGAATCATCACGCGGTACAGTGTGACGGGCGAGGTTCCGGAGCGCACCGGCCATAGTCAATCGACAACCGTGGCAGAGACTTACCGGTGCACGGACGGCTATGCGCGCATCTTCTGCAATCAGGCGGACCACTGGAAGCGGCTCGTCGAGTGGCTGGGAAATCCTCCGGAGCTGATGGACCCGAAGCTCGAAAACGTGCAGAACCGCCATCCCTTGCGACCGGTGCTGGACCGGATCATCGAGGCGCGCACATTGCGTTATGACACAAAAACTTTTTTCGAAGAGTTCCAGTCCAAGCGCCTGGCCGCCTCGCCGATCAATTCACCCAGCGCTTTTCTGGAAGACCCGCAAACGCGACATCGCCAGTACGTCGTCGAAGTCGATCATTCCTATCTCGGGCGCCATCGATTTCCCGGCGATCCATACAAGTTCTCTGAAACCCCGTGGCGCATTGAACGGAGCGCGCCGTTGTTAGGCGAGCACCAGGAGCAAGTCTCCGGCGTATTATCAGGCTCATCCCCATGGCTTGCGGAGCTATCGGCGCGGGCGCCCCTCCACGCATCCAATGGCTTGCCTTTCGCGGGCGTGCGGGTGGTGAGTTTCCCAACCGGCATCGTGGGGCCGGCGCTGGGAAGTTTGTTGGCTGATCATGGCGCGGACGTGATCACCGTCGAAGCCGGTCGGACGGTGCGCAGCCCGCAGCGCGGCCAGCGGTTCCAGATCGCCTCTGACCTGGAAAGCCACCGCAACAAAAAGCGAGTGGCGATCAATATGAAACATCCGGAGGGGCTGGCGCTCGCCAAACGGCTCATCGCGCTCTCGGACGTCGTCGCCGAGAACTTCAGCGCCCGGGTCATGGCGAGTTGGGGACTGGATTATCTACATATGAAAGAAGTTCGCGAGGACATCATCATGGCGAGCCTGCAGGCCTTCGGTCAAACGGGCCCGCGGCGAGACTTTGTCAGCTTCGGTCCAATACTCATGGCCTTCTCGGGAATGACCTACCTCTGGCGCGATCCTGCAGTCGAGCGGCCGGGGGTGGCGTGCCAGACCGCTTTCCCGGATTACGTCGCACCTTCCTACGGCGCGCTTGCCATCTTGGCCGCACTGCACTACCGGGCGCGCACCGGCAAAGGCCAATACATCGACATCTCCCAAGCGGAGACCGCCGCCGCCATGCTCGCTCCAGCCTATTTGGAATGGCTTATCAATGGCCGGGAGCCGGAGCCTCAGGGGAATTTCACCGCCTTTGCCGCGCCCCACGGCTGCTACAGATGCAAGGGCGATGACCGTTGGTGCGTAATCTCCGTCGAAACCGAAGAAGAATGGCTGCGGTTCTGCGAGATCGTAGGGCACCACGCATGGGCCAACGAACCGCGTTTCGCCGATCTTGCCGCGCGAGTTACCAATCGCAAGGAGTTAGATGCATTGGTCGGGTCTTGGACCAAGCAACATACGCCGCATCAGGTCATGCTTATCCTGCAGCGTGACGGCATCGCAGCTGGCGTCGTGCAGACGGCGGAAGATCTCTACCGCGATCCCCATCTGCGCGAGCGCGGCTTCGCGCGGGAGGTTTATCACCCCCAAGCCGGCTGGGTGACGCGGGCAGGACCGTCCGTCCGACTCGCTGAAGCTAATGTGGCGAATGAGGAATTTGCACACAACGCAGGCGAAGACAACGAAGCCGTCTTCGGCGAGCTGTTGGGAATGTCCAGCGTTCAGATCAAGGATCTGACTGAGCGGGAAGTGCTGCGATGAGCGATTGTCGCCCCAACACACAATAGTCGCGTGCCCCACCCCTGTGCGGCTATCTCGGGAGACTGTTCTGGCAATCGAAGAGCGAAGCGTGCGGCCCTTCGTCGGTGGCGAGACACTTTCCGCCGACAGCGGCCCACCTCTGGTCCGGCCGATACGGCACGCCGCCGCGTGGGCAGAGCGCCACCGTGATCTGCGCGCCCCAGTTGCAAGCCTGGTCGCCGACGCCGTCACCGTACGCCCAGGTGTATCCGCGGTAGCCTATATCGAAGAGCTTCGTAACCCAGTTGGTCTGGTCGATGGAGAACGTGCCGTTTAGCAGCGGGCCCACCTTGCATTGTGCGCCACTACAACTTGGGCATGTGTTGTCATTCGGGCATTTGGTCTTGCCTCCGCAGCAATAAAAGCACGACG
>DAIRFP010000029.1:0-33629 GCA_036794995.1 Thermodesulfobacteriota bacterium | reverse complement strand
ATGAGATAGGGGCAGCGGATCTTCGGCGCAACTTCCTTCAGCGAAAGCGTCTTGGCGAACTCATCGAAAGTGCTCTCGTCGTCGTAGCCGGCCATATACATATAATTGAGCTTGAAGGTCGGTGAAGCCGAATTGAAAATTGTGTTTTGGCTCGGTTCGACGTTGACGCCGCTTACGGCGCAGGCTTTGAAGCGGGGCTCGACCGCAGCGACGCGAGGGCCCCAATAGGAGCCCATGCTGGAACCCATGATGGCGAGGCGATCGGGATCGATTTCCGGGCGCTTGGCCAAGTATTCGCAGGCGAGCTTCCCGGCGTCTTCATAGTTGGAGGCCGTGCATTTGATGCCGCGCTCTCTGGTTTCACCTTGGCCGGGCCCGTCGATGGCGAGAACCGCGATACCGCGTTCCAATAGCGGATCATTGTGCATCGGGTTGTCTTCTTTGACACCGTCCATACCCGGAATATAGAGCACGCATGGGACCCGCTCGCCGGCGTTCCGGTTTGGCGGCAGGTGTAACAGGGTGGCGATGGACTTGCCTTCGTAGGGCAGTTCGACTCGTTCAATGGGCCGGCCGGCATGTTGAATAAACTTATCGTAACAGGCGCGTTTTCGTTCGGCCCAGGCGATGCGTTTTTCGTTGCCGTCTTCATACACTGCCCACATAGCATTGGTGTAAAAAGTCGCGGCGATGTAGTAGTGGTCGCGGGCGTCTAAAAAGTGGCCGTTTCTTTCCGCCTCTCGGGCCAATTCTTCACGCCGCCCCGCGGCGCGGGAAAACTCCCGCGGGATGTCGACGAACTTTTGCACGCGGCGGCTGATCTCCTGAACGTCCCCCTGCACTGCCGGGCCGCAGTTGCGCAGCATCTTCCCGGTGCGACCCTGGTCCCAGTCCAACCCGCGGGTTTGAATGATTTGATCCAGCAGCCAGCGCTGCTCGCGCCAGCGGCGCATCTTTCTTTCGGTTTCAACTCGCATCATACCTCCGAACCATCGAGCCTTGGGGCTCGATGGTTCAACGTTCAATAGTCAATGTTCAATCGGGAATCGATTTCCCTGATACTATTTGGCCTTGACAAAGCGGTCGTCGACGAACTTTTTCAGATCGACCTGCTTAAGTTGCGGGGTCGATTCAATGAGACTGTCTCGGAGGGTTTCTAAACCCTTGAGCGACGGATACGGTGGGCTGGAAATAGCGGCATCGTACTCCTTGTAGCCACCCTCAAGAATCCGATCTTCAGCGCGCAGGTATTTTTTCAAGACCCTCACTGCGGCCCGGCTATCTTCTTTGTAGATTTTCGCGCCATCCGTAAGCGCAGCCATGAAGGCCCTGGTCATTTCAGGCTGATTTTGGACGAAGGAATGTTTCGCCGCGATGCCGGAGAATGTGAATTCCTTGCCGAGGTCAGGAATGTGGAGCAGCGGACGATATCCCAGGTCACGTGCTGCCGTGGAAGTCGGCGGCGAAAGGATGCCGGCGTCCACCGCCCCCGCCCTCATACCGGCGAGAATTTCCGGTATCCCTCCCATGGAGATCATCGTTGCATCCTTAGGCCCCACGCCAAAGTGTTCCAAAGCCTCGCGCACGGCGAGATCGCTTGCCGAGCCGATTCGGGTGATGCCGATTCTTTTACCTTTCAGGTCGGATCCCTTAGTCATGTTCCTATCGGTGAGAAGGGTAAAGACCATCTGGTGGATAGTGGTACCGATCCAAACCACATCGGCTCCTTGGGCCCAAGATACCATTACGGGGGCGGGAGAGACGTGGTTAAATTGAATCTCGCCAGCCAATAAAGCCTGGGTCGCCGTGGTGCCGCTCCGCATATAGACCAGGTTCGAATCAAGGCCGTGCTTTTTAAAGATTCCTTGCTCATGGGTCAACCACAGGACCCCGATACCGGCGGACAACGCGCTGTAGGCAATGCGAACCGACGGGGGCCGGGTTTGACCGTGCAAGTGCGAGCCGCTGAAGAAGAGAAAGAGGCCACAAACAAACGCGCTGAACCACCAATTCTGCTGCAGTTTCATTCTAGATCACCTTCTAGCGTGTCAGGAAGAATTAACTTGCCGGTGGCGCTGACTGTAGTCAAAATAGGCCGGGATGGCAAATCCGCTGTGGAGTATTCGAACGATCGTTCATGGTTGATTCTGCGGGCCTTTTGTGATTATAAGAAATCATAGCCTCTCTGTAGCTTAGTTACGGAATTTCAATATGTTATTTGATTTTGCCAATGTCCTGGTGTTTACCGCACTAGCGTTAGGATTCGTCGGCCTCAATCTACTGATCGGGAAGCTGTTAAGGCCCGCCAATCCACAGGTGCGTAAACTTTCGACCTATGAGTGCGGGGAGCCGGCAACCGGTAGCGCCTGGGTGAATTTCAATATTCGCTTCTACCTGGTCGCCCTGATCTTCATCATATTCGAAGTGGAAATTGCTTTTATTTTCCCGGTAGCGACGGTGTTCCGGCGCTGGATTGAGGACGGACAGGGGCTTTTTGCGTTTGTCGAGATTCTTGTTTTTATTGGCATTCTGTTTCTGGGCTTGATCTATGCCTGGGCCAAGGGAGACCTGGAGTGGGTGAAGAAGGTCAAGGTCTGATTCTTAATACTTGAGGAAATCGATGAAACCATTGATTAATTCGCTGCCAGAAACGGTTTTTACCACCAAAGTAGACGATCTACTCAATTGGGGGCGGGCCTCTTCACAGTGGTACATGCTGTTCGGTTTGGCATGCTGTGCCATCGAGCTCATGCAGACGGGAGGGCCGCGGGCCGACTTGGACCGCTTTGGTGCCGTGCCCCGCGCCACCCCGCGCCAATCGGACCTGATGATCGTGGCGGGTACCTTGACCTATAAGATGGCCAAGCGAACCAAGCTGCTCTACGACCAGATGCCGGACCCGAAATATGTCATCTCCATGGGTAGCTGCTCCAACTGCGGCGGCCTTTTTCAGCTGGCCTATTCTGTCTGTAAGGGCGTCGACAAAATTATCCCCGTGGATGTTTATGTGCCGGGCTGTCCGCCGCGACCCGAGGCGCTTACGGAGGGCTTGCTGCGAATTCAAGACAAAATGATGCGGGAACGCTGGCTGGTTAAATCGCCCCGTTTGGGAAACGGAGCTGAGGCTTAGGAATGGAGGCCAAAGAGGTCTATCTAAAACTTGAAACGCAGTTCCCCGGGCAGGTCGGTGACTTTAAAGGGGACGTGCCGGAACCCTATTGTTCGGTGAGTCCTGAGGGGATCGTGGCGGTCTGTCGCTTTCTCCGTGACGATTCCAACTGCAAGTTCGAAGTGCTTTCAGATCTTACCGCCCTCGATTGGCCGAAAGAAGAAAAAATTCAGGTCGTCTATCACCTCTATTCCTATTCTAATAAGGCGCAGATCGTGCTGAAGGTTGATTTGCCGCGAGACCATCCCACGGTTCCAACCCTGGAAGGGGTGTGGAAGGTTGCTAATTGGTTCGAGCGTGAGGTCTTCGACCTGTTCGGCGTGATCTTCGAAGGGCACAGCGATCTTCGCCGAATCATGCTGCCGGAAGATTGGGTCGGCTATCCCCTGCGCAAGGATTATGTCGAACAGGAGGAGTACGACGGTATCAGCACCCAGCGCGCGCCGCTGGTAGAAAAACTGCTGCGTTAGAGAGTTGTATGAACGAAACTGCTCCAGTCGAAAGCCAGGGCTTTTACACCGAAGACATGACCATCAGTGTCGGGCCGCAACATCCTAGCACCCACGGCGTGCTGCGCTTCGTGGTCAAGACGGACGGTGAGGTGATCAACGAGGCGATCCCTGATGTCGGCTATCTGCACCGCTCCATCGAAAAGATCGGCGAGAAGGTTACCTGGCACGGCTACGTGCCCTATACGGACCGGGCGGACTACCTGGCGGCGATGTTCGCCAACCAGGGATTCTGCATGGCGGCGGAAAAGCTCGCGGGAGTCGAAGTCACCCGGCGCGGGGAGTTTTGCCGCGCCATCGCCTGCGAGCTCAATCGCATCGCCAGCCACCTGATTTCCGTCGGCACCTTCGGCCAGGACATCGGCGCCATCACGCCGTTTGTGCACGCCCTTAGAGAACGGGAGACCATCAATAATCTGATGGAAGAAATCTGTGGCGCGCGACTGACGTATAATTATCTTCGGATCGGCGGGGTGGGTTACGATATTTTGCCGGAAACCTGCGCGCGCATCATTGAATTTTTGGATCACTTCGAGCCCATCGTCGATGAATTCAACCGCCTGCTCTCGAATAACAAGATTTTCATCGAGCGGCTGGCGGGCGTCGCCGTGGTGACGAAGGAAGACGCGCTTTCCTACAACCTTGTGGGTCCGAATTTGCGCGCTTGCGGGATAAAATGGGACATCCGCCGTGACATTCCCTATTCTGTTTATCCTGAGCTCGAGTTCGAGGTCCCGGTGGGAACCGGTCGGGTCGGTGCTCTGGGCGATAGCTACGATCGTTATTGGGTGCGAATTCGCGAGTTGCAGGAGAGCAGCAAGATCCTGCGTCAATGCCTCAAAATGTTCCCAAAAGGGCCAGCCATCGCTAAAGTCCCGCGCAAGTTCAAACCGCCGGTGGGCGAATGTTACGTGCGGATTGAGGCTCCACGCGGCGACATGGGTTTCTACGTGGTCAGCGACGGCAGTGAATATCCCTATCGCGTGCGGATTCGCACCGGCTCGTACACGGCCATGAGCATTATCGACAAGCTCAGCAAGGGAATCATGCTCGCCGATCTCATCGCACTGATCGGCAGTCTCGACGTGGACGCTCCGGAAATCGATCGGTAAACTAAATTTCGAGTCAATCATGCAAGCCTATATCGACCAGCTGATCCAGCAAGGCTACTTTGCCGGAATGCCTAAAGAGGTCGTCTACGCCATCGCCATGGTGCTGACGGCTTTTATCGTGCTATCGATTTTCGTCGCGCCGCTGGCGGGAGTGACCAGCTGGCTGGAGCGGCGTGTGTGGGCGAGAATGCAATCCCGCGTAGGGCCGAACCGGGTAGGACCCCAAGGGATTCTCCAATGGCTGGCCGACGGCATCAAGAATTTGCTCAAAGAGGATTTGATCCCCTCTGCAGCGGACGCAAAGCTTTTTTCGCTGGCCCCTTACGTCGTTTTCGTGGGTTTTTTGTGTACCTTCGTCGTCATTCCTTTCGGTGGCGCGCTCATCGTGGCGGATCTCAACATCGGCATTCTTTATATTTTAGCGGTGACCTCTCTCGTCGTCGTCGGAATTCTCATGGCGGGCTGGGCCTCCAACAACAAATGGTCCCTACTCGGCGGCATGCGCTCAGCCGCGCAGATCGTGAGCTACGAAATTCCCGCCGGTCTGTCAATCCTAACTATCGTTTTCTTGGCCGGTACGCTCAGCATGCAGGGTATTATTCAAACCCAGGGTTGGGCGCCCTGGGACTGGTTCCTGTTTAACAATCCGTTCGCCTTTGTTGCCTTTTTCCTCTATTTCACAGCGGCATTGGCCGAAGGTAACCGGACACCCTTCGACATTCCGGAAGCCGAGTCAGAGCTCGTGGCCGGTTACGTCACCGAGTATAGCGGTATGCGCTTCCTGTTCTTCTTTTTTGCGGAATGGGGCAACCTCTATGTGATCGGCGCGGTTGCGACCACGCTCTTTTTGGGGGGCTGGCAGGTGCCGCCGGTGACCAGCGACCCGATTCTTTTGGGTGCGCTTCAGTTTGTTGTCTTCTTTCTCAAGGCCTACCTCTGGGTGTTCATAGCGATGTGGGTGCGGGCTACCTTGCCGCGAGTTCGAGTCGATCAGCTCATGGCGCTTTGCTGGAAGTATATGGTCCCCCTGTCCTTTGTCTGCCTGCTGGGAACCATCTGCTGGATGCTAGTTTTTCCGAAGGGCAATCAATTTTTCAGTGTCGCGATGTTTGTTTTTGGCTTGCTGGTCTCGGGCTATTTCTTCAAGCGCGTGGTCTTCCAACTCCGTCACGCGCGGCCGGAGCTTTACTTTAAACCGCACATTTAATTTGCCGTCGAGGACTTATGGGTGTTGCGAATTACGTTAAGAATATCACTGACACGGTAACCTCGGTGTTCGAGGGAATGACGATTACTTTTTCACACCTGTTTCGCCGGCCGATGACGGTCCAATATCCGGACAAAATTCCGGTGCCGATCCAGGAAACCCTGCCGCGAAGGTATCGGGGCATTCTTGAAGTCGATATGGATATCTGCACCGGCTGCTTGGCGTGCGAAAGAGACTGTCCGATTACCTGCATCACCATCGGTATCGAAATGGAAAAAGAAACCAAGCAGAGAAAGTTTACCCATTTCGACATCGACGTTTGCAAATGCATGTACTGCGGACTCTGCTCGGAGGCTTGTCCGACCGGAGCTATCCGTCACTCCCAAGAGTTCGAAGGAGCGAGTTATAATCCAGCCGGCTTGGTGCGCCATTTTGTTACCCAACCGGCACCGCTTTACAAACCGAAGAAGGGAGGGGAAACAGATCCAAAACTGGCGGCGCAAGCGGACATCGGACAGAAATACCTGGACGAATTTGCCACGCCGGATGGAGGGGCGGCCGCAGAGGAGGGTTAAGCAGAAAAAACGGGGCGCGATCGATAACAATTCTACGCACCTCTTGATCCCAGACCAATCTTCCGGTATTTGAGCCAAAACGTCTTTGGCTTCCTGAGACCCCATAAACGAAGAGCTATGGATCTTTCGACGGCAGTTTTTTATCTGGTCGCTATCATCACGGTGGGTTCTGCGCTCATGGTAGCGTTTTCGCGCAACATCATCTATTCCGCATTTTCGCTCCTCGGGACCTTCGCGGGCATCGCTGGCATTTATGTGTTTCTCGGCGCCGACTTTGTCGCTGGGGTGCAGCTGCTAATTTACGTCGGCGGGATTCTGGTGCTCATTCTCTTTGCCGTTATGCTCACCCATCGCATCACGGACGTCCAAATTACCAACCGGGCCGCCGGGCGCATCCCGGCTCTCATCATCACCGGCGTCTTCATTTATCTCTTGATTCAGACAATTCGGGAGACATCGTGGGTAAAGGTCAAAGAAGTCGTCTTCCAACCGACAACGGCGAAAATCGGCGACCTGTTCCTCGACAGTTACTTGCTGCCCTTTGAGCTGGCCTCTTTAGTTTTGCTGGCCGCGCTGATCGGCGCCGTGGTCATCTCCCGCAAGGAGATCAAAGAGTAGCATGCTATCAGGATTTTCACCCAACGAGCTTTCTTCGTATCTCACCATCGGGGCCATCCTTTTCACTCTCGGCCTCTTTACGGTGCTCACCCGGCGCAATGCGATCAGTGTCTTGATGGGAGTGGAGCTGATACTCAATGGTGCCAACATCAATTATGTCGCTTTCTCGCATTTCGGCAGCGGCAACGCGGATGGCCAAATCTACGCGATTTTTGTGATTATGCTCGCCGCCGCCGAAGCGGCGGTGGGCTTGGCCATCGTCCTGGCGATCTTTCAGATCTTTCACACCATCGATGTTGAGGCCGTGGAGACGCTTAGAGAATAGTTGGAGGGTTCAGGTTCAGAAGGAAGAAGGGGACGAAGATCGTTGTACCGCCAACTCTCGATTAATCCAAAATCGGAAAATGGATAATCCTATACAGACAGACTATCTTCGCTGGATCGTTTTCCTGCCGCTGATCGGCGCGATCATCAATGGTCTTTTGGGGGCGAAGATTCAGAAAAGCATGGGCAAGGGGGCGATCAGCTTCATTGCCTGTGCGCCGGTTGTGATCGCTTTCGGTCTTTCGCTGGTTGCCCTCTTTACCCTGAAGGGGCTGAACCCCGAAAGCCGCTTTCTCATTGATCGAATCTATACCTGGATCAGTCTCGGCTCCCTGCAAGTCGATATGGCCTTCGCGGTGGACCCACTTTCCACTGTGATGATTCTGGTGGTTACCGGGATCGGCGGTCTGATCCACATCTATGCCACCGGCTACATGCACGATGATAAGGCCTTCTGGCGCTTCTTCGCCTATCTCAATCTTTTTACCGCTGCGATGCTCACCTTGGTGTTGGGCGATAGCTTGCTGCTGATGTTCGTCGGTTGGGAAGGCGTCGGACTGTGCTCTTATGCCCTGATCGGGTTCTGGTACCAGGATCACAACAATGCCCGGGCCGGCAATAAGGCCTTCATCGTGAACCGCGTCGGCGATTTTGGCTTCGTCCTGGGTATGTTTCTTCTTTTCTGGTCCTTGGATGCCCAGGGACATGGAACCTTGACGTTTCGCGAGATCGCTAAATGGGCGTCCACCCTTCAAGGACAGACGATCTGGGGATTGCCTGTGGTAATGGTGGCGACCTTGTTTCTCTTCGTCGGCGCGACGGGTAAGTCGGCGCAGATCCCGCTTCATGTCTGGCTGCCGGATGCCATGGCCGGACCGACTCCGGTTAGCGCGCTGATTCACGCGGCGACGATGGTGACTGCCGGCGTATACATGATCGCGCGGCTGGGCTTTCTCTTCGCCATGGCGCCGGAGACCTTGCACGTGGTGGCTGTCATCGCCGCAGCCACGGCTCTTTTTGCCGCGACCATCGCCATTACCCAGAATGACATCAAGAAGGTGCTGGCGTACTCCACGGTGAGCCAGCTCGGCTACATGTTCCTGGCGGTGGGCGTGGGCGCCTACGCCCAGGGCGTTTTCCACCTGGTCACCCATGCATTCTTCAAGGCATGCCTGTTCCTCGGCGCCGGAAGCGTTATCCACGCGATGGGCGGTGAGCAGGACATGACGAAGATGGGTGGCCTCAGGAAACATCTGCCGCGCACGTTCATCACTTACCTCTTGGCTACTCTCGCGCTGACGGGTTTCCCCGGCACGGCGGGATTTTTCTCCAAGGACGGTATTCTCGAGGAGGCCTATGCCCGTGGTGGCATGGGGCTTTGGCTGGCCGGGTTGTGCGGCGCCGGCTTAACCGCTTTCTATATGTGGCGTCAGGTCTTCATGACGTTTTTCGGCGAATGCCGCGCCGACGAGCATACCAAGCACCATCTGCACGAGTCTCCTCCCGTTATGACCTGGCCGCTGGTGATTCTCGCCCTGGGGGCTTTTCCGGTGGGTATACTCGGATTGCCGGCCTTTCTCGGTCACCATCGCTTTGTCGAATGGCTGGAACCCGTCTTTGGCCACGGCCATGGAGAGGCCGCGCACCTTTCCCACGAAACGGCGCTGCTGCTTACGGTGATATCCGTGGTCGTAGCGCTGGCGGGCCTTGGGTTGGCCTATCTCATGTACTACCGACAGACCCTTTCTCCGGAGCGCTTTTCTGCTCTGGCCGGCGGTTTGTTCTACCGGTTGTCCTACAACAAGTATTACGTGGATGAGATTTATCAGGCGATCTTCGTTAATGGGACGTTGCTGCTGGCGCGCATCGGCGCGCTGTTCGATCAATATGTTGTTGACGGCATCGTCAACGGCAGCGCCAGCCTGACAAGATTTATCGCATGGCTTAACGGCCTTTTCGATGCCTACGTGATCGACGGTATCGTGAATGCGGTGGGCAATATTACTTTCTGGGTCGGCAACCGCGTCCGCAGAGTGCAAACGGGCAATATCAACAGCTATCTCTACGGGATCTTGATCGCGGTCGTCGTCGCCATCATCGTCAAGTTGCGTTACTGGAGCTGATTCGGACGGGAGACTGCAAACGATGGAACACGTGCTCAGTTACATGACCTTCATCCCTATCGCCGGCATGGTGGTGGTGCTGCTGCTGCCGAGCAATAGCGCTAACCTCATCCGCTGGGTCTCTGCCGCATTCACGGTTCCCCCGCTGCTGATGGCTTGCTGGCTGTTCGCGAATTTCGACACCACCAAACCCGGCTTGCAGTTTGTCGAACGGGCGTCCTGGATCCCGGCCTATAATATTCAATATCTCGTCGGCGTCGATGGCCTGAGCATCTCAATGGTGTTGCTCACCGCGCTTTTGTGTTTTCTCTGTATTTTCGCTTCCTGGGGCATCGACAAAGGAGTCAAAGGATATTTCGCGCTGTTCCTTTTGTTGGATGCCGGCATGATGGGTGTGTTCGTGGCCCTAGATTTTTTTCTCTTCTTTATCTTTTGGGAAGTCATGCTCCTGCCGATGTACTTTCTCATCGGTATCTGGGGCGGGCCGCGCCGGGAGTATGCCGCCATCAAGTTTTTTCTCTACACCCTCTTCGGCAGCGGCTTGATATTGCTCGCCATCATCGCGCTGTACTTTGGCAGCGAGCCCCACACCTTCGACATGACTGTGCTGATGTCACAGGCGAGCAGATACGGCACCGACGTGCTGCCCTTCTGGCCGTTTAATGTACTGGGTTGGGGTTTCCAGCATGCGGTTTGGATGGCGCTTTTCATTGGCTTTGCCATCAAGATCCCGGCGTTTCCGTTCCACACCTGGTTGCCCGATGCCCACGTCGAGGCGCCCACGGCGATTTCCGTCATCCTGGCCGGTGTGCTGCTTAAAATGGGCACCTACGGCATCTTACGGACCAACTTTCCGATGCTACCCGTGGCCACTGCTGATCTAGCTTTCTGGTTCCTAGGCGCGCTCGGCGCATGGAACATCATCTACGGCGCTTTCTGTGCTATGGCGCAGAAGGACCTAAAAAAACTAGTCGCGTACTCCAGCGTTAGTCACATGGGTTATGTCATGCTGGGCATGGCGAGCTTTACGACCCAGGGCATCAACGGCGCCGTCCTGCAGATGTTCAATCACGGAACCATCACCGGCATGCTCTTCCTTCTGGTCGGCGTGATCTACGACCGTGCCCATCACCGCGACATCGAAGGGTTCGGCGGCCTGGCGGCCATCATGCCGCTCTATACCGGCGTCACCGCGCTGGCCTTCTTTGCCTCCATGGGCTTGCCTGGTCTTTCGGGATTCATCTCCGAGATCCTCGTTCTGCTGGGGACCTGGCAAAAATATCCGGTGCTGACGATTATCGGCGCCAGCGGTGTGATACTCACCGCCGGTTATCTCCTCTGGACAATGCAGCGCGTCTACCTCGGTCCGCCCAACGAGAAATACAAAAACCTTCCGGAGATCAACGGCCGCGAAATGTTTACCCTGGTGCCCCTGGGAGCCATCGTGATTCTCGTGGGTATTTACCCGAACGTGGTGCTGGATTTGCTGCGCGCATCCCTAGATCACCTCAATCAGATCGTCTTGCCCCATCTTCACAGCTAACCATGGATCTCAAGAACCTCGAAAGTCTGAGCTTCTTTTATCCTGAGATCATTCTCGCGGGAACCATCCTGCTATTGATCGTGGTGGATCTGCTGGTTCGTAGTCAGCGGCTGCTCGCGACGATTGCCGTGATCGGTTGCCTCGGCTCGCTCCTGGCCACGTTGGATCTGTACAGCGGCCAGCAGGGCTGGCTGTTTCACCGCATGATCATTCTGGATAATTTTAGTCTTTTCTTCAAAGTTTTCGCCTTGGTGGCGACGATCCTGACCGTCTGGATGTCGTTGGGTAGCGACGAGATTCGCCAGGTCCATCAAGGCGAGTACTACACCTTGCTGCTGACTTGCGCCCTCGGCATGTTTTTCATGGCGTCGTCGAGCAATCTGTTGATGGCGTATCTTTCTCTGGAGATGGTCAGTTTGACTTCCTATGTCCTGACGGGATTTTTGCCGCATAACCGGCGCTCCAGTGAAGCGGCGCTCAAATATCTCATCTATGGCGGCGTGGCGTCCGGGACGATGATCTACGGCATGAGCTGGATCTACGGCATGACCGGAAGCCTCGACTACGCTGCTATCCAGGCGGCGTTGACCCAGAGTGAAGTGAGCAAAGTTACCCTGTTCATGGCCTTTGTCTTCATCCTGGCGGGCTTTGGCTACAAGATCGTCTTCGTACCTTTTCACATGTGGTCGCCCGACGTTTATGAGGGGGCGCCGATACCTTTCACGGCGTTTCTTTCGGTGGCTTCCAATGCGGCAGGCGTGGCGATCATGATTCGTTTCTTTTTTCCGGGGGTGTCGCGCCTGGGAGACGACGGCGCCTGGGCTCTGGTCTCGGGAGTGGAATGGCCCCATGTGCTTTTGCTCTTGAGCATGATTACCATGACGGTCGGCAACCTCTGCGCCTTGAATCAGAGAAATCTCAAGCGCATGCTGGCGTACTCGGGCATCGCTCACGCCGGCTACATGATGATGGGCCTCACCGTGCTGACCAATGAGGGGCTAACGGCGATCCTCTTCTATGTGGTCGTCTATCTGATCATGAATCTGGGCGCTTTTCTCGTGGTGGTGATGATCGCCAACGCTACGGGAAATGAAGAGATCGAAAGTTATCGGGGGCTCGCCTGGCGCGGCGCAGTTATTCCAGCGGCTTGCTTCGCGATTTTTCTTTTCTCTCTGACCGGATTGCCGCCCTTCGCGGGCTTCGTCGGCAAGTTCTTTCTCTTCGCCGCGGTGCTCAATCAAGGGGGCGTCTTTGTCATCCTCGCCCTGGTCGCCGTGCTGAACAGCGTGATATCGCTCTATTATTACGCTCGAATCGTGAAGACCATGTTTCTCGACTCCCCGAATCCAGGCGAGCGATCGTTATCCATTGCGGCAAATAATTTCACCCTGCTCATACCTCTGACGGCGCTGACGATTATTTTCGGCATCTATTTTTCGCCGCTGGTGTATTACACTCGCCAATCGCTGCGTTTTTTCGTCAAGTAGTCCGGCGCGGCGGTTCGAGAATGCTCGATACTGTTGGGTTCTTTTCTTGCCCCCGGCTTGCGGTTTTGTCGAGGTTCTCAAGCCACCAGTTTTTGGCCCAACCTTAGTTCGAACCGATTGGTTTTGGGTTTGTCTCCGGGCCAGCGAAAAGTTCGCTTGACAAGTGGGATGGAGTCCAACTAACTAGAGACGATACATCCAACGAGGAGGCGTTGCTTCTCCTGGGAACTCGGCCAGCGAAAATCCAAAGTATGCCTGCCGCGCAAAGCTGGACGAAGTCACCCAGGCCATGCGTTTTTCCTGCTATCGAGACTCTGCTTGCTGAAAGTGCGCGGCAGCGGACCTGATCTTCCGTTTGCTTCGGTTTGATCCACCCAATAGCCTGGCGGATCAAATTTCGGCCCCTGTGGACCCTATGAGATTAGCCGAAAGAATCAATTCGTGGTCGTTGCGCCAAGCCAGCCTGACCACTCGCTTTGCCGTTCATAGTTTTGTCTGCATCGGCATCATGACGGTGGTCCTTTGGTTCATTGTTTCGGATTATCTAATCAGTCGAATCCTACGGCGGGAGTGGGAAGCCACGGCTCAGTTTGTTCGAACCGAAGTAAAAGAATTTCTAACGGCGGAAGATTTTACCACCAAAGATCGAAAGCCTGTGGGCCCCAAATTCGCCGCTCTTTTGCGTCACATCACGCTCATGCCCGATATCCTGCGCTTCAATGTCTACAACCCTCAAGGGGTCGCGCTCTGGGCAGCGGTCGACAAGAAATTGGTCGGGCGCTCTTTTGCCGATAACGCTAAGCTTCAGGAAGCGATTCAGGGGAAGGTGGTTGCCGATATCAGCTCCTTGAGTGATACGGAAAATGTTTCAGAGGGTGACTCTAAGAAGGCGGTGCAGGTCTTTATTCCGATTTACGGAGATCCAACCAGAGAGCCGCTGGGTGTGATGGAAATCTACAAACGGGGCGGTCCTATCGACCGGGATGTCCGGGAGGCGAGAATAGTCGTTTTGTTGGGAGCGCTCGGCGGTGGTCTGCTCCTGTATCTGTCGTTGTTCGCGATCGTACGCCAAGCGGCGCAGAAGATTAAAGAGCAACAGGAAAATCTCCTAAAGGTGCAATCGGATTTGGCGGCGTCGCAGCGCATGGCTGCGGTGGGAGAAATGGCGGGAGCCGTGGCCCACGGCATCGGTAATCCGCTTTCTTCGATCCGGGCGGCGGCCCAGGTGGCAAAACTCGACTGTCACCAATGCGAAGGTCAAGACCTGAGCCAGAGAACCTTGACCACCCTCGACGAAATCATCCAGCAAGTGGATCGGGTGCAGAAACGAATGCAGGGATTGTTGAACTTCGCCAAACCCATGGAACCGCATGCGGGACCCCTCGAGATCAATTCGCTCCTGGGTGACATTGTGAATGTCTTACGGCCGCGATTCGCCGAGGCCGGCGTGAGTCCGCGGTTGGAGTTGGACAAGAGCCTGCCCAAGGTACAGTTGGATGCCAATCATGTGGAACAGATTTTCATGGGCCTCATTACCAATGCCCTCGAAGCAACCCCCAACGGCGGGTGGGTAACTATCCGGACAACTGCAGCCAAGGGCAACGGTGCCACCGGAAGCATTAGCATTTCCATTGAAGACACCGGTGACGGGATTCCGGTCGAAAGTAGAGAGCGAGTTTTCGAGCCATTTTTTACCACCAAGCCGCATGGAACCGGCATCGGCTTATCACTGGCAAAAAAATTCGTCGAACGGAATGGGGGAGAAATCGCAATTTCCGACGGCACCTCGGGAGGCGCAAAATTCGATGTGACCTTTCCTTTGAGCGGATCCAATTGAGACTGGCATGACCGGCCGCATACTAATCGTCGATGATGAAACCGTGTTAGCCAGCGCTATAGGGGATTATCTCGGGCGACAGGGCTATGCGGTAAACGTCAAATTTTCGGGCGAAGAAGCGCTTCAATTCATTGAGGATGAGGTGGCCGATTGTGTCGATGTTGCCGTTTTGGACTATCGCCTGCCACGAATAGATGGACTGGAGGTATTGCGCAAGCTGAAAGCAAACGGCCGGGAGCTCGAAGTGATCATGCTCACGGCCCACGGTACCGCCGAAGGCGCTGCCGAGGCGATCAAATTAGGTGCCTTCGAATATTTGAATAAACCCATCGATCTGGACGAGTTACGTCTGATTGTTGCGCGAGCTCTCGAGTCGCTCCGTCAACGGCGCGAGTTGGCGGCGCTCCAATCGCCTGCGGGCAAATAATTTCCCCGCTACGAAATCGTCGAGCGCTCCATTCCTGAAGTCAAAAATCAGACCGACTCGCGTCCCCGCGATGCAGCGATCAAACCGATTCGCCGAATCGGTCACGCATTGGAGCGCCGGCGGCTGTCGTTAGGTCATCGGTATCATGATGTGCTTCTGGTAGGGCTGCCGTTCGCGCAGGCGCTCGTACCATGCATCAAAATTGGTAAACTTGGGGCGCTCAATGGGTAAGTTGAACCAGCGATAGGCCCAAACCCCCAAAGGGATATCGCCGAGACTCAGTTGATCGCCGGCGACATAGGGACTCCCAGAGAGTTGACGATCGACGATCTTCCAGGCGTTGCTGGTTTTTTCCAGCGCACTGCTCACTACCTTGGGGTCCCGTTTGTCCTCCGGTGTGCGGATCAACGACCAAAACAGCGGGACGATCGCGGGACCCAGAGTGGTCAGTTGCCAATCCATCCATCGACTAGCGTTGGCTCGACCCTCGGGGGTAGACGGCAGCAGTTTCCCCTTGCCGTACTTGTCGACCAGATATCGCATGACGCTATTTGATTCCCAGAGAATGAAATCTCCGTCTTGAATCGTGGGAACCAGTCCGTTGGGATTCATGTCGAGGTAAGGTTTTTCCTTGTTCCCGCCAAATTTACCGCCGATATCGACACGGTCGAACTCCAGAGCCAGTTCGCCGGCACACCAAAGCACCTTCTGCACGTTTGAGGAATCCGTTCTGCCCCATATTTTGATCATGTTTTGCCTCCGTAGTTTGTCAGTGCTCTTGGTGGAGTTATCTATCATTCTTTCGGTTTTAGGGACAGCGGCAAATCCAGTTCTGTCCGTGGACCCATAGCTGTGGGCCGCAGAGGGGGTCCCCTCGGGTGGATACCAGCACAAGGGAAGGGATCGGATACTAACCACGGGGTTGGAGGCACCCTTCGGGGACGTATCGCCAGGACTGGTTGACCCGCAACCTCACCCATCCTCCTAAAAAGCGTGGCAGAACCAAAAATTTACTGATTTTTTGCCCTTTACCCCTTGACGATTCGCGAAGTGAAATTATATTTGGTGCACTTACCAAGTGTTGGTGCATCTAAATCTACGTTCTATTTCAGGAGGCTTTATGGCAACAAAAATTCGTCCCCTGCACGACAGGGTGATCGTCAAACGGATCGAGGAAGAGGAGAAGACCAAGGGCGGTATCATTATCCCGGACACCGCTAAAGAAAAACCACAGGAAGCCCGGGTGGTTGCTGTGGGTCCCGGGAGGCACGACGACGGCAAGGTGATCCCACTGGGTGTCAAGGCCGGCGACAAGATACTTTTTGGCAAATATTCGGGCACGGAAATCAAACTTGACGGCGAGGAACATCTCATCCTGCGTGAGGATGACATCCTCGGCGTGATTGAATAAGGAGGTTAACGAAACATGGCCGCGAAAGATATTCGGTTTAGTGAAGAGGCGCGGAGCAGAGTTCTGCGCGGGGTCAACTTATTGGCTGATGCGGTAACCGTGACACTAGGCCCTAGGGGCCGTAATGTCATTCTCGAGAAGTCTTGGGGCGCCCCTACGGTTACCAAAGATGGAGTTTCCGTTGCCAAGGAAATCCAACTCGAAGACAAGTTCGAAAATATGGGCGCTCAGATGGTGAAAGAAGTCGCGAGCAAGACGTCGGACGTGGCGGGTGATGGCACCACGACGGCGACGGTGCTTTCCCGGGCGATCTTCAGCGAGGGGTTGAAGTTGGTTGCCGCCGGGCACGATCCGATGAGTATCAAGCGCGGGATCGATAAGGCGGTCGCGAAAGTAGTGGAAGAGCTCAAATCGATGTCCAAACCGACCCGGGACAGAGATGAAATCGCCCAGGTCGGGACGATCTCGGCAAATAACGACAAAGCCATCGGCGATATTCTTGCCGAGGCGATGGACAAGGTAGGCAAGGAGGGGGTCATTACGGTTGAGGAGGCCAAAGGTTTGGAAACAACCTTGGACCTCGTCGAGGGTATGCGGTTTGATCGTGGCTACCTCTCTCCCTATTTTGTGACGGATCCGGAACGGATGGAGTGCGTCTACGAGGATGCCTACCTGCTAATCCACGAGAAGAAGATCTCGAGCATGAAGGATCTGCTGCCTGTTCTTGAGAATGTTGCCAAAACCGGAAAGCCCCTGCTGATTATCGCCGAAGAAGTCGAAGGCGAGGCCTTGGCGACCCTGGTCGTTAACAAGCTCCGCGGCACGCTGAAAGTCGTGGCCGTTAAAGCTCCGGGCTTTGGTGATCGGCGCAAAGCGATGTTGGAAGATATTGCCATTCTCACGGATGGGAAAATGATTGCCGAAGAGTTAGGCATCAAGTTGGAGAACGTGACTTTGAAGGATCTCGGCCGCGCAAAGCGGATAATCATCGACAAGGATAACACCACGGTGGTCGAGGGTGCCGGCAAGAAGTCAGGGATCGAAGGCCGTATCACGCAAATGCGCGCGCAGATCGAGGAGACGACCTCCGATTATGACCGTGAAAAATTGCAGGAGCGCCTGGCCAAGTTGGCGGGCGGCGTGGCGGTGGTGAAAGTCGGTGCCGCTACCGAAGTCGAAATGAAGGAGAAAAAGGCCCGGGTGGAGGACGCGCTGCATGCTACCCGCGCGGCGGTGGAAGAGGGGATTGTTCCGGGCGGGGGCGTCGCTTTGATACGCGCGTCTGCGGGTCTCGGTAATCTCAGAGTTTCGGAGGATGAAAAGGTCGGAGTCCGGATCATTCAGAAGGCCCTCGATGAACCGCTTCGCTGGATCGTGAGTAACGCTGGACAGGATGGCGCGGTTGTTCTCGATAAAGTCAAGAACGGTAAAGGGGCATTCGGCTTCAATGCCGCGACCGAGGATTTTGAAGACCTCGTCAAGGCAGGCATCGTTGACCCCACCAAAGTCGTGCGTACCGCGCTACAGAATGCCGCGTCGGTTGCCGGCTTGATGATCACCACCGAGGCGATGATCGCCGATAAACCGGAGAAGAAGAAGGATGCTCCGGCAATGCCGCACGATCACGAAGACTACTAAGCTGTTTGACCGAGCACGTGAATCGGCAAGGGCGCCTGAGCCATCAGGCGCCCTTTTTTTTGGTAGTTGTTTGCTGTAGATCGCGTTTTCGGGACGATCGTGTGGTCAGGTCAAATGTTACCGGTAACTTCTTTATACGCTGCTGTACCGTTGATGCTTATAGGCAATACGATTCGCAGCCTTATGCAGTTAGGTTTTTTCCAGAAGCTCTCTTACGTTGGATTGATTCTCGTCACGTTCATAGGCCGTAATGATTTCCTGCACCAAATGATGTCGCGCAACGTCTTTTTCGGTAAAAGTAACAAAGCGAATCCCGTGGACTCCTTTGAGAATACGCCAGGCTTCCTTCAGGCCTGAAGGCTTACCGGCGGGAAGATCGATTTGAGTCGCATCACCGGTGATGACGGCTTTTGAGCCGTATCCCAGCCGCGTGAGAAACATCTTCATCTGCTCCGGCGTCGTATTCTGGGCCTCGTCGAGGATCACAAAGGAGTCGTTCAACGTTCGGCCGCGCATGAAAGCGAGGGGCGCGACTTCGATGGTGCCTCGTTCCACGAGCTTGTGTGCCCGGTCGAAATCCACCATATCGTGCAACGCGTCGTATAAAGGGCGGAGATAAGGGTTGACCTTCTCGGCCAAGTCACCGGGTAGAAACCCAAGTTTCTCTCCGGCTTCCACTGCCGGTCGAGTAAGAATGATGCGAACATAATTGTTCTTCATCAGTTCGGCAACGGCCATGGCCATGGCGAGATAGGTCTTGCCGGTGCCGGCGGGCCCAATGCCGAAGACGATATCGTAGCGGCGGATCGCATCGATGTACGCCTTCTGGGCGATGCTCTTCGGCGTGATCGTGCGCTTGTGCGCTGAAATGTAAATCGTATCGAGAAAAATGTCTTGCAGCTTGGCGCGACTGTCGCTGCTGAGAATGCGGATAGCGTAGTCAACGTCGCTGGCATAAACCGGATATCCCTTCTCCAGCAGACCATGGAGTTGTCTGATAATTTGGCTCGTAAGCTCCACCTGAAGCGGGTCCCCTTCGATCTCCATCGCTGAACCACGGACCCGTATGCGCACTTGCAGAGCGTGCTGCAGAATCTTGATGTGCTGGTCGTGTTGGCCCAAAAGATCGCGAAACAGGCGCGGATCGTTGAACTCTAAATGGCTGGTCTCGATATCGGTTGCAGCGCTTGCGGCGGGTTGTTCGTCTTTCACTCGTTCTCTCCTATCAATTGAACGATGATTTCCCTTGTAGGTGGACGATTGTCGAAATCCAACAGGACGAGTTGCTGCCAAGGTCCGAGCAGGGGGCGGCCGTTTTCAATCTGTGCGCGGACTTTTGCGGTGAGGTCGATGATGTCACAGAACCCGGCGGTCTGCTCTGAAAAGTTATTGGTGTAAATCTTGATCACGCGATTAGTCAGGCGTCACGAGGAGAGCAGGGCAGGTCTGTGAGGTGATGGCACCACGTGGAACGTATCAAATCGCCGAAAATCATTTTGCGTCTCGGATTAACTCCTCCGCCCGCTTGAGCGCGGCATCAATCTTTGCCGGCTCTTTCCCGCCAGCCTGGGCGAAGTCCGGGCGGCCGCCGCCGCCGCCGCCCACCAGGCGCGCCAATTCTTTTATGATATTTCCCGCGTGATAGCGGCGCGTCAAGTCCTGGCTGACGGAAGCGACCAGATTAACATTGCTGTCTCCGGCGCTGGCCAGCACGACGACGCCGGAGCCGAGCTTATCCTTCACTTGGTCGACGATGTCGCGCAACTGTTTGGCGTCGACTCCATCGACTCGACTGATTAAGACATTGGCGCCATCGACAGATTGCTGCTTGGCGAGTAGTTCAGGAATTTGATCTTTCTCGAACAGACCGCGGAGCTTTTCAATCTCTCTTTCCAGTTCCTTTTGTCGGTCCAATAGTTTTCTTACTCGATCCACGGCGTCGTCAGCGTTGGAGCGCAACAGACCGCCAATGTCCTGCAGCTGGTCCTGGTATTTCCGAATCAAAGCCAAGGCCCCATCACCGGTGACCGCCTCTATGCGACGAACGCCCGCAGCAATACCGGATTCGCTTTGGATTTTTAATATTCCGATCTCACCAGAGCGATGGATATGCGTACCGCCGCATAGCTCTGTCGAGAAATCTCCGATCTTCACTACACGAACACGATCACCGTACTTGTCGCCGAAGAAGGCCAGGGCGCCTTTTCGAATGGCATCATCGTAGCTCGTTTCCTCAATCGATACATCGGCATCCTGGCGGACGCGCTGGTTGACAATGGCCTCGATGTCTTCCAGATCCTTCTCGGCTACGGCACCGGTGTGATTGAAATCGAAACGCAGCCGCTCCGGCTCGACCAGCGAGCCTGCTTGGCGGACATGAGCACCCAACTTTTCGCGCAACACGGCATGCAGAATATGGGTCGCCGAGTGATTCAGCTTGGTGCTTTGACGATGTTGCGAGTTCACGACGAGATGGACCTGGTCGCCAACCTGGAAGCGGCCCTTTGTTACTTGGCCGCGATGGGCCGTAAGCTGCGGTGTCGGATGTTGGGTGTCGGTGACGTCCATTTGATCACCGCGAGCGGTTTCGATGGTACCTCGGTCTCCGACCTGACCTCCGGATTCGCCATAAAAGGGCGTCTCCGAAGTGATGAGATCGATTTCATCGCCCTCTACGGCTGCCGACTTTCCGTTGCCGCTCCCGTAGATGGCCAGAATTGTGGATTCGCCTTCCAAACGGTCGTAGCCGATGAAGTGAACTTGCCGGTCGAGCTGAATCTTGGCATCCATCCTGGTCACTTCGCGTGCATCTCGGGCGCGAGTTCGCTGCTCGTCCATCAGCTTCTCAAAACCGCCCTCATCTACGGTCATTCCTTCGCTACGTAATATATCTTCGGTCAGGTCGAGGGGAAATCCGAAAGTGTCGTAGAGGCGAAAAGCAATGTCACCGGATAGAATCTTCTTTTTCCCGGCTTTGAGACTGGCAGTTGCCTCTTCGAGAAGGACAAGACCCTTCTCTAGCGTTTCTCCGAAGCGATCCTCCTCACCACGAATGATTTCGCGGATGCGCTGCTGTTCGGACCGGAGCTCCGGATAAGCTCCGCCCATGACGGCCACGACGGTTTTCGCTACTTCGTGGAGAAAAGGCTCCTTGAGGCCGATGAGGCGACCATGTCGCGCCGCTCGCCGCAGCAGCCGGCGCAACACATAGCCGCGCCCTTCGTTACTGGGCATGACGCCGTCGGCAATCAAAAAGCTGACGGCCCGGGCATGGTCGTCGATGACCCGGAAGGAGATATCGGCCACGGGATCGGTGCCGTATGTCTTGCCGGTTAACTTTTCCGTCGTCGCTGTGAGAGCGCGCATGAAATCAATGTCGTAGTTGGACAGGACGTTTTGCAGCACCGCGGTGATGCGTTCAAGTCCCATCCCTGTGTCGACATGCTTGGAGGGGAGCTCCGACAGGCTGCGATCCGCATGACGGTTGTACTGGATGAAAACCAAATTCCACAGCTCGATGTAGCGCGCGCAGTCCCCGTTCACCTGGCATTGGTGTCCCGCTTCGCCTTTTCGGTCGCAGGCATCGGGTCCGCGGTCGAGGTGAATCTCGCTGCAGGGCCCGCAAGGACCGGTCTCGCCCATTTCCCAGAAATTTTCTTTTTCGCCGAAGCGTTTAATTCTTTCCGCCGGCAGGCCGCTGATTTTTGTCCAAAGCCCTTCTGCCTCGTCGTCGTCGAGATAGACCGTCGCCCATAGTTTATCCCTGGGCAAACCCCATTCCTTGGCCAAAAGTTGCCAGGCCCATTCGATGGCCTCGGCTTTGTAGTAGTCACCAAAGGACCAATTGCCCAACATCTCGAAAAACGTGTGATGATAGGTATCGCGACCCACGGCCTCCAGGTCGTTATGTTTGCCGCTGATGCGCAGGCACTTTTGCGAGCTGGTAGCGCGGATGTAGGCTAGCCGTTCCTGGCCGAGAAAGACGTTTTTAAATTGGACCATCCCCGCATTGGTAAAAAGCAAGGTCGGGTCCTTGTCCGGCACCAGCGAGGAACTTCGCACCACGGTATGGCCTTGCTTGGCGAAGTAGTCCAGGAACGATTTACGAATCTCATTTCCGCTAATCATGTTTCTTGTTTCTTCAGTCGTCTTCAACGGTAACCTTGAGCAAATCGAATATCACTTGGCTGCTGTAGCCGCGGCGCTGCAGGAAGCCCACCGCCCGACGAAGCCACTTCTGATCGTCCAGTTGTTGGTTTTTGAATCGTTTCGTCAAAAGCGATTTCGCTCGCGCTGATTCGTCCCCGGGCGCAAAGGTCTCGCCCATGACTTCTCGGATCAGCGGCCGGCCAATCCCCTTGATTCTTAACTCCCGCTCGATTCTTCTTGGGCCATAGCCGCGCGCTTCCGCTCTGGACCGTGCCCAGTTTCGCGCAAATGTTTCGTCGTTGAGATATTTCAGCCCACGGAGCTTCGCCAATGTCCGTTCGGCAAGGGCAGCGGAGTAACCTCCATGGACTAGAAAGTTTCGTAGTTCTGCTTCACTGCGCGGGCGATAACCGAGAAATCGCAGAGCACGCTGCAACGCCTCCTCCTGTGAGTCGGATGGCTCGGACTTAGAACTTGTTCGCTTCAGGGCTCCCCTTTCGCTGTTACCTGCCTTTGGTTTTTTCCTTTTTCTCGCCGGCCGGGGCCTCGGGTTCAGGCCGCTTCAGTCCCGCTTTTTCCATCACCTTGGTCATAATGTGTTCGGCGGTCTCAGCATGCTCTTTGAGAAACTGCTTGGCTGCCTCGCGGCCCTGGCCGATTCTCTCGCCGCCGAATGAATACCAAGCGCCGCTCTTCTCGACGACTCCCATTTCGCTGCCGAGGTCGACGATTTCGCCGTCGCGGGATATTCCGGTTCCGTAAAGTATATCGAACTCGGCTTCTTTGAAGGGCGGGGCCATCTTGTTCTTGACCACTTTGACCCGCGTGCGACCGCCGACGATATTGTCGCCGTCTTTGAGCGCGCCGATGCGGCGGATATCCATGCGAACCGAGGCGTAGAATTTGAGCGCGTTGCCACCGGTAGTCGTTTCCGGGTTGCCGAACATGACGCCGATCTTCATGCGGATCTGATTGATAAAGATAACGACGGTCTGGGAACGCGCAATGGTCCCGGTCAGCTTGCGCAAAGCTTGTGACATCAGACGGGCCTGTAGCCCCATGTGAGCGTCGCCCATCTCACCTTCGATTTCCGCCTTCGGCACCAGCGCGGCGACCGAATCGACGACTAAGACATCGATCGCGCCGCTACGAACCAGAGTTTCGCCGATTTCCAGGGCCTGTTCACCATGGTCCGGTTGGGAGACTAGAAGATCGTCGGTCTTAACGCCAATTTTTTTCGCGTAGCCCAAGTCCAACGCATGTTCGGCATCGATGAAAGCCCCCATGCCGCCCTGCTTCTGCGCCTCCGCGACGATTTGCAACGCCAAGGTGGTTTTACCGGAGGCTTCGGGTCCATAGATCTCGACGACGCGGCCGCGCGGCACACCGCCGATCCCCAAGGCAATATCGAGTCCGAGAGAACCGGTCGAGACTACGGGGACGTCTTTTACCACACCCCCTTCGCCCAGCTTCATGATCGCCCCTTTGCCAAATTGCCGTTCGATCTGGCTTACGGCGAGATCAAGTGCTTTCTCTCGATTTACGTCCATCTTCCGCCTCCTTCAAAAGACCGGTTGCTAAGGTAGTCCCTGCTATGCCAAGGCCACGACCTTCAGTGGGTGATAAAAAGCGCCTTCTGGTTTGAGCTCGCTCCGAAAAAAGATCACTTCTGCCACTTTGGATTCGCCAAATTGATGGCGGTGCCACTTGTCGAGTTCTTCCGCAAATGTTTTTGCAGAACTCTCGAATTGTTTCCAGCGCCCGACGGTTAGGTGCGGCAAAAAACCTCTTTCATCGGGGGTAAAACCCAGGGGCTCTAAGGCCCTTTCAATTTCCAAGGCTAGCGCGGGTAACCGGTTGCCTTCCAGTCCGACCCATAATATTCGCGGTCGTTTCCCGTCCGGGAATACACCCAAACTTTTAACATTTATGGTGAAGCGCGGAAAGGGGCACAGCGCCCGCTCCAAAGCATGGGCGATGGGGTCAATCTTGGCTTCCTCGATGTCGCCAAGGAACTTCAATGTAAAATGGAAGTTCCGGGAAGGTACCCAACGGATGCCGGGTAGGCGGGGTTTGAGCTGGACCAGGAGTTCAGAGACTTTTTGGACCGTATTAGGATTGATATCAACGCCGATGAAGGTGCGAATCACAGGTTACGGCTCGGTGGGCTTCGGCAGCAGTGTAGTGCGGAGCCAGTGGAGGGCGGCCTGGGAGGTCCCGGCGATGATGCGCTCACGGTCGCCATGAAATCTAAAGAGTCTGGCTTCATGGTCACCTGCTTGGGCCAGACTTATCCAGACGGTTCCCACGGGTTTTTCCGGACTGCCGCCCAAGGGCCCGGCGATGCCGGTAACGCTCAGGCCGATGCTCGCGCCGGTTCGTTCTCTGATCCCTTGGGACATTTCCAGGGCAGTTTCTCGGCTTACCGCGCCATGGCTTTCCAGGGTCGTCGGATTGACTCCGAGGAACCGTCTCTTGGCTTCGTTGGAATAGGTCACCGCGCCGCCATAATAATAGGCGGAGCTACCGCCGATGCGCGTGATGCGATGGCTGATATAGCCGCCGGTACAGGATTCGGCGAGGGCCAGAGTTTGCTGCTTGGCCAGCAGCAGTTGGCCAACAATTGCCTCCAGTGTGCTATCCCCCTCGCCATAGATGTGGGGGCCGAGAGCTTCCCGAATTCGATCCTTGAGCCGAGTTAGCATCGCTGCTCTTTCCTCGCCTCCCTTAACCGTGAGACGCAGAGAGAGGTCTGGATAATGGGCGCGAAAAGAAAGCTTGGCCCGCGGGCCAAGCTTCACGGGCTTTACCAGATCGTCAAGCTTTGATTCCGTGAGGCCGTAAATCTTGAAGGTATGAGCCGCTACCTGCTCTCCGCCGGCTCTTTGTAGCGCGATCCACGGCGTGACGGTTTCGGTCAACATCGCTGTCATTTCTTGCGGCACACCGGAGAGCCAGATGAGACTCTTGCCTGGCCCTGTGGAAACGCGAAACCCCGGGGCGGTACCGACGGGATTGGGAATTATCACTGATCCTTCCGGGAAGAGAGCTTGTTTCAGGTTATTTGGAGTCCACGTTATGCCGCGGGCCTCGAAGCGCCGTTGGAGCGCTTGGACGGTTTCGTCGTCCTGCTTGAGCTTGCAGCCAAGAAATTCAGCCACAGCCTCAGTGGTCAGATCGTCCGCCGTTGGTCCGAGTCCCCCGGTGCCGATAATCACATCCCCGAAGTCGCTTGCCTGGCGCAAGGCCCAGTGAAGTTGCTCGCGATCGTCACCGACGGTTAACACAGCCGCCACTTGAACCCCGACGGCCAAAAGGCCATCCGCGATAGCAGAAGAGTTGGTATCGACGACTTTGCCGGTGGTAAGCTCATCGCCGGTGCTCAGAATTACCGCCCGTTCAATCATAAGGCTTTCAATAGGAGATCAGGTCCGCTTTGCTGCAACTGGACATGCTCGTCATCGTCGCTGGCTGCCGCGAAATCCTCTCAGGTTCCTGATATCAAAAAAACCAGACAATACAAACAAAAGGTACTTTGTGAAGGACGCTGCGCCAAACGATATGAGAAAAGCCAGCGGAATTTAACGAGTTCCGGAACCAAAAGTAACAGTGCCCGGCGCGACTCGACACTGAGGCCAGCCAGAGACTAGATTTGGGCTAGGATTGGGGCTCGGATGTAAGTTCGACGAGGAATACTTTCTTCTGGTTATCGAATATTCTCTGCAAAGCAGGCTCAATGGTGTCCTCTGCCGGAAAATCGACACCTAGAGGATCGACGTACTGCTGATCTTTATAAAGTTCGAAATGGAGGTGGGGGCCGGTGGCCCGACCGGTGGAACCCACGTAGCCGATGACTTGGCCCTTTACTACGGATACACCGTCACGAATGCCCTCGGCCAATCGATCGAGATGGGCATAGCGGGTCATATAGGTGGAGTCGTGCTGGATGTCGATCGCCTTGCCATAGGTGCCGTTCCAGCCGGATTGGCTGATTACGCCGTGGCCAACGGCGCGCACCGGCGTTCCACGTTGGGCGGCGAAGTCGACGCCAGTATGGGGCACATTAACTTTCAAGAGGGGATGAAAACGGGCGTTAGTAAAATTCGAAGTGATATTGCTGAACTCTAAAGGGAACCGTAAGAAGGAACGCGCCAGGCTCCTGCCCTCCAAGTTGTAATAGTTTCCCTGTCCTTTTTGCTTTTCAAAGTAGATCGCGGTCAGTCTCTGACCGGTGCTAATGAGTTCGGCCGCCAGGATCCGAAGGGAGGCTTTGGTTTTCTGTCCTTTTCGGCTTCTCTCTTCGTACAATATTTTGAAGCTGTCGCCTTTGCGAACTTCCTTTTCAAAGTCAATGTCCCAAGTAAAAATGTCGGCGAGCTGAGAGAGCAAAGTCGGATGGATGCCGGCTTTCTGCCCATCTTCAAAGAGCGAATTCTCCACCGATGCGGCGGCAATCTTGACCTCTACGTCATAGGGCTTTTCCCGTTTCTGAAAGAGAATCCCCCTAATGTCTTTTTCCCAGGTCAGAGTCGAGGCGTCAGAGAAGTCAACTTCCATGGCCTTGAGCTGTGCGGCTCGGCTCGTACCCTTGGTGCCGGGGGAGGCGCCGGTAAAATAGAAATGAACCTCTTTGCCAGCCGGCAGCAATCCCCGGGCGCCAATGCTTCTTTGAACCGACCGTGACCAAAGCTGGAGCTCCGCATTGGACAGTCCCAGCCGGCTCAATAGCTCCGGCAAGGTATCGCCCGCCTTGGTCCGTTGAACGACATGCTCGCGCTTCTCGGCGCCATCAATCGGGGCGGGTTCGTTTTGGGGCTTGGTGAGTCGACGGATGGGCGGAGCGGGCGCGGCGATTTTGCCTTTGGGGGCCTCTTTACGTACGGTTTTTTGCTTAGCCCCGTGGGTAGCCGTGGGTTTCATCGCAAAAGCGAAACTGATAACCCAAAGCCAAACGAGGGTTTTAAGAACAGAGGGGACAGCTGAGAATTGACGCTTCTTAAAAAATTCCCCTGTGCCGGTATGTCGAGTTACCAGGCCCATAGCAAGAACGCCCCCATTGAATAGACCGTTTTGCCGACCCTGTCAAACGAAAAATTGGCCAACCAGAGGATTTATTTCGAGTATTTGGAGGTGGCAGTGCTCGATCGGTTGCTCAGGCTTCGGCAAAGAACAGCTTCCTGAGAGCAATTTCAAACAGGAAAAGGGCCGCCGCCAATATGATCAGGGGCTGACGCAATGGGCGATAGGTATTCGTGACCGTTTGTTTTTCAGCGGATTCGATAAACCTCGGGTTGATTTCTCCGCCGCTGGTCTGGGCGAGTGTGCTCAACAGGGCGAGATTATAATCGGGCCGGGGAAACTCGCCGTTGAGCTCGTAGGGCAGGCTATAACCGATGGGCGGATAGGCGACGCGGCGCCCGCGACGCTCCTCCGTAAGGTCTATGCGATAGTCGCCCGGAGCAGACAAAGGTAGCGCGGCCTGGTAGTGGCCGGCTGCGAGCTTTTGCAACGAACCTTCTAACTTGGTTGCTTTCCCATTCACGGCAAACCGGAGCTGGCTGTCGGCGCCGATATCCTCGTAGACAAATAAGTCCAGTAAGGGCCGGTTCCCGGAAAGTCCCACCCGAGCCTCATGAACGGGTATGGAATCGCGTTCCTCGTTAGGACGCAGCCAGCCGAGCACCCGATCCCAAAAGCTTTGTAAAGCCGTCCACTGGATCCAGTTCTTGGTCCAACGGCCTTCGAAGTCAGTGGTGAAAGCCGCTGATCTTCCCTTTTCGTAGCGCCAGGATGCCAGTACGGGCACTTTCCGGTCTTCCCGCGGAAGCATAAGATCCAAGCGCGCCCCCCGCTTCAACTCAGTTTCCATATAACCAAGTAGCCTTGGATAGGATTTCACAGCAAAACCCGCAAGTGCCTCTGAGCCTCTTTCTTGAACCGGGGTTAAGTCTCTTTCGCCCTTGGATTCCTCCGGGGGACTTTCCTGGAGCTGGGCCAGAACGATTTGCGGCAGGGAAGTGGGATCGATGGTCTGATGGAATAAGCCGCCGCCATATTGACTGATCCGTTTCATGACTCGAACATCGGCTTCGGCGCCGATGGCGATGGCCGAAACGGTGATCTTCATTTCGTTTTTCATAACGCTTACGAGATCCACCAGTTCGCCCTGGGTGCCCCGGGTCTCGCCATCGCTCAACAGAATGACGTGCTTGCGGGCGGCGTTGGCTCGTTCGATTTGGCGCTTGGCTTCGATGAGCGCGGGATAAAAATAGGTTTGCCCTCCCGGTTTTAGACGGTTGATCTGAGCATCGATGATGCCGCGGAGCTTGCCCACGGGTTCCAGCGGTACGACCACGAAGGGGCTGACATCGAATCCCACGATGCCAAGCAGGTCGTTATCCTTAAGCTGGCGCGCCACCGCTTTAGCGGCTTCCTGGGCATAGAGGATACGGTTCTCTTCCCGCATGCTGCCGGACTTGTCGATGACCAGAACTACGGCGCGGTTCTTTTCCTCGCGCTTTGGTTCTCTGGGCTCCACCGGTAGGATCGTCTCGATGGGAGTGCGGCTGTAGCTGCCAGGGGCGAAGCTGGCAGGACCCCCAAGCATCAAAAAGCCGTTGCCTTGAGCTACGTGGCGCTCGATGGCGGCGAGATAGTTGGGCGAGAATCTATTCCGTTCGACGTTGTTAAGGATGACCACGCCGTAGCCCGCCGGCGCTGGCGGGTTATCACCACTACGGGAGGTAACCTCGAAGCCTTGCCGCTTGAGAATCTCTTCCAAATAACGGCCGTCACTGCTTTGCCCATTCAGCAGCAAGACCTTGGCCTTGGTTTTGACCGTCACCCAGGCCACAGCATGGTTGTCCGCCGGGTTGGTATCGAGGCTCACTAGTCGTGGGCTAAACTGGACGCGATAAGCAGTGACCGGATTGTCAGGCAGCGTTGTCGGATAGGTGTAGACCTGGCTTCCCGGTTTGAGTTTGATGCTCTCTGACTTGAGATTTTGGTTGTTGCGTGTCAATACCAGGGTTCCCTCGACTTCGCCCGCGCTTTGATTTTCCAGGACCACTTTTAGATTCACGCCTTCGCCGCTTTTTCCTTGATTGGGGATTATCAGCCGCTTGACGGCTATGTTATCGATCTTGGGTTGCGCCGTCGAAATCAGCGGGAAAATTTTCAGACCGGAGGCCGCGATTGCGGGCAACAAGGATTCCACGTTCCCTTGGGTTTCCCAGCCGTCAGTGAATAAAAACAGGCTTCTAGGCGCGGGTGGCAGCGCCAGCAAGGTGCTGAACAACTTTTCCAAGCTGGTCTTGGCCGGCTGGATCGCTTCGGGTTGCGCACCGTCGCGATTGAGCCATTCGCGCCAGTCCGGGGTTTCCTTGGTATCCGAAGCAAAGACGAAGACGCGGTCGCGCTGGGTGGGAGCGAGATCGCCCTGCGCCATGGCTGCCATCCAGCGGCGCATGCCGGCGGTTACGCTTTGCGACAGATCAAAGGCGAAAATCCGCTCTTCTTGCTGCGCTTGTTGGATAACTTTTTGTGGGTCTGCGAGACCGCAGATCAGCAGCACCAGAATAATGGTTCGTGCCAAGAGGACCAGCAGCCTTTGCTCGCTGACGCGCAACCAGAGGAGAGGCAACCCGAGCAGCAGCCAGAGAAAAAGCGGCTTGGCAAATTCGATATCTGAAAGCAGTTCTTGCATCAGGCTCCGCGCGTGACCCCGGCCGGCAGGCGGTGCGAAAGCCGGCGTGGATTGACGAACCACTCGAGCAGGAAGAGCAACATTGAGAGCAATAACAGATAGGGCCAGATAGAAAATAGCCCCGACACTTGATTGCCACCGCGGCTCAGGTCCCGGAGTTCGATGGGGGTTGGTTGCCGCAGATCAGATTCGCTTTGGCTATTAAAGTTGACGGCAAAAAGCTCTCTCTGAGTGCCCCGATGAAGTTGATAAATGCCTTGGAAATAGGTGCTAGGAAAGCTATTAGAGCCTGGATTCAGCCTTATCTTATCCTCTCTCGGAGTAAGCAGGAAGTTCCCCTGCTGCGCGGCGCTGCCAAAGGTGAGGGGCTCCCCGGTAGCCCTGCCTTTGACTCCAGAACCGTGAAAAAACCAGTCCAAGAGATTTAACGTGAAAACTGAAACCGGGAGATTCTCACGCCCGAGGTAGGGGAAAATATCGAATCCTAATACCAGCTGGCGAACTCCGCCCCGTTCCGCCGCAAAGGCGAGGGGCCCCCCAGGGCTTTCGAGGATGGTTTCGCCCGCTATTCGCGGCTTCAACGGACGCGAAAAAGCCGGTCTCAAAAGGGCGAAGTTGACATAGCGGGTCAGCGGGTGGGGCTCGCGCCAACTTGAAATGACCGGTCGAGAAACAGGTGGCGCCAATTCGGCCAAGGGGTTGTTATCGGGGGGAAGGACAAAAAGCGCCGGATTTGCGGGTGCCACTGGGGGTGTGGAGTAGTGAAATATTTCCAGGCCATAGCCACTGCGCTCGGTCTTTTCGTATTCTTGAGGAGCGATCAGGTCCAAAGTCACGCCGGTAATTGCCCGCAGGCTAGTCAACGCCTGGGGCCTGGGGGAGATCCCAAGGATGCGGAAATTTTGCGCGGCTGGGGGTACGGCAAAACGGCGGTTATCGAGTGGCAAAGGATCGCGCAGGTCGATCTCAGCCTGATAGTACGGGTGCGCCGGAAATCCCGTGAAAGTCGCCCGTGCGGTCTTGCCGGCGGCGACGGACAATTCACGGTTGGCAATCACCCCGCCGCTGCCTCGAAGCGCGACCCTTATCCGCGCATCTTTGGTCGAGAAGTTGGCTACCTCGATGGTCGCTTCCAGGCCGGAGCCAACTAAGGAGGAGTGAGCAATGTTAAAGGAGCTGATGGCGAAGTTCTCTCTGGGTTGTCCCACGGTGACAACCCGCAGGATATCTCCCTGGCCTGAAGCGGGATGGTCGCTGATAAGAAAGACCCGGTCGTATTTCTGTTCCTTTGCCAGCTGGCCCAGGATGCTCTGGTAGTCGATGGGCGCATCGGGCAAATCGGCGGGCTCCAAGGCGCCGAGGATGCCGGCGGCTTCAGCCGGCCCAAGATTGGTACCGCGCACTTTTTCCAACCGCGGCACGGTGAGGTAAAGATCCACCTTGCCGGTGGCGCCAAGGTCGGCGAACAGCCCGAGGGCTTTTTCCCGTGCCAGCGCGAAGCGTGTCTGTTGGTCCTCAAGGGCCTGCATGCTTGCCGAATTGTCCAGCACCACTGCAATATGCGACGTTCGGACGGAGAAAACCGGTTCCCCTAATGCGAGGATCAACACCGCCAGCAACAAAAGCTGGAGAAAAAAAATCGGCGGTAAATGCGGCCGGCCCATGGGCTTGCCCCCGGCGCGCAGAGCCGGCTCTGTGAAGAGCAACAGGCTTGAAAAGATAACGCGCCGCGGTTTCCGTCGAACCAGATAGGGAATCAGCAGCAGCGGCAATGCCAAAAGCCCGTAGAGGGCGGTGGGGTTGAGAAACTCCATAGGCTATTTGAAAAGACCGATGGCCGGTAAGGTCGCAAAAACAAAATCGTCCAGCTCGAGGTCGGTAATGTAGATTGAATAATGGATGCCGCTTTGGTGACAGAAGCTACGGATTTGCGAATTGTGCTGCGCCAATCTCGTTTGGTACTCCTGCCGCGCGCCGGCATCCCATTGGAATCTGACTTCGGCGTGGGTTTCACTGTCGACGATATTCAGACCGCCATTAGAAAAAGGCGGATCGACTTCCTGGCGGGTCAATACTTGGATCACCGCGATGTCGAGGTTGAAGCCGCGCAATAGATTGAGTCCTTGTTGGTAGGACGGCGCGGGCATCAAAAAGTCGGAAATGAGTATAGCTTTCCCCGGCCGGCGCAGTGTTTTTAAATGTTCCGCCAGTACCGGGGCCAGTTCCAAGGGGCCCGCTGGAATGATCGACGCCATGAATTGGATGCAGTCCGTGATGCGGCGCCGCCCGCGATAAAACGGTGAAGCGGCCTGGGTCAATGAGCTGCCCAGCAGATGAAGTTTGACATGATCGTGATTTGCCAGGACGACGTAGGACAGGGCTGCGGCAATATGGCTCGCCGGCAGAAATTTTTCTTTAGGGGATGGGAAGGCCATGGAGGCGCTGGCATCGACAAAGATATAGGCGAAGAGATCGACCTCTTCGCGAAACAGTTTGACATAGAGCCGGTCGCTGCGCGCGTAGATGCCCCAATCGAGGTAGCGCAGATCGTCTCCCGGGGAGTAGCGCCGATAGTCGGCGAATTCCAGACTGGTGCCCCGCCGGGGGGAGGAGTAGGTTCCCGTCTGGCCGCCCAAGAACTCTTTTCTCGTGCGCAGCCTGAGAGTTTCCAGCTGGCTCAAGAACTGCGGCGTAAATGGCGCGGGTAGCATCGAGTGATTCGCCCTCAAGAACCGGCATAAAGGACGGGATCGTTGAGCCCGGCTTCCTTGAAGCCTTTCAAACGGAGCTGGCAACTGTCGCAGAGCCCGCAGGCTCGCCCGTCGGACGCGGGGTCATAGCAACTCCAAGTCAAAGCATAGTCTAAGCCAAGTTCAACCCCTTTTCTAATGATCTGTGCCTTGGTCATTGCAATCAAGGGCACATGAATCTGGATCCGGCTTTTCCCTTCTACTCCGGCCTTGGTCGCCAGGTCGGCCATTTTCTCAAAGGCGCGGATGTATGCTTCGCGACAATCGGGATAACCGCTGTAATCGAGCTGATTGGCGCCAAAGAAAATATCGCCGGCTTCGATGCGCTCCGCCAGGGCGAGGGCAAAGGATAAAAAAATCGTATTGCGCGCCGGCACATAGGTGACGGGTATGCCGTGGGATATTTCTGCCGGGCTTCGGCTCTTGGGCACTTCGATCCGGTCGGTGAGGGCAGAACCGCCGATGGCGCGTAGATCGATTTCGATGATCAAATGATTCACGGCGCCGAGGAAAGCCGCCACTTGCTTAGCGGCCTCGAGCTCCCGCACGTGGCGCTGGCCGTACTGAAAACTGAGGGTGTGAAGTCGGAAGCCTTGCTGCTTGGCGATCGCCGCGGCGGTGGCGGAGTCGGCTCCACCGCTAAGGAGAATGACCGCGTCTTTACCTATCATCTTGTGCGGCTATCCAAAAACTAAGACCAACATGTTTTTCATAGCATGCCGTTTAAATAATTCGGAAGTCGAAGGTTCTCGGATTCGGATATTCCTCCCGCCAAGGAGACTGTGTCGCAATGTCATCCTGAGGCGATAGCAGAAGGATCTCGCTTTAGTAAGTGGCAGGAAACGTTAGATTCTTCGCTTTGCTCAGAATGACATTCGTGTGATTTTCGCATTGCGACACAGTCTCAAGGCGCAAAGGCGCCAAGTTCGGAGCGGAAAGATAAAATATTCTTCCGAATGATTTTCACGTTTTTTCTCAGACCTTTGCGGTCTTTGCGTCTTTGCGGGAGATATTCCGAGTTTCGGTTGTGGCCGTTCGCTGAAGT
>DAIRFP010000235.1:0-7845 GCA_036794995.1 Thermodesulfobacteriota bacterium | reverse complement strand
TATTGCTGACATCTGATCCCCTTAGTTCCTGCTTGACAAGTCAAACTTCAAAGATATAGTGCACAGCGGCCGGCAACAGGCTGCACCCATTGCGTTGAATCGCTCAATGCTATCGATCATCAAAGAAGTGAAAGGAGTTCGTCATGAAGAAACAAGAACTTTTGCTCGCGCTGATGTTATGTTTCTCCATTGTCCTCGCGGGTATCGTGCCCAAAGTCGGGGCGCAAGCTGAACCTTTTTACAAAGGAAAGACCATTCGCATCATGGTGGGCTCGACGGCGGGCGGATTCTACGACCGCTGGGCGCGTCTGTTCGCCAAATATATGGGCAAGTATATTCCCGGCCAGCCCGAGATCATCGCCCAGAACATGACCGGCGCCGGATCCGTGATCGCCACCAACCATGTGTACAACGTGGCGAAGCCCGACGGTTTAACTGCCGTAATGCCCCTTAACGGCGTCTACATCGACCAATTTGTCGGCCGCAAAGAGGTGCAGTTCGACATGCGCAAGTTCCGCTTTATCGGCTCGCCGGTAACGGAATCGATCGTTTTTTACATGCGCGCCGATGCTCCCTATAAGTCGATCGCCGATGTGATCAAGGCGAAGGAGCCGCCCAAGTGCGGAGGGAGCGGGACGGCAAGCAGCGACTTTATCCTATCCAAAGTGCTGGAAGAGACGGTGGGGGCGAAATTTAACACGGTCCTGGGTTATGCCGGCGGCACCGAGATCGATCTCGCGGTGGAAAAAGGCGAGGTGGTTTGTCGCGCTCACAGTATGTCCGCGCATTTTGGCCGCGAACCATTTGATACGTGGCACAAGCGAGGCTTTGATCGCCATATTGTCCAGACGTCGCGCAAAAAAGATTCACGCGCAGCCGACACGCCCACCTTGCACGAGCTCTTCGAGCAATACAAAGTCCCGGCCAATGGCCGCCGCGTTGCGCAGATTCTTTTGGCTGCGGGAGACTTTGGCCGGCCGATGATGGTGACGCCCGGCACGCCTGAGGAAAGAGTGAAGATCCTAAGAGAGGCCTATATTAAGACCCTCAAGGATCCGGAAGCGCTCGCGGAAGCGAAACAGGGGCGGATGGAAGTGGATCCGGCATCGGGAGAAGAGCTGGAAACCCTGGTGAAAGAAATATTCGATTCTCCTCCGGAGGTAGTCGAGAGGGTGAAAAAAATACTGGCGAATTAGTTTGACGAGGATGCGTTGAGTTTCAGGTTCAGTCTTTGCTGACAAGATAACCGAGGATTTCTGCGAGTGGCTTGTGGAAGATCGAGTCCACTTTGCCGTATTAGAATGTTTTCGCAGTGGAGATCGACCGGCTTGTAGCAACCATGGCTTGCCGGATCGACTTCCCCCGCAGTGTCTCCGCCAGAAGCGATGATCAAACGCTCAGGCAAGCTCGAGGCTTGCCGACCCATGAAAGTTACCGAATGAACTTGCCCCTTCCGGAGGCCGATTCCGTGACGGCGGCGGAGGTGCGCGAGTGGCTGGATCGCTTCGCCGCCTGCGTGAGAGAGGTAGACTACGCGGCGGCGCGGCCGTTCTGGCACCCCGACATCGTCATCTTCGGCACCTACCAGGAGTTGGTGAAGAGCCTGTCAGCCTGGACCGAGCGGCAGTGGGACAACGTTTGGCCGCGCACAGCGGAGTTCCGCTTTGACCTGGCGAACGCCATGGTCATGGCCTCGCCGGACGGCGCGATGGCGGTGGCGATCGCGCCTTGGACCAGCACGGGATTTCATGAGGACGGAACCTCCTTCGACCGCCCGGGCCGGGCGACGATCGTGCTGGCGAGGCAACCCGACGGGCGCTGGCTGGGTGTGCATTCGCACATGTCGCTGGCGCGCGGCGTGCCGCAGGATAGCTATGGAAAACGGGCCGTGAAGGCGCGGTAAATGAGGATGCTTGCGAACAACACGAGTCGCGCCAAGCGGGATGCCGTCGCGCTTACCCACAAGAACTTTCAGCTACCTAGTCGAGGCCTACCTTTCAAAAAGCTAAAGAGAGAAGGATTCGTTGGAATAGTCCGAGGTGGACACCGGTTTCCAGAGTTACGCACCTTACGCAAGTCTGTCGGATGCCGATTCCCTGGCCGATTCGCTGGGTAAAAAGATTATACTTTTAACGCAACGATTACTGCCAGATCAAAGCTTGGCGGCGTCGTTCTTGCCGACCAAGTTAAAAGCCTCGATGGGGGATTCCATACAGTGGTAGACCGCAGCGAATACTCTGGATTTTCCGGCTCTCCCCGACGCCTTGCTTTTCCATCACGTCATCGCATAAGAGTATAAAAAATATCTTCCTAACGCGCTTGATTGTCCGCAATCTTCGTCGAGGTGAGTTATGCCCATGAAAGCCTGGAGCGTCGCTGCCGTAGGCGACGTCATGATCGATCGAGAAAATCCAGAGTCGAGTTTTTCACTTATCCGAGATGTTATCCAAAAGGCAGAAATTTCCTTCTGCCAGCTGGAAACTGCTTATTCCGATAAAGGATCACAGGGTTCTTCGGGGCCCCGGGGCGCCATGCGGCACGATTTAAGAAACTACGCGGCAATCCCCTTCGCGGGCTTTAAAGTCGTCTCGATGGCAAGCAATCACGCCATGGATTGGGGCAGCGACGCGCTCATCGACTGTATTGCGCGTCTGCGCCGCGACGGCATGGTTTGTCCCGGCGCGGGGGCTGACATTGAAGAAGCGCGACAACCCTCGATGTTCGAACGCGACGGTACTCGCATCGCATTTTTGTCTTACTGCTCGGTGGCTCCTAAAGGCTACTACGCTTCCAAGGGTAAACCCGGCGTCGCACCCATGCGTGCCATCACCCACTACGAACCGCTTGAAGATGACCAACCGGGGACGCCTTGCGAAATCTTCACGTATCCGGTCACCGAAGATCTCGAGGAGCTGCTTGGCGACATTAAGAGAGCTCGCCAGGCGGCCGATATCGTGGTTCTGTCGCTTCACTGGGGCATACATTACTTTCGCGCGGCGATTGCCGGTTATCAACCCGCGGTGGCGCATGCGGCCATCGATGCGGGGGCCGACCTCATTCTTGGGCACCATCCCCACATGCTGAAAGGTATCGAGGTTTACAAAAGCAAAGTTATCCTCTACAGCATCGGCAACTTCGCTTTTGATTCTCATCCCAAGGCGTTAGACACGCTTTGGTATGGGCATCGGCGAAAAGTATACCAGGGCCTGTTAAAGGTTCCGGAGAAAGATCAGAAATCGGCGTATCACTTTCAACCAGAATCACGCTATTCGATTGTTGCCAAGATTTCCGTCGCGGAGAAAAAAATTCACCAGGTTTCTGTTCTTCCCGTACTCATCAATAGCCAGGCGCAACCTGAGCCCTTTTCCGCATCGGATGCGAAGGGTCAGGAAGTTATTCAGTATTTGCGCGAGATCACTCAGGAAGCGAGCTTAAATGCCGGATTCACAATCCGCGGAGACGAGGCAGTCATTACCTAGGCCTGTCTTTCGACCCAATATCTGAAAAGGGGAGGCGTCATCATGCTAGCGAAGCTAGGAGTCTTGGTTGCCCTAATGTCACTGCTTCCGGTGAAGAACGTGGTTGCTGCGGAAGAACCGGCGAATTTGGCGGAAGCGAAGAAAGAAGGGAAAGTCGTTCTTTACGTAAGCGCTCAATTGCCGTTGGCACAAGCCATCAGTAGAGCTTTCGAAAAGAAGTATCCTTTTCTGAAAGTCGAGATCACCAGAACCTCTGGCGAGAATCTGCTGAACCGGATCAGGACTGAAAAGCTCGCCGGCAAGCTGGCATTCGACGTGGTCTATGGCGCCACGGTTCCCCTCATGCCCAGTCTCGGCGTGGTGAAACCTTACCTGTCCCCCGAAGCCAAAGCCTATCCGGCGAAATTTCGGGAACCCAAGGATTTCTGGGCCGGAGTGAGCGCTAACTATTATGTTATCGGATACAACACGAAACTGGTTGCGAAGAATGAAGCTCCACGCGACTGGAAGGACCTTCTCAACCCAGGATGGAAAGGCCGATTCGCCATGGATCCGGAGGAATTCTCGTGGTTCGGAGCCATGGAGGAGCATTTGGGAGGAGAAGAGTCTAAAAAGCTGATGACCGGGCTTGCTCGTCAGGATATCCAATGGCGGAAGAATCACACGACTCTTGGGCAGTTTTTAGCGGCTGGGGAATATCCCGGGGCGCTGGTATATGCCCACACCATCGAAGAAATGAAGGGGAAGGGAGCACCCGTCGAATGGGTGAGAACGACGGCGCCCATTGTGCTCGATATTCAAGCCGTGGCTCTCTCCGCACAACCGCCCCATCCGAACGCGGCCAAACTATTCGTCGATTTCTTGCTCTCTAGCGAAGCGCAAGCAATTATTTACCAGGACAAAAAAATCCCCATCCGGCCCGGTGTCGTGCCGGAAACTTCCGCGCTGCATCCTACGGGTCTGGACCTATTTCCAAGTCCGTCGAAGGTTGTTACTAACCTCAACCACTACGCGGCAAAATTTGAACAGGTCTTCGGCCCTAGACGCTAGCGCAAAATCAACGAGCGAAAGATATCTACCCAAAACTTGCACCAAGGTAGCCCATGACGACAAACCAGAACAAAGTGGTCGAGGTGCTGATCATCGGGGATGGCATCGCCGGTTGCACGGCCGCGCTCGCCGCTCACAAACAGCGAGCCGACGTAATGATCGTCGAGAAGTCTCAACCCAACGTGCCTCACGGCAACACCGCGTTCTGCGGTGGCGCGCTAAGGCGAGTTTCCACGGCCTATCCCGAAACCAGATATTTCGCCGACATCATGAAGGTCTCGGAAGGAAAAGCAGATAAGGTACTCACCAGAATTACGATCCGTAATTCCAGACGAGCCAAGGCCGCCTTGAGCCGCCTAGGTATCCGCTGGACGTTGCCGACCTCGAATCCGGGAAGGGCGGACAGCGTTGTTGGCAGGGGTGTAACACTGGCTCCCACGCTTCGACGAGCGGTCAAGAAAGCCAAAATACCGATTCTCTACGGAACTAAAGTTTTGGACGTCTCGTTATCCAATAATTCAGTTGCTGGCGTAAAGGTGCGCACCAGCAAGGGAACAAGAACAATCCCTTGTAAAGCAGTCGTGATCTCAACCGGAGGATTCCAGGGCAATCGCAACTGGGTAACTCAATATATCGGTAAGGGAGCGCACCGGCTTGTGCTCCGAGGATACAAACAAAGCACCGGCGACGGGCATAAGATAGCCACCAAGCTCGGCGCTCACCTGATAGGTATGGAAGGCTATCACGGCGGCATCATTCATTACGGCTATAAGAAGTTTCCCCGGGTGGGCGAAGAAAAAGGCATGAGAAGCGTCAAAAAATACGAGCCGGGGATTCTTGTAAACCGAGATGGCGAGAGATTCGTGGACGAGGGAGAGGATACCGCGGACAAAACCTACGCGAAATTTGGCCGGATCATCGCCCTGACGCAGCCCGGCGGCATCGCTTACTTGATTTTCGATTCCAAGGCGAAAGATATCGTCGACCCGATGTATGAGGGACCCGAGAAAGGCCCAGTGGAAGCGATGACCATCGAGGATCTGGCCAAGAAACTTTCGATCAACCCATCCCGACTGGGGGAAACCGTCGAAACGTTCAATCGCGCCGTCGATGACGGGAAGAACTCAAAGTTGATTCCGCCCAAGACCCATTTCGCTCAACGGCTCGACAAGCCGCCTTTTTACGGATACGTCGTCACCGGGGGAATGACCTTTACTTTTGGTGGGATCAAGATCAATCCAAAGGCAGAGGTTGTGAGAGAAACAACGGGAGTTGTTCCCGGCCTCTATGCTGCCGGCGAGGTTACGGGCGGTTTTTTTTATAACAACTACCCTGCGGGCTCATCGCTTACCCGCTGTGCGGTTTTCGGAGAGATTGCCGGAAAAAACGCTGCCGGCTTCGCTCGGAGAAAATCCTAGTGGTATCATGCGATGTCCTCATTGTTGGGGAAGGAATTGCCGGCTGCACTGCGGCGCTGGCCGCCACCGAACAGGGAGCCAACGTACTCATAATAGAGAAAGCTCCTCAAAATGTTCCCCACGCCAACACGGCCTTCTCCGGTGGATCATTCCGCCGGGTATCACAGGCTTACCCGGCTGAAAAATTTTACCATGACATGATCAGCCTTTCAGGAGGGAAAGCCGATCCCGAGCTCACCAAAATTATGGTGGAAGCGTCTCAGAAGGCGCGTGATTGGCTGACAGAATTGGGAGTTCCCTGGACGAGTAAGAGCCGCGATCCCGGAGCGTCGGATCAGGTCGACGGACAGGGTAAAGCACTCGCCCAGATTCTGCGCCGGGCGGTTGCGGATCGAAACATCAAGACGCTTCATGAGACCGAGGCGTCCAGTTTGATTTTAGAAGGCAAAAAAATCGCAGGTGCCCGCGTAAGCACCAAAGAAGGCAGCTCGGAAATAAGCTCCAAAGCTGTCATCTTGGCAGCTGGGGGATTTCAAGCCAACCCGGAAATGGTCACACGCTACATCGGCCCTGGTGGAAATAACCTGGTTCTCAGAGGCTCTCCCTACAATACCGGCGATGGCATCCGCATGGCCTTGGAAGTGGGCGCAAAAATCGACTGGATGGATGACTTCCATGGTGGCTTGATCCACTACGGTTACAGAAAGTATCTCGCCGAAGGTGCCATGGCCGGAATGCGCAGTATGAAAAAATACGAGGTAGGGATACTCGTCAACCAGCAGGGAAACAGGTTCGTCGATGAAGGCGAACAGGCTTCAGATAAGACGTACGCCAAATTCGGCAAGATTGTCGCCCTCACGCAACCAGGCGGAGTCGCCTATGTAATCTTTGATTCCGCGACCAAGGAAATTATTAATCCCGACTACACGGGACCGGAAAGAGGACCTATTGAAGCTTCGAGCATTCGCGAGTTAGCGGCAAAGTTGGAAATCGATCCGGACGCGCTCTACGAAACGGTAACACGCTTCAATAGCAGCATCGAAGGAGACAAGTGTCTTTCCTTAAATCCTCTGAAAACGAACTTCGCTCGAAGAATCGAAGGACCGGTATTTCTTGCTTATAAAGTAACGGGCGGATTCACGTTCACCTTCGGCGGCCTTTGCACCAACACAAAAAGCCAGGTGCTCGATACCAATCTGCAACCTATCCCGGCCCTGTATGCCGCCGGGGAGATTGCCACCGGTATCTTTTATGGAAATTACGCGGGCGGCTCATCCCTACCGCGTTGTGCCGTCTACGGTCGCATCGCCGGTGAAAGCGCAGCTAGCTATGTCAAGCAATGATGGTCCCAAGCGACTACATCGCCAGACTCAGGAAGTATGAATGATCGATGATAGCTACGATGCGAATAAATGCGTACAGCATCGCCACATATCCGCAAACAAGTCCCGCAACCGTCATCGAGACCAACAGTTTGTGCATGGTAACTCCCTCCGCTGGTTCGTGATTGGCTGTCGATAAACCTAAACGCAATGCCTATGCCACCTCTATTCGCGGGGCTATTTTTAGAACAACCTGGTGGATTAGAAGAAGAATTTTTCGGAACGGATCTTATTGCAGCTTTGGGGAAAAGGGGAACGAGGTAACTTTGTATACGGCTTAGTATCTAAACAGATCAGGCAACAAGCATTTATTTCTGACCAAGGGCTACCTTCCGGAAAGTCAAAAGAGCAAGATGGGCTGGATTAGCCCGAAGCGCACAAACGGCGTGTTCAGTCGCTGTTGTCTAGATTGACTTAATGTCTCTCTCGGGGATGGTTGAAATCCCTCGCCTTCAGGCGAAGCGAAAGTTCGTCATGCCCGCGAAGGCATCCAGGTGACGGACAGCGTCCGTCATA
>DAIRFP010000234.1:0-7864 GCA_036794995.1 Thermodesulfobacteriota bacterium | reverse complement strand
CCCCCTTAACCTGGATACCGTTTTCCAACGGTATGACGGACGCTGCCCGTCACCTAGCTAAGATACCGGCCGGAGTCTATCCTGAGACCGCCGAAGGACCGGCATGACGAACTTTCACTTCGCTTCAGGCGAGGGATTTCAACTATCCCCGAGAGCGCCATTAAACTGTTACCCCTCGACACCGTTTACTCTCCAATCTTCACCTGACACCCGAAGCCGCCACAGGGCTTCGGACGGATCCGTCCTTCGGCGGAACCTGACACCTGAAACCTGTCACCAGCCTGATCACTGATCACCGTTTGCTGTTCACCGTTCACCCGTTCCCTCACACACCCTTCCCCCTACTGTACCAAAGTACAATGGACGCCTTTCAACTCGCAGGCTATTCTTGCTGCTAAGTTTCATTGCATGTCAGTGAGCGCCTTCACATGAGCGGGGAAAAATTCAAAGTTGCAATCGTGGATGACGACGCGAGCCTGTGCCACGCGATGGATCGTCTGCTCCGCGCGGCGGGCTTTCAATCATTCACCCATGCTTCAGCGGAAGCATTCCTGGAAGACCTGGAGCGTGAGCAACCGGACTGCATTTTACTGGATATTCAACTGGGCGGCATGTCCGGATTTGAGTTGCAGACTCTGCTCACTGCCTCTGGATCGACCACTCCCGTGATTTTCATCACCGCTCATGACGATCCTGAAACACGCGAGCAGGCGCGTCAAACCAATTGCGTGGCCTATCTACGCAAAACCGACCCAGGCGAGGCGGTGCTTAAAGCGATTCGCAAAGCCGTTCACTTCGATAAGGCCAAGGCATGATTGGACCAAAGTCCAATATACAGCCTTGCAGTTTTTTGGTAGATGGCGGTGGAAGAAAAACCGAATATCGAAATCCGATCAAAGAACAACAGGAGAAAAATATGAAGTCGACGTCAAGCTGTTTGAAGGCGGTGTTGTTGGGAGTCATGCTCTTGAGCGTGACGGCTGCTCCGGCGCTCGCCCAGAAAATCACCGGCACGCCGGGTTCGCCCAGCGCCACGACCACGCTCGACGGAAAACAACTCCCGCCACCGCCGCCGAAGTTCGGCGGCGTGATCAAGCAAAGCGCCGTCGATTCCAAACCCTGGTGGCCGCCGCGTGTGGTGCCGCCCAAGGGCGCGCCCAACGTCCTGCTCATCATGACCGACGACCAGGGCTACGGCGTAAGCGGCACGTTCGGAGGCGTCATCCCGACGCCGGCGCTGGACCGGATCGCCAAGGCGGGGCTGCGCTACACCCAGTTCAATTCCACCGCGCTCTGCTCGCCCACGCGGGCGGCGCTGATCACCGGCCGCAACCACCACTCGTCGGGCTTCGGCGTGATCACGGAGCTGTCGACGGGTTTCCCCGGCTACGACTCGATCATGGGTCCCGAGAACGCGACCATCGGCAGGATCCTCAAGGACAACGGCTTTGCGACATCGTGGTTCGGCAAGAACCACAACACACCGGGCTTCCAGGAGAGCGTCGCCGGTCCCTTCGATCAATGGCCGTCGGGGATGGGCTTCGACTACTTCTACGGCTTCATGGGGGGAGAGACCGACCAGTGGCACCCGTACCTGTTTCAGGATCACACCCAGATCTTTCCGTGGGTCGGCAAGCCCGGCTACAACCTGATCACCGACATGGCGGACGAGGCGATCTCGCGCATGAGGAAACTCGACGCCGCAGCGCCTGACCAGCCCTTCCTCGTCTACTACGCTCCCGGTGGAAGCCACGCGCCTCACCATCCTCCGAAGGAGTGGATCGAAAAGTTCAAGGGCAAGTTCGACATGGGCTGGAACGTCATGCGCGAACAGATCATCGCCAACCAGAAAAAACTCGGGGTCGTTCCGGCAAATACCGAGCTCACTCCCTGGCCCGATCAGCTGGCGAAATGGGAAACGCTGCCGGCCGACCAGAAGAAGCTCTTCGCCCGGCAGGCGGAAGTATTCGCCGCCTACACGGCCTATACCGACCATGAGATCGGCCGCGTGATCCAGGCGGTCGAAGACATGGGCAAGCTCGACAACACGCTGATCATCTACATCTTCGGCGACAACGGCACCAGCCCCGAAGGTTCGACGCTCGGCACACCCAACGTATTCACCGCGTACAACGGCGTCCTCGACGTCCCGGTGGTCGAGCAGCTCAAGTTCTACGACACCTGGGGCTCGTCGGCGACCTATCCGCACATGGCAGTCGGGTGGGTATGGGCGTTCGACACGCCGTTCAAATGGACCAAGCAGGTGGCTTCTCACTTCGGCGGCACCCGGCAGGGCCTGGCGGTCTCGTGGCCGGCCCGCATCAAGGATGCCGGCGGCATCCGCCACCAGTTCCACCACATCATCGACATCGTGCCGACGATTCTCGAGGCCGCCGGCATCAAGGCGCCGTCGATGGTGAACGGCATCAAGCAAAAGCCGATCGAAGGCGTCAGCATGGCCTATACCTTCGACAAGGCGAACTCTAACGTCGCCTCGAAGCGCAAGACCCAATACTTCGAGATGGCCTCCAACCGCGGGATCTACAGCGACGGCTGGTATGCGAACACGACGCCACCGGTTCCGCCGTGGATGCTGGGCGCGGCGTTTCCGGACATCAATACCTACAAGTGGGAGCTCTACAACCTGAAAGAGGACTACTCCCAGGCCAATGACCTTGCCGCGAAGATGCCCGGCAAGCTCAAGGAGATGCAGGCGCTGTTCGCGCAGGAGGCGGCGAAGTACAACGTGCTGCCGCTGGACAACCGGCAGTTTGCGCGGGCGATCACGCCGCGGCCGAGTGCGACGGCCGGTAAGACGATCTTCACCTATAGCGGCGTGAACTCCGGTATTCCGGACGGCAACGCGCCGAGCGTGCTGAACCGGTCGTTCACGATCACGGCCGAGGTAGAGGTACCGCAGGGCGGCGGCGAGGGGATGCTCGTCACCGAGGGCGGGCGCTGGGGCGGGTATGGGCTTTACCTGCTCAAGGGCAAGCCCGTGTTCAGCTACAACCTGCTCATGCTCCTGACGGCTCGCTGGGAAGGCGATGGGCCGCCGCTCGCGGCGGGCAAGCACACCATCGTGTTCGATTTCAAGTACGACGGCCCCGGCATCGCGAAGGCCGGTACCGGCGTGCTCAAAGTCGACGGCAAGGAGGTCCGCACCTTGTCACTTCCGAAAACGGTTCCGTTTATTCTGCCGCCGGGCGAGACCTTCGACGTTGGGGTGGACACCCGCACGGGTGTAAACGATCTGGACTACCAGGTGCCGTTCCGCTTCACCGCCAAGATCGACAAGCTGACCTTTAACCTCGGGCCGGAGCAACTGGCTCCGGCGGAACAGACGCAAGTGAAAAAAGCCGTCGCCAAAGCGAAGGACTAGGGATGGAAAACCAACAGTCGGACAGAGGAGCTTAAACAATGCCACACGAAAAGGAGTGTAACATGAGAAAAACCATCGCAGCACTGATGTTTGTTTCAGCTTTGATGGTGGCTGGCGACGTGGCTGCCCAGGGAATGCTCTTGGACTTTGCGGCTGACAAAGTGATTCAGAAGTTCCAGAAATCAAGCTGCGCGGAGTTACGGGCGGACAAAAAACAGCCGCCAACGGAGAAGGAGAAGTTGGCTGTCGAGTTCTTGCGCAACGATAAGCAGGCACGGGTGGCCTTCATCGATAAGATCGCCGCCCCCGTTTTAAACAAGATGTTCGAATGCGGCATGATCCCGTAAGTGATGAGATCAGAAAGGGAAGGACAATTATGAAGCGAATTTATGGTTTTGCGAGACGAATAGTTTCAGTAGCCGCATTGTCGATGCTGGTCTTAGCGGGATGGCCCCAGCCCGGTCACGCTCAACCCACCGGGATGGAGCCCCAGGCCGAGAAGCTGTTGCGGCGGATGAGCGACTACCTGGCAAGCCGCCAGCAGTTCACTTTGAAGGCGGAGAGCACGCTCGAAGTCGTGCTGACATCCGGGCAGAAGCTCCAGTATGCCAGTCCCGCGACACTGATGGTGTCGCGACCGAACAGGCTGCGCGCTCACCGCAAGGGTGACATCGCCAACCAGGAATTTTTCTACGACGGCAAGACCCTGACGCTCTACAACCCCAAGGAGAACTTGTACGCGACCACCGCTGCGCCACCGACAATTGATGAGATGCTGGACTTTGCCAGGGAAAAGCTCGACGTGGTCGCACCCGCGGCAGAACTCCTGTACAAGAACGCCGCTGAGAGGATGCTGAAGGTAACAACTTCCGGGTTCGTGGTCGGCCCGAGCGTGGTTGGGGGCCTCAAGAGCACCCATCTTGCGTTTCGCGGCGCGGAGGTCGACTGGCAGATCTGGATCGAGGACGGAGACAAGCCGTTGCCTCGCAAATTTATCCTCACCTCGAAAAAGGTTACCGGGGAGCCGCAGTTCGCCGTACTAATTCGAAACTGGGACGTAGCGCCGAAGTTGACGAATCAGGAGTTCAGTTTCGTGCCACCCAAAGGCGCTAAGAAGATCGAGTTTCTCCAGCTGACTGCCGAAGCGGCGAAGCCAAAATAGTTAGAAGCGGGAATGGTGAGCCCTAATGCGACATTCTTTTTGATGTTTACAATAACACAAAAAGCCTGCGGCGCGGCTGCAGAGAAAAAAGCGCGCTGATTTGTCACCGGCATTGAAGTTGTTAAAACTTCCTCTCCCTCGACGGGAGGGACAGAGGTGAGGGTGCCAAATTTTACTACCCCTCACTCTAACTCTCTCCCGCAAGGGGAGAGAGAACGAAGGCTTGAACTTCGCTCAAATGACAGGATATTTTGTTTGATCAGAATTGTGAAAGGAGTCAATCAATGAAAAGATTTTTAATGCCCATAGTGCTGACTGCGTCCCTTATTATCTCGATCTCGGAATTTCTGCCCGACTCCCCGTTGAGGCTGGGGTTCGTCGGGAATGCGGAGGCGATTATCGGCAGGCCCTTGACACCCATGTCTTACGCAGGCGTGGCGCGCCGTTCGATGTATAGAGAAGCCGCAGTGGTTTCGACGGTTGCCGTGACGAGCGCTGCCGCTGCCAACGCTGCTGCCGCGAATATGGCTTACGCGAACGCTGCTGCGGCCCAGGTTGCTGCCGCAAATACTGCTGCTGCGCAGGCAGCGGCTGCGAACGCTGCGGCGGCCGCAGCCGCCGCCCAGCAAGCTGCCGCTGGCCTGCCCATAGGCACGATGGTGCCGTCGCTGCCCCCTGGATGCACCTCGACGGTGATCAACGGGGTCAATTATTTTGCCTGTGGCGGCGTTTACTACCGGGCTGGTTTTCAGGGAAACAATATCGTGTATATTGTGTCAGCGCCGTAAGGGGGTTGACTGACGAGAGATCTTTCCCTCGGCACCCGACCCTCGACCCTGTCCCTCGGTATGATTCACGCTGAGATTGAGTCGAGTGAAGTCTCAAGGAAGAAAGAAATTACGATGAAAAGGCTACTCGGTCTGGCCGCCGTCCTTGAGGCGGCTACCGGGCTTGCCCTGATGATCCATCCTCCACTGGTTACTCGGTTACTGCTTGGCGACGAAGTGTCCGGGGCGGGCGAGGCGCTGGGCCGCGTGGCCGGCTTTGCATTGGTCGGGTTGGGGTTGGCCTGCTGGCCGGGTCTCGAGTCTGCCGGCGTTAACACCCCGGCTCTTCGAGCGCTACTCGCGTACAACCTGCTGGCGACACTCTACCTCGCTTACCTCGGGATCGGTGGCCGATTAGTTGGCAGCTTGTTATGGCCCGCCGTCGTGATCCACGGCGTCCTGACGCTTCTTCTCGCCCGCGGGTGGTGGCTAGCCCCTGTCGGAGTGGAACGGGTGAAGCAATAACGAGTGGCGATCGGCGGGTGACGCGGGATGAAAGAGTGGCCATCGTGGGGCAGTCTCTCCAGACGTTCAAGGAACACCCACCCAGCCAGGTCGGAGGATCGTTGAGTATTGAAAAGGCGCTTCAGATGCTCGAGGCGGGAAGCCGCGGTGGCGGCAAGTGAACAGGAGATCCTTCAGAAAATGTACTCTGCACCACAACTGACACCTAAGTGGCGCAAGCAGCACGACGAAACAAACTCGGAGGTGTTTGAACAGGAGCACCCCGAGTTAACGGAGAGCTTGTTCCCCTTATTGGACCAAAGTCCAATAGACGACTACCTAATGCGGCGGTAGAAAGCCTTATTTTAACTACGTGCCGCATCGTGCGTGACGTCTCATCCTGGAATGCCATGAGCAAACTATTTGCGAAAGTCAAGGAAGAGATCATTGCGATCCTCCCGCCGACGATCTTTTTTTTCATCACCTTGCACCTTGTTGCGATCCTCCGTGTGCTGATGCTGAAGGGATCCGGGATCGCGGTCAGCACGCCGTTGCAAGTAACGGTCGCTGCCTTAATCTTGGGCAAGGCGGTACTAATCGCGGATTTGCTGCCGTTCATCAATCTCTATCCGCACAGGCCGCTGATCTACAACGTCGCCTGGAAAACGACGATTTACGTTCTGGTCGCAACGCTCGTCCATTACCTGGAGCACCTCGCCGACTTCTGGAAAGAGGCCGGTGGTTTCGTTGCCGGCAACCAGAGGTTGCTCGCGGAGATCGTGTGGCCGCATTTCTGGGCCATCCAAATACTGCTGCTCGTATTGATTTTTTTCTACTGCACGATGCGCGAACTCGTCCGCGTGATCGGACGGGACAAGGTACTCGAAATCTTCTTTGGAACGCCGCGGAGGGTACGGGTTTGAGCGAGACGTTTATAGATCAGGCCTTGCGATAATATGTGATAGCAAGACCCTGTCCGCACTCTGGAAACCATCTCACGGCGCAGGAGGATTATCTTGAGTTCGACCACAATCAGCTTGATCGTGTTCGCGTGTGTTTTTGGCGGCGCGGTGCTGGGTATCTTGCTGCACGCCGTTCTGCCCCAACATCATCTGAGTAACGAATCCAAAGATATCGTCAAGCTCGGAATGGGATTGGTTGGGACCATGGCCGCCCTTGTCCTGGGCCTGCTGGTCGCCTCAGCCAAGGGCTCCTACGACACCCAAAGCGCCGAACTGACACAGATGTCCGCCAATATCGCCTTGCTTGACCGCGTCCTGGCTCTGTACGGACCGGAGACCAAGGAAACCCGCGAGCTGCTGCGCGGCGCAGCGGTCCACGCTCTCGATCAGCTGTGGTCTCAAGACGGCACCAACACTTCCCGATTGGCGCCAACCTCCGCCGGAGCTGAAATTCTTTACGGCAAAATCCAGGGCCTCTCGCCGAAGAACGACACACAACGCTCGCTCCAGGGCCAAGCGCTAAGCATGGCGATGGATCTCGGAAAGACGCGCTGGCTGATGTACGAACAGTCAACGACTCCAGTTTCCATGCCGTTGCTGGTCGTGCTGGTTATTTGGCTTGCTGTGATTTTTGTCAGTTTCGGCCTCTTCGCCCCTGCCAATGCAACTGTAGTCGCCAGTTTATTCGTCTCCGCGCTGTCGGTTTCCGGCGCAATCTTCCTGATCCTGGAGATGTACACGCCTTACGCAGGGGTGATCGCGCTCTCCAGCGCCCCGCTGCGCGCCGCCCTCGCGCATCTCGGGCAATAACGCGAAACGCCGCGCCGGTTCCATGAAAACCGAAATCGAATATCGAAATCCGAAAGGAGCGAGGGGTGAGAAAGAAGTGTCGAGTGCCGAGTGTTGATCGCCCTCGCGGCGAAGAACGCGATCCTGATCGTGGAGTTTGCCCGGGAGCTCAAGGCGGAGGGTATGTCGGCGGTGGACGCCGCCGTCGAAGCGACGCGGCGGCGCTTCCGGCCGATCCTGATGACTTCCATCGCGTTTATTTTGGGCGTTGTTCCGCTGCTGACGGCCACCGGCGCCG
>DAIRFP010000419.1:0-2213 GCA_036794995.1 Thermodesulfobacteriota bacterium | reverse complement strand
ACCAGCGCAGCCAAGGCCAAGATCCTGGATCACAATCCATCAGCGCTCTATGGTCTGACCTCCGGAAGCGCGAGATAACGACGTCCCTTCGAGGGACAGTTCCCTTTCCCCGTCAGAGCCTGTGTCGCAATGCACTGTTCGGCTTTCGACCCAAGCAAATCTCCCCTGGCCCCTCTTTTTCAAAGAGGGGTAGTACATCGGACCCTAGAGAAATTAGGAGCTTCTTATAAATGTCCCCCTTTTTCAAAAGGGGGATGAAGGGGGATTTGGTGCTCGTGTCAACCTGGATGGCAATCGTGCGTGGTTACTTGTCGAACAATCAACTTGATTGCGACACAGTCTTTCAAGGGAGCGGAAATTTGTAACCTCATCGCCGGTGACAATCACCAACGTCTCCGCCGTTACCTCGCGCGCGTTCGTGTGCTTTTGTAGAAACCAAAAGAATGTCGAATTAGGGGTTAGCGTTTCTTATAAAGTTTCTCGATAAAACCTTCCCGCACCAGCCGATCGACGATTGAATTATCGGCGATGGTTTCAACCGGGACTGGCTTCTTCCCCATAAACTCGAAAATAGGGGCGATCGCTTCGGCCTCCACCCGCGGCACACGGTCCAGAAATTTGTCCGCATCCTTATAAAATTCCTCGATCATCTTCGGATCCTTGAGCCGCGTATATTTCGCAATGACCTTGAGCGCTTTTTCCTTGTCATTGTGCGCCGCCGCCACGCCCTCGGTATAGCCGCGCACGATCCCTTCCAACGTCTCCGGAGATCGGCGATGGAAATCGCGGGAAACCGCGATCACGACATTGGAGTATTGGATATCCATTTCATCCAAATCCACGAGCATCCGCATCGGCGCATCGACTCGCAAGTTTGAGGTGACTGCGCCGGCAATTTGCCGGCGCTGGAACGCGGCCGCCATCTCCGTCGTTCCGCCCATTTGACGCACATTCACCGCGCCATCCAGCCCCTTCTTCCGCAGCAGAATTCGCGTCAGATTATCCGTCACCGAGCCGAAGCGCGAAACACCCAGGGTTTTCCCCCGCAACTCCTCGAGCCGGGTGATCTCCGGCTGTACCCACAACCGGTAATATGGACGATTTACGAGGCTCATGACGGAAACCAGCGGGGCGCCACCCAACACCGCGGCAATCACCGCGTTGGTCGCCGCCAACCCTGCCTGCAGGTCCCCACCGATGAGCGCCTGAACCACTACCGGGCCGGCGGAAATGAAAATCAGGTCGGCATGGATACCGTATTTCTCGAATGCGCCGATCTCCTTCGCCATCCACAAGCCCGTCCCCGCCGGACCCACCGTCGAATAGCCCAGGGTAAGTTTTTTCATTTCCGCTGCCTGGACATCGCTGCCGAGAAATAAACAAACTAGCAAAGCCAGCCTGGCCCGTTTGCAGAGTCCCCGCAAATGCTTCATGCCACCCATTTTCTTACCCTCCTGGTCTTCGTTCAATCCGTTCGTGCGCAAGATAGACCAGCCTGACGACCGTCAGTCGCGGGTTCTATCCACACCGAACAGTTTGATGAATTCGCTAAAGACATGATCGCTGAGCTGGTGCAATCGTTCGATGTGGTTGAGCGTTTCCGCGTGAATCTGATCCGGGTCGATATCGCCGTGCAGGCTGCAAATTTCTTTGCGGTTTTCCGGCACCTTGAGCCAACGCAGGATCATCGGCTCATCGACTTCGAGATGAAACTGAAAGGCATAGACGTTGGATTCGTAGCGAAACGCCTGATTAACACAGGTTGGCGACGACGCCAGATGCGCCGCGCTGTGGGGAATGTCGAAGGTGTCGCCGTGCCACTGAAAGAGCTTTTCGTTTTCTCTAAATTCCGCGAGCAGCGGATCGCTTTGCCCGTGCTCCGAAGGATTGACTTCATACCAACCGATTTCTTTGATTCGGTTCTGGTAAACGCTCGAGCCCAGGGTCCTCGCGATCAATTGCGCGCCCAGGCAAATTCCCAACACCGGCAGATTTTGCTTCATCGCTGCTTCAATCAATCTCATCTCGGTGATGAGGTGCGGAAAGTCATGATCGTTGTAGGCGCTCATCGGACCGCCCAGAACCAACAACCCGTGGTAGCCTTCCAGACTCGGCTGCGCATCGGGATAGCGTCCGAAGTTGACGTAGCGAATACGGAAGCCGGCGCGTTTTAACAACGGGTTGAGCGTTCCGAGAATTTCATGGGGCACATG
>DAIRFP010000233.1:0-8019 GCA_036794995.1 Thermodesulfobacteriota bacterium | reverse complement strand
AGGGAGGAACAGTAATCGGTGATCAATGAACAGAAGGTTTCAGTGTTCAGGTTTCAGGATCAGAGGGTTTCCTGACACCCGACACCTGGAACCCATAACCCTCGACACCTGTCCTCGTGCTTCTCGGCTCGTGGAGTTCTACAAGACTCACCTATCGCTATGGTAATCGGCGTGACCAGACAGGCCAGCATTCGGCGGACCTTCGATTCGTGATGCTATCCGGTTCCTTTTCACAGCGCGCTTATGGTGCGCTCTTGCTGGTGTTCGGCACGATTGCCATCATTGCGCCTTTCAGCGCCGGCGGGTGGGCGATTTCAATCCTCGGCCTCATCGTGCTAATCGCGGGCGCGGCCGGGGTTGTCCAAGGCGTGCGAACGCAATCGCCGTTTTCGACGTCGACGACCTATTTCACAGGCGTGCTGATGATCCTCGTCGGGTTGCTGCTTTTCGCCCGGCCGGTCATGGTGATCGGCGGGCTGCTGGGACTCCTGGCGCTACTCATGGCGGCAGACGGTATCACGAGACTCGTCAGCGCCTTCAAGGACAAAGTCGGTCAGGTGCGCTGGTGGACAGTTTTCAACGGCATCGTCAATCTCTTACTCGCGCTGGTGATTTGGCGGCAGGGCGCCTCCACAGGCGCCGCCGTTCTCGGGGTTGGGCTTGGACTCTACATTGTCTCTACCGGGTGGACGGCGCTCTTCGCTCCAGACCAAGGCGTCGAAGACGTCGACGTCGCTCAGGTGTCCAACGAACATCCGGATGAGCGACTGGGCCTGCCGGCGCACGCCGAATTCGGCCGGCTCCGTGTAGCCGCCGTGGAGCGTGAACTGGCGGTGCTGCCTGTCGACACCTTCTGGATCATCGTCATGATCCTGGTGTTCTTCGCCATTCACGCCGGACGTCTGCAAACAGATTGGACCTGGCTTGGTCTGATTTCGCCGCTGGTCGCCGTCATCGGCGATGTGCTTTCGGCGTTGCTTGTGGCGGTGCTTCTGCTTCCCCTCTGGCTTGCCCTGCGAAGAGTGACACGCCCCATCGAACGGCGCGGCTGGGAACGTCGCCTTTCGGATCAGACCCAGGCGAAAGACTTGGGTCTCGGTGAGCACGTCCTGAATTGGTGGCTCGACAGCCGGCTCCGGTGGGGCGTGCGGTTGCGGCTGTCGCGCGGTTCGCTGCGCGTCGCTGTCTTACAGTGGCTTCGCACGGGCTTGCCCATCGTGGCCGTGGTGGTGGCCATCAATCCGATCTGGGGCTTCAGCTGGTACTTTAACACAGAGAACTGGGCGAGCGCCTTCTGGGAGAGGGTCACCGAAGCGCGCACTGACATTTGGCGCGAGGCGATGATCGCGGCCGTCGAGCGCGAAGTGCTGCCCACCGGCGTACCCAGGGAGGCGCTGTTTGAGGTGCGACCCGACGGCGTCAGCGACGCCACGGACTTCAGCTTTCTCGTCATCGGCGATCCCGGCGAAGGCGATCCGTCGCAGGCGTCCTTGCGCGACCGCTATCTGGACCTTGGCCGGCGCCCGGACGTGAAGTTCCTCGTCGTGTCGTCGGACGTGATCTATCCGGGTGGCGCGATGCGCGACTACGAGTTCAATTTCTATCTTCCGTTCAAAGGCTTTGAGAAGCCGATCTACGGGATTCCCGGCAATCATGACTGGTTCAGCGCGCTCGACGGCTTTGCCGCGAACCTGATGGAGCCGGTGGCCGCACAGGCGGCGATGAACGCGCGCGAGCAGTTGACGGCGCTGATTACGCCGCCTGATCGACCAGGTGTCGCGAGCGCCCTGACTGAGGCAGCGCGGTTGAGGAAGGAGTACGGGGTCCGTGCCGCCGGGCAGCGGGGACCCTTCTTCGAGATCCACGGGCGGGAGTTTTCTCTAATTGCCGTTGACACCGGTATCCTGCGCCGCATCGATCCCGCTCAGGCTAGGTGGCTTGAACAAGCGCTGTCGCGAGCGCGGGGCCGGTTCACGATGGTGATCCTCGGCCATCCGTTTTATGCCGGCGGCGGCTACCAGGGAACCGACGAAGCATTCGGCAGCATCCATCGTCTCCTGCGGCAGCATAAGGTTCCCATCGTAATGGCGGGAGATACCCACGACTTCGAGTACTACCGGGAATATAACCGCGGCGACGGCTCTCGAGTGATGCATCACTTCGTCAACGGCGGTGGCGGCGCCTATCTCAGCATTGGCACCGCGCTCGACTGGCCTGCAGCGGCGCCTGTAGAGGACTGGGCGTTCTACCCGAGCACGGAGGCCGTCCGCGCGAAGCTCGAGAACGAGACCGGCCGGTGGAAATGGCCAGTGTGGTGGTGGATCCAACGCTTCAAGGCCTGGCCGGCCTCGGTGGAAGCGCTCTCCGGAATGTTTGACTTCAATCGAGCCCCGTTCTTTCAGAGCTTCATGGAAGTTCGCGTGGAGGGCTCTGCGCGACGGGTGCGATTGATACTGCATGGCGTCCACGGCCCGCTCCGTTGGCGCGATCTAGAGATCGGCGGCGCGGTTCTTCCGAAGGGTGCGAGCCCGGACGACCCCGCCGAGTGGATCGTGGCGATGGAGAAATGAGAGGGATTTGAAACGTGAAGGGTGAGCGGTAAAGGGTTAGGCGTCGGGCCGAAAGGAATGAGGGAAACAATTGAAGCGTTTATCAAAAAGGCGCGTAAATTGGCCAAGCCAACGCCCGCGGCGATCCAGATCGGGTATGTTACCTTCGTTCTCCGATCGCTGCTATCCACATCAAGAAAGGCCCGCTTAAAAAACTGCGTGGCGGACTATTTTTTCGAGTCGCAAAGGCGTACAAAGATCAGGTAGATTAGAAGAAATTTTAGCTGGAGGTGTTTATGTGGTTATTAGTTTTAGCGGTGTTGATCGGATTGTCGGTGAGCCCATCGTCGGCTCAAGAGAAACAAGAGAAAAAGCCGGCCGATAGGCCCAACGCGGTCGTGACCCGGGAAGCTTCCATAACCGCCACGGTGGAAGCGATCGATTACGATAAACGAACCGTCGATCTGAAGGGAGCCAAAGGCAACGTGATCAGTCTCAAGGTTGGTCCGGAGGCGAAGAACTTCAACCAGGTCAAGACCGGAGATCGGGTGACGGCAAAGTATTTTGAGTCAACCGCCATTCAAGTGCGCAAGCCCAGCGAGCCTCCCTTCGCCGAAAAGGAATCATCCGTGCAAGTGGCGCCCAAGGGAGGAACCCCGGGGGGCGTCGCTGTGGAGACCAGTGAGATGACCGCTGTGGTCGAAGCTATCAATTACAAGACGCGTATGGTGACTTTGCGCGGACCGCAGCAGAAGACCGTTACTTTGAAAGTGGATGACAGCGTGAAGCGATTAAACGAAGTTAAGAAGGGTGACGAAATCGTCATCCGCCATACCCAAGCACTTGCCATCGACGTTAAGCCGGCGAAGTAAGCAGTCAATCGGGGTTAGCTCGATTCATGATCAGCCGTGCAGGGCGGAAATCCTGCGCGGCTGGTTCCTTTTTGCTCAGCTCTTGGGATGATTCTTCCCAGGCACAAATTTGCCATTCGGAGGATGAAGATGAGGGGGAATGTGAAAGTTCTTCTCATCGGGTTCTTGCTCTTCTTTAACGCCGCCGCGGCCCGCGGTGCGGAGCCGGTGAACGGTGGGGCACTCTCGTCCTGGAACGAGGGTAGCAGCAAGAAGGCCATTATGGATTTTGTTGCCCGTGTGACGCGCGAAGGCGGGCCCGATTTTGTCAAACCCGCGGAGCGGATCGCGACTTTCGATCACGACGGCACCCTGTGGGCCGAGCAGCCGATGTATTTCCAGATCATGTTTGCGATGGACCGGGTGAGAGCCATGGCGCCCAAGCATCCAGATTGGAAAACCAAGCAACCTTTCAAGGCCGTGCTCGACCGCGACATCAAGGCCCTGGCCGCCTTGGGGGAAACCGGTTTTCTAAAGATCATAGCCGTCACCCATACCGGCATCACCACCGACGAATTCTCTAAGTTCGTCGCCGATTGGATCGCCACCGCGCGCCATCCCCGCTTTGACCGGCCCTATACCGAACTGGTGTATCAGCCGATGCTGGAGCTGCTGAGTTATCTCCGCGCCAACGGTTTCAAGACCTTTATCGTCTCGGGCGGCGGCGTCGAGTTCATGCGCGTCTTCACCGAAAGGGTCTACGGTATCCCGCCGGAGCAGGTAGTGGGCTCCTCCGGCGTTGTCACATTCCAGCTCCGGTCCGGTGCCAAGCCGGTGCTTATAAAAGGCGGCAAGATCGAGTTCGTCGACGACGGTCCGGGAAAACCGGTGGGCATCAATCGATTCATCGGGCGGCGGCCGATCTTCGCCTTCGGCAATTCCGACGGCGATCAGCAGATGCTGCAATGGACCGCGGCGGGAAGCGGCGCGCGCTTCATGGGCCTGGTGCATCATACCGACGCCGAGCGGGAGTGGGCCTACGACCGCAAATCTTTCGTGGGCCGGCTCGACAAAGCGCTCGATGAGGCCAATGCGAAGGGCTGGACCGTGGCGAACATGAAAACCGAATGGAAGAAAATTTTTCCGTTCGAGAAGTGAAGAGACTTGGAATAAACCAAACGACCGCGAGGTCACGGTCTTGGCGGGAGAAGAATTTCGAAGAGATGTTTCCCGCAAAGACGCAAAGGACGCCAAGGTCGGAGAATCAAGGTAGTGGCCGTGGAGAAAAAACTGGCTAGGAGTGGTGGGGCCATGGCGAGCTTCACGGCTCTTCGACGTTGCTCACGACATGCTCGGCGGGGTTTACCGCTGTTCAATCCGTTCAAACTTTTTTAACCCGGAGCTCTTTCCTCCGTCGCGTCCGCCAAAGGACGGATTAGCCTCCGGCTGACGCGGGGGAGGATGAAGGAGGGGGATTAAACTGAGCGTAACGTTGAACGGAGCGAAGCGATTGAACAGCTTGAACGTCTGTAACCTTAAAAACTGAAAGGAGAACGAGATGGCAAAACAAGAACAGAAACAACCTAACATCTTGGTCATCTGGGGCGACGATATCGGGATTTCGAATTTGAGTTGTTATTCGCATGGTTTGATGGGTTATCAGACACCCAATATCGATCGCCTTGCGAGGGAAGGCATGATGTTTACCGACTCCTACGGTGAGCAATCCTGTACGGCGGGGCGATCCTCGTTTATCACAGGGCAAAGCGTCTACCGCACCGGACTTTCCAAGGTGGCTTTCCCGGAGCGCCGGTCGGCATGTCGGAGAAGCTCGTGACGATTGCCGGGCTGCTCAAAAACCAGGGCTACGCCACGGGCCAGTTCGGCAAGAATCACCTGGGCGACTTGAACCACATGCTGCCGACCAATCACGGCTTCGATGAGTTTTTCGGCAACCTCTATCACTTGAACGCCGAGGAAGAGCCGGAGATGGATGATTACTTCCCGGAGAAGGACTTCCCGAATTTCCGCAAGACGAAGGGACCGCGTGGTGTCATCCATTCGTGGGCGACCGACCAAGACGATCCAACGGAGCAGCCGCGCTGGGGCCGCGTGGGCAAGCAGAAGATCGAGGACACCGGCCCGCTCAACAAAAAGCGCATGGAAACTTGCGATGATGAATTCGTCGCGGCGACGAAGGACTTCATCAAGCGCCAGAAGGATGCCGGTAAGCCGTTCTTCCTGTGGTTCAACAGCACGCACATGCATCTGTTTACCCACACCAAACCGTCGAGCCTCGGCCAAGCAGGGCGTTGGCAGTCGCCGTACCATGACACCATGATCGATCACGATAAGAACGTTGGCCAGTTGCTCGACTATCTCGATGAGGTGGGTCTCGCCGACGATACCTTCGTGATGTATTCCACCGACAATGGGCCGCACATGAACAGCTGGCCGGACGGTGCCATGACCCCATTCCGCAGCGAGAAGAACACCAACTGGGAAGGCGCTTTCCGCGTGCCGATGCTAGTGCGCTGGCCCGGCAAGATCAAGGCAGGTGCTGTGTCGAGAGAGATCGTGCAGCACCACGACTGGCTGCCGACATTCCTGGCGATGGCCGGAGATCCGGACGTAGTAGAAAAGCTGAAGAAGGGTCATCAGGCGATTGGCCGGACCTACAAGAACCACATCGATGGCTATAACCTGCTTTCCTATCTGACCGGTCAGGAGAAGGAGAGTCCACGCAAGATGTTCGTGTATTTGAGCGACGACGGCGACGTGCTGGGCGTGCGCTACGACAACTGGAAAGTCGTGTTCATGGAGCAGCGCTGCCACGGCACCATGCAAGTCTGGGCGGAGCCGTTCACGCGGTTGCGGCTACCGAAGCTCTTCAATCTCCGGACGGATCCCTATGAGCGTGCCGATACGACGTCGAACACGTACTATAACTGGTTTCTCTACCACGCTTATATTCTTTATGGTGCCTGGGGGATCATGGACCAGTGGGCGGCGACCTTCAAGGAGTTTCCGCCGGTTCAGAAGCCGAACAGCTTCACCATCGATGAAGCGCTGCGGATGATGAGTGAAGCGGCCGGTGGCGGCGGGCACTGAGATCTCCGGTGAAATCGAGTTCGCCGCATCGAAAGCTTTCATTCGGTGCGGCGAGTGGATTTTGCGATGAAACCCGTCTTGCGGGAAATGCGGCGAGGCGCCAAGGGTTTCAATCCGGCGAACATTATGAAGAGACCATGGACGACATGAAAGAGGCGAGACGGGAAGCGGAGCAGCGGAAGAGGTAGAAGGCCAGGGGGTCGTTTGACTTTCTCGCAACGACCACTTCGCTGAGCGCAGCCACCGACGCTTGCGTGACCTGTCTTTTTGCCGGAAGGGTCAAGTAGGATTCCCTCGCATTGGCTTCTTCCCTTGTCGGGTAAGGAAAAACGAACCTCAAAATAAGGATCAGATCGATTTAAATGATTTTCGCAATCATGTACGTTTTTCGCTGCGACGCATGAATATCTTTTCTTAGAGAGGAAGACTATATGAACAAGCACAGGTTATGGATTTGGCTTATCCTCGCGCTTTTCCTGAGTAGCTGCGCGTTTACGAAGGATTGGACGAGACGTCAAACCACAGCCGCTACCGCCGCAGCGGCTTGCGCCATCATAGGCGGGAACGCAGCGGGATGGGTAAACCACAATAACAGCCACAGTCTCAGTGAGGGTCAAGCGATTCCCGCTGGTGTTTTTGGAGGCGCTTTGCTTTGCGGCGGACTAGCGTATTTACTGACGCCGGATGCACCGCCGCCACCACCAGCACCGAAGCCGGTGCCGCCTCCTCCTCCGCCACCACCACCGCCTCCCCCACCACCACCGGCACCGAAGCCGAAGCCAACGCCTCCGCCACCACCACCGGCGCCGAAGGTTGAGCGGACGATCATCCTGGATGACGTGCTATTCGATTTCGACAAGAGCGTGATCAAGCCGGAGGCAGGGCAGATACTGGATCGGCTGGTAGCGTTCATGAATGAAAACAAAGAAAAGAAGACGGCGCTATCGGGTCACACGGATAGCATCGGGACCGAGGCCTATAACCTGAAGCTGTCGGATCGACGGTGGACGTCGGTGCGGGACTATGTGGTAAAGAAGGGTGTGGACAGTGGTCGAGTATCGGGCCAGGGATTTGGCGAATCCAAGCCCATCGCCGATAACAAGACCGCAGAGGGCCGATCGAAGAACCGCAGAGTCGAGATTAAAGTTAACTAGGCTTTCCGGACCAATTCCGAGTTCGAGCGCCAGGGCTGAGCAATCCCGCGAGCGATTGCCCCCTGGCGCTTTTTCGTTTTAAGCGATGTGTAGAAGACCGGGTCCCAATTTCTCGATAAAAGGAGGGGCCTTTAGGGTCAGGCTTGAATGCATGAATAGAGTTGAATTGTGAGCCCGCCGGTGATAAGTCGGCGGTTATGGCAAGGCCACTTCGAATCGAATATCCGGGTGCGGTTTACCATGTCCTTTGCCGGGGCAACAATCGGCAGAAGATTTTTAGGGACGATCTCGATCGCAGGCGGTACCTGGAGAAATTGTTTCACTATTGCGAGCTGAAGGAAGTCTCGCTGCTTG
>DAIRFP010000418.1:0-2226 GCA_036794995.1 Thermodesulfobacteriota bacterium | reverse complement strand
CCGATCCGAGGGACTTTCGTTGGCTGCTGCGCGGCGGCAGAAACGCAAAGCGCAACGAGCATGGCGCCAAGCGTAAGGACCGTGATTTTTTTCGTCATGTTTTTCTCTGCTCTTTCCACTCGACACTCGCCCCTTCTCACTTGATCACCCGGTCCGCTCGCACCAACACATTCGGTGGAATCGTCAAGCCGATCTGCTTTGCCGCCTTCAGATTGATGATGAGCTCGAACTTCTTCGGCTGCTCGAACCGGTCAGGCTGCGATTTTACGCAGCACCTCGGGATACAACTCTGCGACCTTGATGAGTGTCTTTGCCGCTCTACTTGGTTTGCGGCGACCTTGCTCCCATTGTTCCACAGTGCGCCTCGAGACCCCAAGCAGCGCGGCGAATTGCTGTTGGGTGAGACCGGCTTTCAAGCGCGCACGCACGATGGGCGAGCGGGGCTCAACCACAGACCGTCTACCGCCGCCAGCTTTGATTTCGCGAGCACCGTCCAACACTTCCTGCCAAACATCGCGCCCAGCCTCGAATTTGGCGAGCGCCCGTCCGCTCAGTTTTTTACCCATGTTCAAACACCTCCTTTAATTGCTTGAGAACGTGCGCGGGCACGTTGTCCTGCTTGGCTTTCGCGTACAGCGTTAACATCCAGAACTCGTTCGGTTGATAGCGCACATAATAGATCACGCGCAGGCCGCCGCGTTTGCCCATGCCCTTGCGTTTCCAGCGCAGCTTTCTTACACCGCCGGAGCCGGGGACCACCTGCCCAGCATCCGGCGTTTCCATCATGAATTGTTGTAGTTCGGCGTATTCATCGTCATCGAGATAAAGAGCGCACAGGCGCTCGAAAACGCTGGACTCGATGAATGTGAACACGGAGCTAGACTACGCCCCTGGCGTAGCCATGTCAAACTCAAGAAGGGACACGTGATTTTTCTAAGCGCTCCTTCCACGAGTTTTGCCCGTAAAAGACAAAGATATGTTTCCTCTCCCGGTGCTGCCTATTGTCTGTTGCTTTCTTATTTGATCACCCTATCCGCTCTTACCAGCACGTTCGGCGGAATCGTCAGGCCGATCTGCTTGGCGGCCTTCAAATTGATAATCAGTTCAAACTTTCGCGGCTGCTCGACGGGAATGTCTGCGGGCTTAGTACCTTTTAGAATCTTGTCCACGTAAGTGGCTGCGCGCCGGAACAAGTCGGGAGTATTCGCGCCATAGTACATGAGGCCACCGGCTTCCGTATATTCCGTTTGTGGGTATGTCGCCGGGAGCCGGCTCTTTATCGCGAGATCTACAAGCTGTTTTCGCTGAGAATTGAAGAAGGGGCTCTGCAGCACGAGGACTGCCTCTGCACGCCCCTTGCTTGCGGCTCGGAATGCGGCCTCAATATCCTTGGGATCTAGTACGTCGAGGAATTGAAGCTTCACCTTGAGCGCCCCGGCGGCGAGTTCCACTTCTTTTAACGATTGTGCATTGCCCGGTCGTGTCGAAATCCCCAGGACGGCCACGCGGGAAAGCTTAGGAATGATCTCCTTCAAAAGCTCAAGTCGTTTTCCGCTTACCTCCGGAGCAAGGGTGGACAACCCGGTAATGTTTCCTCCCGGTCGCGCAAGGCTGGCGACGAACCCGCTTCCAACAGGATCGCTATCCTGCGCCATAACAATCGGAATCGTGTTCGTCGCTTCCTTGGCAGCACGGGTATCTGTCGCTCCACCCGTGACGATCACATCGACCTTTAAACGCACTAGCTCGGCGGCAAGAGCCGGGACGCGGTCGAGTTTTCCCTCCGCAGATCGCCACTCAATGACAATGTTTTTCCCCTCCACGTAGCCAAGCTCGTGCAGACCTTGGCGGAGAGCCTCGATGCGGGGCGAGATAATGGAAAGCAAAGTTGCACTTAGGAATCCTATCCGGGGGATTTTTGTCGGCTGCTGCGCTTCGGCAGGGAAGCTAAGCCCGAAGAGCGAAGCGCCAAGAGCCAGACCGAAAATTCTTTTTTGCATCGCTTTCGCTCCTGCTTTGTCCTGAAACCTGACACCTGACACCCGATCACTGAATTCTGTCATCTGATCACCCTATCCGCTCTTACCAACACATTCGGTGGGATGGTTAGGCCGATCTGCTTTGCGGCTTTCAGATTGATGATGAGCTCGAACTTCATCGGTTGCTCCACTGGGAGATCCTCAGGCTTGGCGCCCTTGAGGATTTTATCGACGTAGGTGGCCGCAC
>DAIRFP010000417.1:0-2227 GCA_036794995.1 Thermodesulfobacteriota bacterium | reverse complement strand
CGAGAATCAGGGAGTCATCAAGCGCCTGGCGGACCAGTATGGTCCGGAAAATCTGGCGGTGGTTTTGGGCAACGGCGAAGCCAGCGGCGTGGAAGTGTTCGCCGAGACGGTGACCGAAGGGGATCCGAGCTATGCCGGACCGCTTGCCGGCGTGTCCCTGAAGATCCCCGTTTATCATGTTCTCGAGGAGGAAGTGATGGCGGTGGTTCCGGAAGCAATTCGGCAGGAGAAGCTGCAGCTGTCGTTGCTGGTCATTGACGTGGAGCCGATGCGGCAGGTTCTGCAGGCGGCGCGGGAGAAACTCTAGAGCGGTTCCAGGTTCAACGTTCAATGTTCAACGTTTAACCGGAAGGCACCATCTTCTTCGACTTTGAACCTTGAACTTGGAACTTTGAACCGAATTCATTTGCGGTACAAACCCTTGATAAATCCTGAGTCTTCGAGTTCCTTGACGAAGCGCGAATCCACATAGTCTTTGACATTGGCCTGGGCCGCCTTGGGGTTCGTCGCGGCCATGTCCTGCAAAACGAGTTGATAACCCTCGGGCGGGGGATAGGGTGCTTCCGGGATGAAGCGCGCGTGCCAGTCCCAGGCTTCCTCTAGAACTTTTCGATCATCGAGGCGGGAATACTTTCTCATGATCTTCATGGTCTCTTCTTTGTGGGTCTTGTAATAGTGAATCGCCTCGGTGTAGGCGCGCATATAGCGCCGGACCATATCCGGATTCTCGCGGATCAGCTTTGTCGACGTGTAGACGCCGTTCTGGGGAAAAGGAATCTGGAGGCTGGCCATGTCGACGACCACGGGGTATCCGAGTTTCTCCGCCTGCGCCTTTCCCGCTTCGGTCACGACGGTAAATTGCACAATCCCTTTTTGCAAGGCGATCATTCTTTCAGTGGATCCGCCGATCACTCGCAAAGTAACGTCTTTGTTCGGTTCGAGGCCGATTTTTTTAAGTCCCACTTTGAGCGCGAATTCCGCCGTCGTCCCGGCGATGTGAGTGCCGCCGATTTTCCCCTTTAGATCCTCGGCTCGTTTGATGCTCGGGTGGGCAACTAGATAGTAGGGCAATACGTTGACATTGCCGGCAATGGCGACGACGTCGCCGCCGGCGAGCCGCGCGCTCGCGAGGCCCGGTCCACCCCCTTCGCCGATGGGGATCTCTCCCGCGAGAATTGCCTGAATGCCGCGAACGCTGCCCGAAATGAAGATCACCGTCGCGTCGAAGCCCTGTTTATCAAAAAATCGCGCTTCTTTGGCAACCTGGATCACCGTCGATGAACCGGGGCTGGTGGATATATAAGAGGTGTTAAGCTTGTCCGCCGCGGCCGCCAGGGTCGCGGCGACCAGGCTAACCAGCGACAAGATTGCTGCTGTAGCGAACTGTTTCATAGGTGAACCTCCGAAATCAGCCGGCCAAGATACGTCAACTCCGGATGAGCCTATACCACTTTCATCCCAATAGGAAAAGTCTAATTGACAGGCCGGCGACCTGAAGTTATCTTTCGGCTGGAGATCCCGATTCGATGAAAAGAATCATTGACCTTGTGATGTTCGATTTGGACGGCACCCTGGCCGACACCGGACAGGACTTGGCCAACGCGGTCAATCACACGCGGGCTCACTTTAATCTTTCGCCGCTGCCGTCCGAGATGGTCTACTCAAACGTCGGCCGCGGCGTGGAGCATCTTCTCAGACAGTCGCTGCCTGAAGACAGCGCCGATCACTTTCAAGCCGTTATGCGTGTGTTCCTCCACCGATATGAAAACCACCTGATTGACAACACGGTGCTCTATCCCGGAGTTCGAGACGTGCTGAATTACTTTCAGAGCAAGCACAGGGTCGTCGTGAGCAACAAAATGCACCGACTTACCGTCGCCGTGGTACGTGGTTTGGGTGTCGAGGGACAATTCGATGCGATTTTGGGCGGGGACAGCGCGGCGGAGAAAAAACCCCATCCCGCTCTGATTCATGAAGTCCTCAACCGTTTTCGAATCTTGCCCACGCAGGCTCTCATCGTTGGGGACGGCGACACAGACATCGAAGCCGGTAAACGCGCCGGCGTATTGACCTGCGGGGTCACCTACGGACTTGGCAATCGAGCCGCTCTCATCGCATCCGAACCGGATATTCTTATCGACGACCTCCAGCAGCTTTCCCGCTATTTTTGTTAGCCAGCCGGACTACTACTAGTGACGACGCTAGAGTTGCGAGCCCTCCGGGGTAT
>DAIRFP010000028.1:0-34571 GCA_036794995.1 Thermodesulfobacteriota bacterium | reverse complement strand
ATCGTACGTTTCGGGCATATAGATTACGCTACGCCGGCACGCACTCCACCACGCTCATTTCGGATTGCGTCGGGACAACGCTAGTTACCCGAAAGCCTGCCGCTTCCAACAACGCGCAGTGCTCCGTCTCTGTGCGTTCTTGTCCGCCACTATTCACCAACATGTTGAGATCCGACATGAAGGCATGATGCGTCCTGATAGAGTCCCCCAACCGAGCCGGAAGAACCCGTTCGATGAGTAGTAGTTTGCCTTTTTGAGCCATCGCCCCGCGACAGTTCTTGAGCAACTGAATCACGCGAGCGTCGTTAAACGAGTTCACGCAGCGGGAAAGAATATACATATCGCCATCGCTCGGCACCGAGACAAATTGGTCTCCGCTGATTACTTCACAGCGTTCCTCTAAGTCCGCCTCGCGAATTCGTTGTTTCGCTCGTTCCGCAACCTGGGGCAAGTCGAAAACGATTCCCTTCATTCCCGGATTTGCTTGAAGCAACGCAATAACAAGGCTGCCATCGCCGCCTCCTACGTCGACAACCTTACCGATGCCGGAAAAGGAATAACAGTCCCGCACCGCGGCATTGTAAAATCCTGTAAGATTCGCCATTGCCTCGTTAAAGATTTTAGCGTGCTCCGGATGCTGGGAAACGTATTCGTACGTGTTCGCTCCGAAGATATGGCGAAATGCGCTCTCGCCCGTTTGCACGCTGTGCGCGAGATCGCCCCAGGCTTGATAGTGCTCATTGCCCAAAACTAGCATCGCCCAATGGCGCAGCGATCCTGGCGCATCACTCCGCAAGGTGTTGCCAAGCGGCGTGAGGGCAAAACCTTGTTCATCGTTGCCGGAAAAAGCACCGATACTCACCAGCGCGCGAAGTACGCGATACAGCGACGGCGCGTGGGTTCCCGTGCTTCGCGCCAGTTGTTCACTTGTCCTCGGCCCGTCTTTCAAAAGATCGGCAAGTCCAAGTTTGGCGGCTACGAAGATGGTTCGCGATACCCGAAATCCCACAATCAAATGCAACATCACCGCAGAGGGGGAAACATCAGCCGTCGGTCTTTCGTTTGATTCAGTCATAAGCCGCTCCTCGATCAAAAACGACTGGTTGCGAGTCTTAACCAATATTCCCAATAGGGAGGGATCGGGATTCAAACCCCTGATCTACTAGCCGGCAACCGAGCTTCGTAATATGCCCATGCTCTTTCAAATGAATTATCCTTCAGGACGTAATTGGAGAGCGTCTCGACTTCGTCTTCATTGAAGCAGATCGGTTTACCGTCCACTCGCGATCTTGGCCCGTTGCCCGAATCATCCGGTTTCTATCATCAATCGTCTTGAACTACTTGAACGCTTTGAACGGCTGGAACCCGTGTCTTATTTATAGGTGCGGCATGATCTCTTTGGCGCAGATCTCAAGATGCTCGGCTTCGTCGAACATGGGATTGAAGACAATAAATTGTGCGCCGGCTTTAACGATCTTTTGGATATTCTCGGTTACTTCGGCCGCGCCGCCCCAGATCGATACGCGGGGTCCGAGATCGGCATTTTTGTAGCGCCTTGCAAACCACTCGCGAAGACGTTTTTCTCCTCGCTCCTTGTTGCCATCGACACAGAGATAGACTCGCTTGCCGTAACTGAAAGTCGCGGGATTCCGCTTCGCGTCGTCGAGGAATTGGCGGATCATCGCCGACTCGCGAACGAAGGCATTGGATGACGACGAACCCGCTCCCATCCAGCCGTTGCCATACTTCACCGCGCGTTTGAGCGCGTTTTCGTGGTGACCGCCGAACCACAGGGGCAAATGCGGCTGCTGGACCGGCTTCGGCTCCATAGAAACATCCTTGAAATTCCAATAGCGTCCCTGAAAACTCGCCTTCGGCTCAGTCCAAAGGAGTTTCATAATTTGCACAGCCTCAGTAAAGCGCGTCACTCGCCCTTCGCGCGTGTAGCCGAAGACGTCCTCGTGGGATCCAAGATGGCCGCCACCGAGTCCAACTCCCATCACTGCACGACCGCCACTCATGACATCCAAGGTCGAGTACGCTTTCGCCAGCTGCACCGGATTGCGCAGCGGCAACAAGATCACCGACGTCCCCAATTTAAGCTTGGTCGTTATAGCAGCGACATAACTGAGCAGGGTCACCGGTTCCAGCATGGTGAAATCACCGATGATCCGCTCTTGGAGCCATAGACTATCGTAACCAAGCGTTTCGGCCGTGGTTGCGAACCTACGGATATGCGCCATGTCGGTCGGACCATCAAAAAACACTTGAGGCAGCTCGATACCGCAGGGCGTGGGACTTGGCATGATGTTGTTTCTCCTTTAGGACCACTAAACATCCGCGGCTCGAATTATAAGCCGAGGGATTCCAAAGCTGTCGACTTGAAGTCGACTTTCTCGCCACTCCGTGATTTTCGCATTATCGTCACCTGGATACCGTTTTCCAACGGTATGACGGATGCTGTCCGTCACCTGGATGCCCACCGGAGTTTATCCTGAATAGTCGGAGGGGGGCATGACGAAACTTTCGCTTCGCCTGAAGGCGAGGGGTTTCAACCATCCCCGAGATACATTAACGACAGCACAAAGTACATAAAGTTAAGATTCGCCGATCAAGGGGCAAAGGATTTCTCTATGTGAGCTTTGCGCCCTTTGTGGTTGAATTATTTTCTTCCTAAACGCCATAAAGTCGGGCGCAGTTGTCCCAGAGAATTTTTCGCCGGGCTTCACTGGGTAAATCCATCGCCATGAAGTGATTCACCGCATCCGGCCAGTGTGAGTCCGCGTGGGGATAGTCGGTGGATATCACCACGTTGGTATCACCGATTCGCTTCACCACGTCGCCGACCAGATCTTCTTCAACGTCCACCGAGATGAAACACTGCCGCATAAAATAGTCGCTCGGCCGCAGGCTCATGGGCTCGTTACAGTAGCCCTTCCGCATCTCCCATCGTTCGTCCAAGCGGTAGAGCGCCCATGGCAACCAGCTGCAATTGCCCTCGAGAAAAGCCACCCGCAGGTTGGGAAAACGCTCGAGCACGCCGCCGGCGCAAAAACTCCCCACGGCCAGCATCAACTCTATGGGATTACGAAAAGCATTGATCAGTACCGCCTCGTTGGCGTGGCCTTTAAAGCGATGCACCACTTGATCCGTATTGGGATTGGCCGCCGGATGGAAACAGATCGGCACGCCGAGGGATTCCGCTTCACGCCAAACCGGATCATAGGTCCGATCATGGATATGGCGGCCATTGGCCGGCTCCGGCACCAGGCACAATCCGATGGCTCCCAGTTCCGTAACCGCGCGGCGAGTCTCGTCGACGGCCAGATCGACATCGTGGAGCGTAATCAGCGCCGACGGTCGGAGTCTTTTTGGATCGGCTTTGCAAAAATCGGCCATCCAATTATTCCACGCGCGGCAGAGATCATTGGCGTAGTCGGGCTCCAAGCTGTCGTCGCAGTGCAACGGAAAAGTTCTGAATAGCACCGCCACATCCAAGCCTTCCACATCCATCGCCGCCAATTGCGAGACTGCGTCGTAATCGCGCGCCAGCGGTTGAGCATAGCGACTCGCCACCTCGGCCTCTCCAGGTACATTTTCTTCCGGGTTTTTCTTCGGCGATGTCGCCGCCAGCGCCTGCGTGCCGGACGGCCTGAGCGGTTTGCCATTCGCTAAGCTAAACTTTATCTGGCCGTGCCGCTTGCGCGGTGCGCCGCGCGGAATCCGGTCACCCCATTTCGGATCCATGTATTTCAAATAGAGATCGTGGGGTTCGAATACATGCATATCGCTATCGAGAATCTTGTAGCCATCTCTCGCCATGTCTCTGCCCTCCGATGTGCGCTCGCCACCTAACGATTAGTATCCGGCCCGACTCCTGTCAATAGTAAAAACACGTCCTTTAGACGTGGGTAGGAACTCAACTTAACTCTAGATCCTTCACAAAGTTTACCGTGAGATCCTTCGCTAAGGCTCAGGATGACAGTCGACGGGTTCAGGATGACGGTCCTGTCGAATCCCGTTCTGAGGAGAGTGAAAAATCTGGGTTTCTACGATCATAGCCTAAACCGGCAGTAGCTAGCGAAATCGGTCATTACAACTGGCTGAAAACATTCTTGACATCTTGCGAAGGAGCTGTAAATGATTCCGCATCCATCTGGTGGTCGATCAACGAACACGGAGGTTGATATGATCGGTAGACGCAAGAAACGGTTTGCGGTCAGTTTTTTGGCACTCGCCTTCCTTCTGGGCAATTGCGCAGTCGGAAACGCCCAGACCCGGGTCTCCATTGGCGTCACTGAAACCATCGAGACGACCAATCCCTATGGCGACAGCGTCTCGCTCTTGTACGGCATCTGGAGCGAAATCACCGGACCATTCTGTACCTACAACTATCAAAAAGGAGATTTCGAGGGTCGTTTGGCGGAACGTTGGAAAGTCGAGAATCCCACGACTTGGGTTTTCTATCTAAATAAAAACTACAAATTCAACGATGGTTCTTCAGTCACCGCCGATGATGTCGTGCACTCGATGATGAATCGAGTGATCGGCGATCCTCAATCAAAGCAAAAAGCCTCGGTGGCGGGACCGGTAGTCAAAGCAGAGGCCGTCGACCAATTCACCGTCAAGTTCGTCACCGACAAACCGGCGGCGCCGCTCCTCGGTTTTGTTTGCGACCGGCTGATCATCACCAGCAAAGCAGCCTTCGACAAATACGGCCGTGACGGTGCGGACAAAGAACATATGATGGGCGGCGGCCCCTACCGCTTGAAGGAGATCATTCCCGGCCAACGATTGGTTATCGCCAAGCGGGCTGACCATCCGGAGGCGAAGAAGAACCCGCGCGCTCCGGACGAGATCGTTTACCGGGTCATGCGCGAAACCGAGCAGCGGGTCACAGCGTTGCTGAACGACGAAATCCAGATCGCCCAGTTCATTCCGCCGCATTTACGCCAGCGCGTGGAGAAATCACCCAATTTGACTATCACGGCCGTCGACTCGGTAGAGATCATGTTCCTGGCCATGCAACCAAAACCCCCCTTCGACAAAAAAGAAGTGCGCCAGGCCGTCTGCCACGCGATCAACCGCGACCAAATCATCAGTACAGTGCTGGAAGGATTTGCCAGCCGGCTCGATGGCCCCATAGGGCCGGGCCAGTATGGTTACGACCCGAACCTGAAACCGAAGTTGAGCTACGATCCGGAGCGAGCAAAAAAACTTCTGGCGCAGGCGGGCTTCCCCAACGGGGTTGACGTAGAACTGCAAACTCCCGTGGGACGCTACACCCTCGACAAGCAACTAACCGAAGCGATGATTCCCATGCTCAATGCTGCGGGCTTTCGCGCCAAGCTCTTGACGCCGGAGTGGCCCACCCTTTGGGCGAGCGTCCAGAAAGGCACCATCCCCTTCTACTACATGGGTCGCGGTTCGGTCCAAGATCCCAGCGCCGCTCTGCATCAGTACTTTCGTTCGGCGGAGACCCCGCGGATCGGTTATTCGAACCCTAAGCTCGACGATCTCTTGGACAAAGAGCAAGCGGAATTCGATCCCAAGAAGCGCCGGCAATATCTAGCGCAAGCCATGAGCATCCTCACGGAGGATGCGCCCGCCTGTTTCATGTGGCGCCACAAATTACTTTGGGGCCTTAACAAGCGCGTCGATTACAAACCTTTGCCGGACGCGCGCATATTCGGCATGGACATGCGGGTGCAACGCTAGTCTTGTCACCAAGGCTCTACTCGTGACTGGAGTAATGGAGCAGTGGAGTGATGGACTAACCCAAGACTCCCCGCCAATTGTTTTTTTGCTTAGCGAGCGCGCGCAGCACAAAGTGAGATTGCGCCGAAGCGCAAACCCATAAGCTCATGGCAAGTTATCTGCTTCAACGGCTCGCAGGAACCGTACCCGTCCTGCTGTTGATCAGCCTCCTCGTATTTCTTTTGATTCATGCTGCGCCGGGAGACCCGACCTTGTTACTCCTCGGTGAGGAAACCAACGCCGCTGAGGTCGCCAAGGCAAAGGAGCGCTGGGGTTTGGATCGCCCGCTCTACGTTCAATATCTGAAATTTATCGCCTCCGCGGTCGCCGGGGAATTCGGCAAGTCTTTCAAATACGCCGAGCCCGTGGCCAACGTGATTAAATCCCGCCTCCCGGCGACCATCGAACTGGCGATGTTTTCGATGGTCATCGCGATTGTCTTGGCGATTCCACTAGGGGTCTGGGCCGGTTCAAAGCCAAACTCATGGTTGGACAATGTCGGAACCACCTTCGGGCTCTTTGGCATCAGCATGCCGAGCTTCTGGCTCGGTATCATGTTGATTCTTCTGCTGGCGGGCATTCTAAATTTGCTGCCGACCTCCGGCCGGAGCACCTACGGAATCGCCGGAGCAGAAATCACCGGATTCTATTTACTCGACAGTTTGATTCAAAGGAACTGGAAAGCGGTCTGGGATGCGATAACCCATATCTTCATGCCCGCCCTGGCTCTCGGCGTAAATATGCTGGGGATCTTGATGCGGGTAACTCGCTCTGCCGTCCTGGAAGTGATGAACGAAGAGTATGTGGTGACCGCACGCGCCAAAGGTCTCGCCGAAAAAAATATCGTCTGGCATCACGTCACCAGCAATGCTTTGATCCCGGTCATTACCGTCGTCGGGCTGGAGCTGGGCACCCTGTTGAGCGGCTCGATCATTGTTGAAACCGTCTTCGCATGGCCGGGCAGCGGCAGCCTTCTGATCACGGCCCTGAACGCCCGTGACTATCCGCTCGTCACCGGAATCGTCATGACCTATACGGCGGCTTTCGTCATCATCAATCTGATTATTGACGGTCTATATGCAGTCATTGACCCTCGAATCCGCTACTGAGAAAAACTCCAGCCTCGCGGCCCGATGGCTGCCACGGCTGCACGCGAAGGCGTTTACGGGAGGCCTGATCGTGTTTGCCTTTATCGCCATCGGCATCCTGGGCCCGACCCTCGCGCCAGAAGATCCGAACAAGCAGGAACTCACCGCGATGACGAAATCCCCTCAGGGTATCGGTTCCCCGCACGTCTTGGGGACCGATAACCTCGGGCGCGACGTCCTGAGCCGGGTCATCTACGGCGCCCGGGTTTCACTGCTGGTGGCCTTTGCGGTGGTCTTCGTATCTGGATTCGTCGGCATCAGCCTCGGCGCGATCTCCGGCTACCTCGGCGGCAAAACCGACTTCATGATCCAAAAGCTAGTGGAGGTGGTATGGGCTTTCCCGCCACTGCTGCTCGGCATCACTATTATGGCGTTCCTCGGCCAAGGTCTGTTCAATCTGATCCTGGCGTTGGTGGTGCAACGCTGGATTCCCTATTGTCGCGTGGTCCGCGCACAGGCGTTGACCTTGCGAACCCGCGAATTCGTGGTTGCATCCCAATGTTTGGGCGCCGGTAACGTCCAGATCATTCTGCGCCACATCCTACCCAACGTGATCCAAACTTCTCTGGTCATCGGTACTTTCGCAATGGCCTCGGCGATCATCGCCGAAGCCAGCCTCAGCTTTCTGGGGGTCGGCGTTCCGCCCGAGATCCCCACCTGGGGCACCATGCTCGCCGACGCGCGCATCTATATCAGCACGGCGTGGTGGTTGCCGCTCTTCCCCGGCCTCTGCATCTTTGTCACCGTGCTCGGCATTAATCTTCTCGGCGACGCGCTGCGCGACATTCTCGATCCGCGGCTGAAACGCACGGGAGCGGGAACGTAGTAGACCCCCGCTGCTTTCGTTGATTCTCCGACGGACTCGTGTAGATTAAAAAAATGCGCAGGACCAAGATCGTCTGCACCATCGGACCAGCGAGCGCTTCTGAAAACATCCTCAAGCAGCTTATCCTGGCCGGCATGAATGTTGCCCGGCTCAACTTTAGTCACGGTGATTACGCGTTTCATCGACGTGTTATTCGAATGATTCGCCGGCTTGAACGGAAACTCGACCGGCCGGTCGCGATTCTGCAAGACCTGCCCGGTCCCAAAATTCGCATCGGCGTCGTGGAAGGCAATCACGTTCGCCTCCGGAGCCGCAGGCCTTTTGTCTTGACGACCCGCAAACTAGTCGGCACCGAAGATATGATCTCCGTCAACTATAAGGGACTCACCAAGTCGGTGAAGAAGGGCGATCCGATTCTGCTTGGGGACGGGGAGATCGAGCTGGAGGTGGTCAAAGTCGGAGATCGCTCCGTCACTTGTCGGGTCGTTGTTGGCGGCATCCTCGGCTCACACAAGGGCATTCACTTTCCCGGGAGCAGCCTTAGCATTCGCGCTTTGACCAAGGACGACAAAGAGGACCTTGCTTTCGGCATCGAGCACAATGTCGATATGATCGCGCTTTCCTTCGTCCGCAACAGCAACGACATCGTCTACGCCCGGGGGGAAATGCAGAAACGCGGCGCGACGATCCCGATTATCGCCAAGATTGAGAAGCATGAGGCTCTCGATCACATCGACGGGATCCTGGAAGAAGTGGACGGTATTATGGTGGCGCGCGGCGATCTCGGCATCGAAATCGCGCTCGAAAGAATCCCCGCGATGCAGAAGATGATGATTCGGAAAGCCAACGTTTTGGGCAAGCCGGTTATTACGGCAACGCAGATGTTGCGCTCCATGGTGCAGAATCCACGCCCGACGCGCGCCGAGGTGGCCGACATCGCGAACGCCGTCCTGGATGGAACCGATGCGTTGATGCTTTCCGAGGAGACTGCTGCGGGAGACTATCCGGTCCAGGCGGTCCGGACGATGGCCAAAGTCGCAGAGGAAACCGAACAGATCCTCGAACCTCGATACCAATTTGCCGGTCGAAAAAAGAGTGTTCCGGAGGCGATCAGCTTCGCCGCCATCTCGTTGGCCCGGGATCTGAAGGTGCAAGCTTTTCTCATACCCACCTCTTCCGGCAGCACGGCTCGCATGATCGCCCGCTATCGGCCGCAGAATCCAATCATTGCCTTCAGTCCAGAAAAGCCAACCTTAAAGACACTTTGCCTGGTTTGGGGTGTTTACCCGGTTGCAGTGCCAGCTTTTCACAGTACGGACGCGATGCTGCGGGACGCCCAGAAGAAGGCGGTAAAGCTTGGGTTCGTCAAACGCGGCGATTTGGTCGCCATCACCGCCGGGCTGCCCCTCCAACAAGCGGGCACGACGAACATGATCACGGTCAAGCCCATTGAGTAGGGGCGACCGGCCGGTCGCCCCTACCTCATGCCGTAATCGCCCACCTTGCAACATCGACCCAAAATGGTTTAGAAGTCGGTTAACAGGAGGAGCACTTTTATGGCGGACCTACTCAAAGCCTTCGAGGAGGAATTGCAGAGCAAGAGTTTCAAAGGCTATTGGCAAACAGTTCAGGGCGACGTCTATCGGGAGCCGGTACCTTCTTATGAGCCCTGTCTATGGAAAGGCAAGGACCTCTTCGCCGCCATGGAAAAGGCCGGCGAGGTCGTCGGACTGGATCTGTCCTTCCGCCGCGTCATCCAGTTTTGGAACCCATCCCTCAAGAACGGCACCTCGCGAACCCTAGTGTTAAACCTCCAGATGCTCAAGCCCGGCGAAGAGGCATTGTCTCACCGCCACATGGCCGGCGCGATTCGCTTCATCGTCAAGGGTCAAGGCACTCGGCTTATTGTTGAAGGGGAGTCCTTCGAGATCGGCGAAGGCGACTTCGTCACGACCCCGAGCTGGACCTGGCACGACCACGAGAATCACGGGGGCGAGACCATGATGTGGCTCGATGGACTGGACTCGCCGCTGGTCAGACTATTGGAAACCGATTTTCATGAACCCGACCCGCGCAAGAAGCAACCCGTAACCAAACCGGAAGGCTACACCTTAGCCACGGCAGGGGCATTGCGCCCCTCATGGGTGAGGCAGAATTCGATTCAGCCACCGGCATTTTGCTACAAATGGGATGACACGGAAAAGGCTTTGAGCAAAGTAGGGGAACAACCGGGCGATCCATACGACGGCATTGTCCTGGAGTACGCGAACCCTCTAACCGGCGGGTCCACACTCCCGACCATGTCTTGCCAAGTCCAGATGCTGCGCTCCGGTGAAAAAACCAGGAGCCACCGCCACACGAACTGCAGCATCTATCACGTCTGGCGAGGCAGCGGCGTCACCACCATCGACGATCAACGCTACGAATGGGAAAAAGGCGATTCGTTCGTTATTCCCCATTGGCGGTTCCATCGCCACGAGAATACCGGCAAAGACCCAGTGGTCTTTTTCATGATGTCGGACAAGCCCGTCATGGAAGCCCTGGGCCATTATCGTGAAGACGCCAGCTGATTAGGTGTTATAGAATCTGTTCTCACCCTCGTTGTAAGGGTAAACAAGGAAGATCGCCATCGTGTTCAAGCTCGAGCGAAAATTGGCCCCCGATGAATTCATCAAGACATTCTTCGAGGTCAACAGAAACGATCACCAGCGGCCGCCCCATCCTTGGGAAACTCTTTTTCGCGAAGGCAAGTGCACCAAAGAGCAGCTCCGGGGCTGGGCCAAGGAGCGTTTTTACTTCGTAAAAAACGTCCCGACGAAAGAATACTCCATCCTTTTCAATTGCCCGCATCCTGAGGTGCGCCGCATGTGGCTCCCAAAAGCCATCGAAGAGGAAGGCGAGGATCTGATCGGTAAACCAGGAAGGCCTCATCCCGAGTATTGGCTCAAGCTCTGCGGCGCCCTCGGTCTCCGCCGCGATTACGTGATCAACTCCGAGCCGCTCTTCGGCGTTAAATTCGCCGTCGATAGCTTTACCAACGCCGCTTGCAAGACATCCTGGCTGCTTGGCGTCGCCGTTTCCGAAGGCGAGGACACCGCCCGAGCCATGGCGCGGGATCTCGACGTGTTCCGCAAGCACTATCGATGGGTGGACGACGATGCTTTGGAATTTTACCAGCTACACGCAGGCGTCGACGTCGAACACGGACTGATCCGAAAAAAGATCTTAATGAAATACGCCGACACCAAAGAGCTTCAAGAAGACTGCATCGACGCCCAGATCATGAAGAACAACATGCGCCGGGTCATGGCCGATACCATCTATATGGCTTACGTCGTGCAGGGCATGGCGCTCGACATGACCAGCGACGCCGCTTAGTTTATTGCCGCGATTCCACATACCGCTTTCCGGTTCACCTCGTCATTCAAAGACACTGTAGGGTGGAGCATATAGCTGTGTGAGTAAAAATCCTACACCTCTGACTTGGTTGTAACAATTAGGCAAATCTTGGCAATTGTTGCCTAATGGCACCCGCTTTGCTCCCTCACACGTGGAAGATCGTCAGGGCGGAACGCTCTCAGTCCTCGAGTTGGCAAGGCTAAAGCGACATCCAATCGATTTTCTTCAAAACGGACGTTTCCTGTTTGGGTCCGCCCCTATTTAGCGACGGCGAAAGAGGGCTAGGCAGGGCTAGGCACCATGTACAACAGCTACTTTGGCTTGCTGGAAGCGCCCTTTAGTATTACGCCTGATCCCCGTTTCTTTTACCCCAATCCGGTCTACCTGGAGGCCTACGCCACCCTAGCCTACGGGATCGAAGCCAAAAAGGGCTTCGTTGTCATCACCGGGGAGGTGGGGACAGGAAAAACCACCCTGTTGCGTACATGGTTGCGCAACCTGGACGGCACGGTCCATTCGGCCTTTGTCTTTAACACCTACCTAAGCTTCCCGGACTTGCTACGGGTCATCCTTCACGATCTGGGCTTGACGCCTAAGGACGGGAGCAAAGTGACAATGCTTCAGGTGCTGAATGACTATCTGATCAAGCAGCTCGAACAGAAACACACCGTCGCCGTGTTGGTGGACGAGGCTCAAGGCCTGAGCGAAGAGGTCCTTGAAGACCTAAGGCTGCTCTCGAATCTGGAGACCGATCAAGAGAAACTGCTTCAGATCGTGCTTATGGGCCAACCTGAGCTCGCGGCAAGACTGGATCAACCCGCGCTCCGCCAGCTCAAGCAGCGTGTCGTCGTTCGATGCCGGCTAAATCCGCTTAAGGACGAAGAGGTGGGTCCGTACATTGCTTTTCGGCTGCGAACCGCAGGCTATCAGGGCCGGGGTTTGTTCGATTATACGGCGTTCCAGCAGATCGCCTTCTATTCGAAGAAGATTCCCCGGATGGTGAACATCATCTGCGATAACGCCCTGCTGCTCGCCTACGCCGAGTCGAAAAAAACCGTTTCTGCCGATATGATCAAGGCGGTCGCCCGCGATCTCCGGCTGGAACCGGCAGCCGAGAACGTGACGACGGATCCCATTCCGATGATCGCAGGCCCTAAGACGGCGTCGCGAACTCTCATCCCTAGAGACCCCGGGAGACCGCGAGACATGTTAGGCGCCGGGTTTGGAGCTTTCGCGGTAATCCTCGCCTTGGTGGCCCTGGCGTTCATGATCCTTCCGCAAAACTTATTCAGCGTTCCCGAAAAAGGTTTTGAAGTCGTCACCTACGATTCAAGCCAGGAGTCCGGTCCGAAGAAGGCCAATGCTGAAGTCGCGCCCGAGCGCAAGGACCAGTGGGTCACGATTCAATATGGCTCCACGATCCTTGAAATTGCCAGTGATACCTACGGAGTGAACAAGCTTCTTGGTATGGACCTTATCAAAGAATTCAACCCGCAAATCGAAAATCTCAATTGGGTTTCGGCGGGGCAGGATCTCTTGCTCCCTGCCTTGACACAGGAGACCTTGCTACGGCAGCAAACCGACGGTTCGTATCATCTCATCGTGGCATCATTTCGTAACCGGCCAAGAGCCGATGAATACGCCGGGTTCCTGAACAACAAAGGTTATGGAGTCTCAGTTACGCCGCGATGGGTATCGGACAATCTCTTACTGCATCGAGTTGAAATTGACGGCTTGAAGAGCCTTGAAGAGGCTAATCGTCTTTGGCAAACCGGGGTTGAGTAATGAATGGCCGGCATTGGCAGCTGGTAAGCGCACGAAAGGAAAAGCTTACACGCCCTTACGCCTTTTGAGTTCTTCGATAAGTTGAGGAATGACTTTGAAGACGTCGCCGACGACGCCGAAGTCGGAGTACTGGAAGATCGGCGCTTCGGCATCCTTGTTGATGGAGATGATAAACTTGGAGGTTTTCATTCCGGAAAGGTGCTGCACGGCGCCGGAGATACCGCAGGCGAAATAGATATCCGGCTTGACGGTCTTGCCGGTCTGGCCGATCTGCATGGAATAGGGGACCCAGCCCGCGTCGACGGCTGCGCGGCTTGCACCGACAGCGCCGCCGAGTACATCGGCAAGCTCTTTGAGCATGGCAAAGTTCTCTTCGCCCTTAAGCCCGCGTCCGCCGGAGACGACGATCTTAGCGCCTTCCAGCTGCGGTCCTTCGCGTTTAACGGTGACCCGCTCGGTCATTTGGACTTTGCGGTGCCCTTCATCCGAAGCCGGCGGAACTTCTTCCACTGCCACCGGCTGTTCATTGACCTTCGGTTCGAACGACTTCGGCCGCACGACCAACAGTTTAGTTCCCTGATTAAGCAGAGTACTGGTATTCTGGTAGCTCGCGCCCAGCGCGGGAATCGTCGCCTCCACACTGCCGTCTTTGAGTCGGAAATCGCCGACATCGGTGATCGCACCGCAATCGAGCCGGGCGCTTAAATTCGCCACCAGGTCACGGCCCGAGTAGCTGGAGGCAAACAACATCACCGCCGGCTGGTGCTTTTGAATCAGTCCCGCAACCGTTTCAGCCGCAGGCAACGTGAGATAATCCCGATAGACCGGATCGGCGCAGCGATAAATCTTGGTCGCGCCATGATTGGCGAGCGTTTGTACGGTATTTTCCGGCGCCGGGCCGAGCAAAATCGCTTCCGCCTTCCCTACTTCTGAGGCCTTGGCCAGCATCTCCAGGGATGTCGTGGTTATTTTGTCGTCGCCGATCTCCGCGTATACCCAGATTATTTCCGCCACTTAGATCACCTTGATTTCAGCAAGAAAGTCCGCGATCTGCTTGCCGCCTTCGCCTTCATCGACCACCGCTTTGCCGGCTTCACGTTTAGGCGGACGGCCGATGGTGAGAACTTTTTCGCGAGCCCCCTTTTCGCCCACCTGATCCGGTGACAGGCCGAGATCCGCCGCGCTGTAGACTTTGATCTCCTTCTTTTTCGCGGCCATGATGCCTTTGAGCTGGGGATAGCGTGGTTCATTGATACCACTGCTGCAAGCCACCAGCGCCGGCAAGGTTGCCACGACAACATCGTAGCCGCTTTCGCTTTGCCGCTTGATCGTGATGGTGTTGCCGTCGATAGTGATCTCCTTGGCGAAAGTCACCGGCGGGACGCCAAGAAAGTGAGCGATCTGACCTGGCACGATGCCGGAATAACTGTCACTGCTCTCCGTTGCGCAAATAACCAGATCGAAGGGTTGTTTCTTGATCGCTGCCGCCAACAGCTTGGCCGTGGCGAGAGTATCGGAACCGGCAACTGCATCGTCGTGAATGTGAACCGCAGAAGCGGCCCCCATGGCCAAGGCGTTACGAATGCCGATGGTGACATCGCTGATTCCCATGGTAATCAGCGTAACCGTGCCGCCGTGCTTTTCCGTGAGGCGCAAGCCCTCTTCCATGGCACTGGCCGCAGCCGGGTCCAGTTCGTGGGTAACGCCTTTGCGCAGCATGCGTTTCGTGCTGGCATCGATCTCGATCGTAACCGAACTGGCGGGAATCACCTTACCGCAGACAACGATATTCAAGGGTTAATTCTCCGTAAGCGAAACTCAATGGCTATAAACATGACAAAGGCGCCGTCGAGGTCTGGCGCCTTATCGATTGAGAATGCTAGTTGCCAAGATTCGCTGATTCGTAAACTTAAGAGAGCCATTCCTTCACGTTGCCTTCCATGACAACGTCGAGAATCTCCCTACAATCCCCGATCGCCTTATCGACGACTTTGGGATCGTCTTTGAGATGTGGCATAGCGGAGTTGACAGCGCCCTTGAGGGCTTGAATAAACTCCTTGAACTGCTGATCTAAAGCATCCGTGTTAGGTGCTGGTTCCATGACCTTCCTCGTGCTCTGCGCACTATCGGGTCTCGAGTTTTAAGTAACCTGAAACCCGAAACCAGAGACTTTGTCTTACGTATAGAGCCGGCCTTTGGTCGGATCGGGGATCGTCAGGCCCATTTTAGTGATCAGGGCGTCAATCTCGTCCTTATACTGCTGGCGCGCCACTGCATTCTGCCGCCGTTTGAGACCCCAGAACATATAGCGTTCCGACCGATACGACTTGCTGTTACCAAACATGTCGAGGCCTTTAACATACCAGTAATCAACCGCCTTTTGAATTCGTTCTTTGAACTCCCCGCCTTTCGCGGCAAACTCGGCTGACGCGTTGGTGCCGAAGTCGACATGCCCTTCTTCTTCCCGGATGATGTCCGGATCTTCGACCACACGGGCAAGCGGTAAATAAGTGCAGCCGATAAACTCCTCAAGCTGGAAGCGACCTACTCGGTCGACCAAAAAACCAAAAACGGCATAATCTTCCCACGTTGTAATTTGACCACGAAAGGCCTCCACGTACCTTTCCTGATTGGGCCGGCTGAGGGTGTACGAAACATCGACTCCTATATCACCAGCCAGGCGGGCCATCTTTCGGAAATGGTCCATCTCTTCAGCAGCCGTCCGGGCCACGATGAGCTGATCCAGCTTGGTCGGCGCATTCGGCAAAATATCCTTAACATATAGGTTAGGACCACCGATCTCACAATCCGCTTGAATAGCAAGAACGCGGCGCAGAAGATCCTGATATTCCGGGTCCTGTTTCTCAAAATCCTTAAGCTCTACTTTGTCGGTAAACATCAGCCCTCCTTCTAGTTGCGATCCGCACTTAGCTTACGAGAATTCCTTAACAAAACAGGCCAGATAAATCAATAGCGATCAGGCGTTCGTTCGTCTTTACATCGCGCCAAGTGTACACTAGACTCCGCTCGTTTATTGCAACACGGAGTGCTTAATGTACACGACGGACAACCTGGCGTTGTTAACGGATCTCTATCAGTTGACGATGGCTCAAGGTTATTTTCATAGCGGCCAGCTGGCACCGGGAAGCTTTAGCCTTTTCATCCGCTCCTATCCCCCGAACCGGAGTTATTTTGTCGCCGCAGGCCTGCGCGATGTGTTGGAGTTCCTCGAACAATTTAAGGTGGATTCTAAAGGTATCGACTATCTCAGGTCGCGCGGGATGTTTGCGGATGATTTTCTCGATTTTCTCAGGGACTTGAGATTCACCGGTGAGGTCTGGGCCATCCCTGAAGGGCGGCTGTTTTTTAAAGACGAGCCCGTGCTGGAAGTCACCGCGCCCATCGTCGAGGCCCAGATCGTCGAGACTTTCATCATCAATCAGATTAACTTTCAATCGCTGATCGCCACCAAAGCGGCTCGCTGCGTTCATGCCGCGGCGGCTCGGTCGCTGGTGGATTTTTCGCTGCGGCGCACTCATGGCATCGACGCCGGCATGAAGGTTGCCCGCTCCAGCTACCTCGTCGGTTTCATGGGAACCAGCAATGTGCGAGCCGGTCAGCACTACGGCATTCCCATCGTCGGTACCATGGCTCACTCCTTTGTTTCCAGCTTCGAGCGCGAGGGCGATGCCTTTCGTGCATTCGTCACGAGCTTTCCCAACAATTCGATCTTGCTCATTGATACGTATGATACCGCGTCAGGCGCACACAAAGCCGTGGAGATCGCCAAAGAAATGTCAGCCCGCGGTCAGCAGCTGCAAGGGGTGCGGATCGATAGTGGCGATCTGGCCAGATTGGCGGTGGAGGTCAGAAAAATCCTTGACGCGGCCGGTTTGCCACAGGTCAAGATCGTCGGCAGCGGCGGACTCGACGAATACGATCTAAAAAACTTTTCCGACGCTCATATCCCCTACGACAGTTATGGCGTCGGCACCAAAATGGGAGTCTCGGGCGACGCTCCCTGGTCAGACATCGCGTACAAGCTGGTTGAATATAAGGATCGGCCCGTGCTCAAGCTCAGCACCGGAAAAGTTTCTTTGCCGGGCAAGAAACAGGTGTTCCGTCTATGCGATAATCAAGGTCAATTGCGGAAAGATATCATCGCCCTCCGGGGTGAAGACGTCGCCGGGGCCGAACCCTTGTTAAAAAATGCCATGGCGAGGGGAAAAATTACCGCGCCGCTTCCGTCTTTGGAGGAAAGCAGGCTTACATTTCTGTCCGAGTTTGCCAAACTTCCCGAACCGATCAAATCGATTCAGAATCCCGCGCTCTATCCGGTGGAGCAGAGCGCCGATCTGCAGAAACTGCGCGCGCACGTCGAGCAAGAAATCGGCCGCTCGCACTAATTGTCGAGGGAAGAAACTTACACAGACAGCGAGAGACGGTTGGTTTCTTACGTTATCGCGCCAAGAAGCTAGCGCAACAAAATCCGAAATTCGAATATCGAAATCCGAAACAAACCTAAAGATTAAATCCCAATTACGAAATCCGAAACGGGCCGGTTGGGAACTTTCTGATTTTTGATCATTTGATGAAATGGTTTCGGAATTCGACTTTCAAATTTGCAATTTTGTTTATACTTGGCGGCCTTTGCGCGAGACACGGCTTTTTTGGTCTCTTCTGATGCCAAAATTTCAAGTATTTTTGGTTAGAACTTTATTACCGCCGCCCCCCAGGCAAATCCGGCGCCGAAGGCGTTCAAAAGCACGATGTCGCCCTTTTGAATGCGGCCTTGCCGTTTAGCTTCGTCCAGGGCCACGGGGATCGATGCGGCGGAAGTATTGCCATATTTTTCGACGTTAACGACAACCCTGTCCATAGCAATGCCGAGGCGGTCGGCCAACGCGACGATAATGCGGCGATTGGCTTGGTGCGGAATGACCAGAGAGACCTGGTCGATGCTCACGCCCGCTTCATCGAGGACTTGGCGGCTGATCTCTTCCATGGAGCGGACGGCGACCTTGAAAACTTCCTTGCCGTTCATGGTGATCGTATGTTCATTATTCCTGACGGTTTCCGGCTTGGCGGGCTTAAGCGAGCCACCCGCCGGCACATAGAGAGTTTTTACGTAGGAGCCGTCCGTGCGCAACTTTGCGCTGAGAATCCCACGACCATTCTCGGAAGCCTCAAGCACCACCGCACCGGCGCCGTCACCGAACAGAATACAGGTCGTACGATCATGCCAGTTGAGGAGTCGACTCAAGGCGTCCGAACCGACGACCAAAGCATTCTGGATCCGGCCACCGCGAACGAAAGAATCCGCCACCGACAACGCATTGAGAAAGCCAGAACACGCAGCATTGACATCAAAGGAGAATGCATTACGGGCGCCGAGCATATCCTCCAGCACACAAGCGGAACTCGGAAACGGATAATCCGGTGTAACGGTTCCCATAATGATGGCGTCCAGGTCCTTCGCCGCCAGCCCCGCATCCTCCAGCGCTCGCGTGGCCGCATGATAGGCCATGTCGGCGTTGCCCTTGCCTTCCTCGAGGACCCGCCGTTCTTTGATACCGGTCCGGACGGTGATCCACTCATCACTGGTGTCCACCATCTTCTCGAGATCTTTGTTCGTCACAATCTTGGGCGGGAGTTCAGACCCGGTGCCGAGTATGACACTTCGCCGTTGCGCTCCGCTCATTCAGCCCTCCTGAAAACCACACAAGCATTAGTTCCGCCAAAGCCGAATGAGTTGGAAAGGGCTACTCGTATATCCGCTCTGCGGGCATGATTCGGCACATAGTCCAGATCACACTGGGGATCGGGATTTTCGTAGTTGATGGTCGGCGGAATCATTCCATGCTGCAGCGCGAGAATCGAAAAGACCCCCTCAACTGCGCCCGCAGCGCCGAGCAAATGTCCCGTCATCGACTTGGTCGAACTTACCGCCAGCTTGAACGCATGCTCGCCAAAAACTTTCTTGATCGCATGGCTCTCATTGGCATCGTTATATTCGGTCGACGTCCCGTGGGCGTTGATATAATCGACGTCGCTCGGCGACAGCGCGGCATCCTTGAGCGCCAACCGCATGCAGCGTGCCGCGCCCTCGCCTTCCGGAGCGGGAGCGGTGATATGATACGCGTCTCCGTTAGCCCCGTATCCGATGATCTCTGCATAAATCTTCGCGCCGCGCTTGAGGGCGCGATCTCTCTCTTCCAGGATCAAAACACCGGAACCTTCAGCGATGATGAAACCATCCCGTTCCTTATCGAAGGGACGGCTGGCCCGTTCCGGCTCGTCATTGCGGGTTGACAGCGCCTTCATCGCGCTGAAGCCGCCGACGCCAAGCGGCGTGATGGCGGATTCGGTCCCGCCGGCGATCACGGCGTCCTGCAGGCCGCGCCGGATCAGGTGAAAGGCTTCTCCGATTGCATGGGTTCCCGACGAGCAGGCCGAGGTCGGCGTCCAGTTGACTCCCTTCGCCCCATGGCGAATGGCGATTTGACCGGGCGCAAGATTGGAAATAACCTTCGGAATGAAGAAGGGAGAAATCTTGCGCGGTCCGCCGTCTAGATAAGCTCTCTCCGTAGCTTCGATGGTGTCGATGCCGCAAAATCCCACGCCGATAATGACACCGACGCCTTCGGCCTCTTCGGGATCGATCTTGAAACCACCATCTTCCGTTGCCATGCTGGCTGCCGCAACGCCGTATTGAATAAAGAGATCCATCTTCTTGATCTCTTTGGGCTCGATAAAGTCTTCGGCATGAAAGTCAGGGACCTGCCCGGCGATGCGCGACGCGAAGGCATCAATATCCGGAAATCGATCGATTTTTCGAATCCCCGATCGCCCGGCGACGAGCGCCTGCCAGTTCTTTTCGATACCGATTCCCAATGGGGTCACGAGCCCCAAGCCCGTCACCACAACTCTACGTTGTTCAGTTGCTACCACAGTCACATCTCCGTTTGTGAGGCCAATAGATAAAACAGTCCGGCGAGAGCGTCAACAGTATTTTTCTTTAGCGATATTTTTCACGGATTTGAAGGATCCTATAAATCAGCGGGTCGATTTTTTCTCCGCCGGCGTTTGCGCGTTCGATAGTGCGCGCACCTTGCTCCATGGCTTTGAGCACGGCCGCAACTGAATTGCACAGCGCAGCCAGATCGTACCCGCCTTCGAGCAAGAAAGCGATTTTACCTCCCGCGTGCTCAGCCGCCAGCTGGAGAAGCAAGCGCGCCATACCGGTGAAGCCCGACTCCGTAACTTCCATGCCGCCCAAAGGATCCCGCCGGTGCGGATCGAAACCGGCGGAGACCAGAATCCACTCAGGTGCGAATTTCTTCGCCGCTGGAACAACCACGTCGTGAAAGACGCGCAGGTACTCCGCATCACCACACCCCGCTGGGAGTGGAATATTGACCGTGTATCCCTCCCCAGCGTTCAAGCCCACTTCACCAACGGCTCCGGTTCCCGGGTAATAAGGAAACTGATGGGTCGAAATAAACAAAACCGAGGGATCCTCATAGAAAGAGTCCTGGGTTCCATTGCCGTGATGGACATCCCAATCCATGATCATCACCCGTTTGACACCGTGAGCATTCTTCAGATGCTGAGCACCGATCGCGATGGTGTTGAACAGGCAGAACCCCATAGCGCGATCTCTAAGCGCGTGGTGCCCCGGTGGGCGCACCAGTGCGAACCCATTTTTCGATTCCCCAGCGGCAATCGAATCAATCAGCCGCAAAAATCCCCCCACCGCGAGCAGCCCGACCCCAAAAGAATCTCGGCTGGTAATCGTGTCGCCGTCCAGGGCGTAACGATGGGTCTTTGACGTCGATTCGACCAGGGTGACGTAGTCGCGGCCGTGGCAAGACTCGATGTCCGATCGGGTTGCGGCCTTGGGCGGCAAGACCTGAAACTTGTCGCGATCGAGCTTTTCCGCCAAGTCGAGCAGAGCACGAATGCGCTCGGGCTTTTCCGGATGAAATTCACCCGGCTCATGTTTCAGATACTCAGGATCGATCACAACCGCCGAACGAGCCATACCGGAAGCCTACCACCTACGTCGCGACGCTGCAAAATCACCCGACCTAAACTTGCCAAGCTCAACAAAATCGACTAGTTTAACTGCATGTTCGGCATCGGCATGCCGGAGTTGCTTCTGATCCTGGCTTTGGCTCTCATCGTCCTCGGTCCGAAGAAACTCCCCGAGCTCGCCCGCGCTCTCGGCAAAGGGATGGCGGAGTTTCGTCGGACCACCGAGGAGCTCAAAGACGAGTTTCGCCAGATGGAACACGAGATCGAGGAGAAATCCCCCGGCGCCACAACCAAGGAAGATCCGTATAGCGAATACCCGGCCGAGGCCGCTGCCCCACCCCCGCCGACCCCCTCAGAAGAGAAGAAGTGAAGAACCGCCAAGGTAACGGGCACTCGGCTGACGCGCAGATGCCCTTTACCTCTCATCTGGCAGAACTCCGATCTCGCCTGGTCAAGTGCTGCCTCGCCATTGGCATCGCGTTTCTCGGCTGTTTTGCGATTTCCGAAGAGATCTTTTATCTGCTCACGGCCCCGCTTCGGCGCATTGACGTTCCCGGGCTGACCATCATCGGCACGGCCGTTGCCGAGGCTTTTTTTACTAAAATGAAAGTATCGTTTGCCGCGGCCATCGTCCTCGCCTTGCCGGTGCTCTTGTGGCACGCCTGGCAGTTCGTTGCGCCGGGTCTTTATGAACACGAAAAACGCTACACCCGGAGCTTCGTTTTTTTTGGCTCGCTCTTTTTTCTCGCGGGGGCGGCTTTTTGTTACCAGGTTTTCTTGCAGCTCAGCCTCAATTTTCTGTTGCGGCGATATGAAGCCATTAATGTCCAACCCTTGATACAAATGGCGGATTATTTTTCTGTTGTATCGAGGCTCGTTTTAGCGTTTGGGGTGATGTTTCAGCTTCCGGTAGTCGCCTATTTCCTGGCGCGGATCGGCATGATCGATCACCGCTTTCTCATCCAGCATGTTCGCTACGCCGTCCTTGGCATCGCAATCCTTGCGGCGCTGCTGACGCCACCCGATCTGATATCTCAGGTCTTCTTTATGCTGCCGCTCGCCTTGCTGTACGGTTTGAGCATCGTTGTAGCCTTCTTCGCCCGGCAAAGAGGCGAATCCACCGACACCAGCATTTAGCCCGTTATGGCTGTTCGTAAATTGGTAAATAATTAGGTTGGCGGTCGTCGGCATCGGCAGTGACACAAACAGCCCTCCCGATGAATCACTATTCGGGCCACGCCATGGGTCGTAAGGTTTTGATTATCTAAAGGCCTCAAGCAGGCTTGTCGCTGCGAACCTCGGGGCTGTCATCGTTAACAAAAACGCAGGCAGCAAACACCGTGGTCCACAGCCCGTCCTTGTTGCCGATGGCGGACTGCGTGATATTGGACGTGCGCACGATTTTTCCGGACATTTTGAAAAGATTTTCGCGCTCGTCCCAAGCGGTATCGGGATCGAATTCGATTCCTAGCGTGGTCGCAAGCATGCTCGCAGCCAAATCCTCGGCATACTCGCCCGCTTTCTCTTCCGTTTCACCGAAGGAATGATGTTCCGACAAGTAGCCGTACTGCTCCTGATCGGCGGGAATGGCCACCCCCACGGAAGCCGCAACCAGACGGTTGGGTTCGTTGGTGCTCTCGCGATCGTAGACGCAGAAAACGATCTCACCTGGACGCAAGAGCTTTGTGCCCTCTTCCTTGGATAACCTTTTGCAGAACGGCGGATAAATGCTGGAGACCAACACCAAATTACAATAGGCTAATCCCGCGGTCCGCAAGGCTAGCTCAAAGGACGCCAGTCTTTCCTTGTGAACCCCAACTCCTTTGGTAAAAAAACATTTCTTGGGGATCATTGTGCGGTGGTCTATAGCATGAATGAAAATGGCTGACAAGAATTCTGCGCGAAAAAGTTGGTTACCAATCGGTTATTCGACAATGACCAGAACCGCACCTCCCTCAACGGCGTCGCCGGGCTTAACCTTGATCTCCTTGATCTCGCCTGCAACCGGGCTGCGGACCTCGTTCTCCATCTTCATCGCTTCGACGATGACCAATCCCTGCCCCTTTTCGACGACGTCCCCCGCCGACACCAGCACCGCAATGACCTTGCCCGGCATCGGCACGGAAACCTTCTGGCGGCCCTGGAGCTGGAGTTCCGATTGAGCGCCACCGACGCGTACCCGTCGTTCGTCAACCAGGTTTACATGGTAGTTTCGGCCGTCCACTAGAACCCGGTATTCATCCTCCGCGTTGTCGACCTCGATCTCGAAGGAGCGATTGTCCACGATTAAGGAATAGTTGGTGCGTCCCGTCTTCTTACCATCGACCAGAAACTCGTTGCCATCGACGGCAATCCGGTAAAGGCCTTTGCCGATCTCCTCGATCTCCACCGTATAAGTTTGTTCTCCAAGCTTGGCGATGAAAGCCATGTGGACTCGCCTTTAGGTGCGGCGCCAGCCCCGTCCGGAAAAGGTTTGTATGACACGCAGCGAGGTTCGCTTTCCCTGCTCCCGCCATTTCGACGGCTCCGCGGCGCCCTTGGCGAGAAGCCCGAGGGTTCGCTCGTGCTCTCGATGGCTGGCGGCGATGGCTGCCGAAGCTAGAGCGATCTCCTTGTGCGGAGAGAGTTCGGCTTTGCTCATGGAGTGGTATTCTTCATCGATGAAGCCGGTGCTAAAGTTGCCGGCCATGAAACGGGGATGCCGTAGGATCCATTGGTGAAACGAGATATTAGTCTTTATCCCACGCACTTGATACTCGCGCAGCGCGCGCCGCATTCGGAGGATCGCTTCGACACGATTCTCACCCCAAACAATCAACTTGGCGATCATCGGATCATAGTAAATCGACACCTCCGCGCCCTCATAAACGCCGCAGTCGTTTCTCACGCCGAGACCTTCCGGCAAGCGGAGCCCTTCGATTTTACCGGGACAGGGCATGAAATCGTGCTCGGCGTCCTCGGCATATATCCGGCATTCGATGGCATGGCCGGTCTGGGTAATATGCCGTTGTCGCCAGGGCAGATACCCGCCCGCCGCCACCTCGATCTGAGCCTTCACCAGATCGATCCCGACCACCCGTTCGGTGATCGCATGTTCGACTTGGAGCCGGGTATTCATTTCGAGAAAATAAAAGTTCTTGTCCCGGTCCAACAAAAACTCAAGGGTTCCGGCGCCGACGTAGCCCACCGCTCGGGCCCCCTGGATAGCGATCCGCCCGATACGCCGCCTGGTCCGGTCGTCCAATCCAGGCGCCGGAGACTCCTCGATGATTTTCTGGTGGCGCCGCTGGATGGAGCATTCGCGGTCGTAAAGATGAATCACCCGGCCATACTGGTCGGCCAAGATTTGAATCTCGACGTGCCGCGGCTTTTGGATGTACTTTTCGACATACAGCCTGGCGTCGCCGAAGGACGAGGCGGCCTCGGACCGAACCGCGCGATAGGCCGACGAAACCTCTCGCGCAGAACGAACCAGCCGCAGCCCCTTGCCGCCACCGCCGGCTACAGCCTTTAACATGAAAGGATAGCCGGTCAATTCTTCTGCAACCTTGAGAACCTCCTCTTCCGAACCCAATACATCCTCAGAGCCGGGCACCACCGGCACGCCGGCGTTCTTCATGATCTGGCGCGCCTTCACTTTGTCGCCCATCTGATCGATGACTTGAGGTGAAGGGCCGATAAAGACAATGCCCTCATCCCGGCACCGCTGCGCAAAGGTGCTGTTCTCGGCTAAGAAACCGTAGCCTGGATGAACCGCATCGGCACCGCTTTTTTTGGCGACTTCGATGATCCGGTCGATGGCTAGGTAGCTTTGAGCGGAAGGAGCCGGGCCGATGGGATAAGCGTAATCCGCGTACTTTACGTGGAGGGACTCGCGGTCGGCTTCGGAATATACCGCAACCGTTTCAATGTCCAATTCTCGACAACCACGGGTGATTCGAACCGCGATTTCACCTCGATTGGCGACTAGAATGCGCTTGAACATCGCCTTACCCCTTACCCCTTGCACCCACGTGGGACGGTAAACGCACCTGAGCGGAATCAGAGTGGAATATTGCCATGCTTCTTGGGTGGATTATGATCCTGTTTATTCTTGAGCATTTCCAAGGAGCGAATCAAGGTCGGACGCGTGTCCTCGGGATAGATCACGGCATCGATGTAGCCGGATTCCGCTGCCTTGAATGGATTGGCAAAGGTCTCTCGATATTGCTGGACCATCGCATCACGGGCTGCGGCGGGATTCTCCGCCTTTTGGAGCGCGTCGCGAAAGACAATACTAATCGCGCCCTCCGGACCCATCACGGCAATCTCGCCGGTCGGATAGGCCAGATTGATATCGCCGCGGAGATGCTTGCTCGACATCACGATATAGCCGCCGCCATAGGCTTTCCGGGTCACCACCGTCACCTTCGGCACGGTGGCTTCGGCATAGGCGTAAAGCAACTTCGCCCCATGCCGGATGATCCCCTCGTATTCCTGGGAGGTACCGGGCAAAAAACCCGGGACATCGACAAACGTCACAATCGGCAGATTGAAACAATCGCAAAACCGAATAAAGCGCGCCGCTTTGACGGAAGCATTGATATCGAGACAGCCAGCCAGGCTTGCAGGTTGATTGGCCACGATGCCGACCGAACGGCCTCCCAAACGAGCAAAACCAACGAGGATATTCGGCGCGAATTCGCGCTGTACTTCATAGAAGTAACCCTCGTCCGCAACGGCGGCAATCAGTTCCTTCATGTCGTAAGGTCGATTGGGATTGTCCGGCACCAAATCACGCAACTTCTTGTCGCGCCGCAGCGGATCGTCATTGGTCGGATGAAACGGCGGATCTTCCTGGTTGTTGCTGGGCAAAAAACTGATCAGCTCTCGGATCATCAACAGGCAGTCCTTTTCGGTGTTGGCGGCGAAGTGGGCGACCCCGCTCTTCGCGCTATGGGTCTCCGCACCGCCCAAATCCTCCTTGGTGACTTCCTCGTGGGTCACGGTCTTGATGACATCGGGGCCGGTAATAAACATGTAGCTGTTGGTTTTCACCATGAAGATGAAGTCGGTGATCGCCGGCGAGTAAACGGCTCCGCCAGCACAAGGCCCCATGATAGCGGATATTTGCGGAACGACGCCTGAAGCCATGACGTTGCGCTGAAAGATTTCTCCATATCCCGCAAGGCTCGTAACTCCTTCCTGAATGCGAGCGCCCCCCGAATCGTTAATGCCGATGATCGGCGCGCCGTTCTTTATCGCCATATCCATCACTTTGCAGATTTTTTCCGCGACGACCCCGCTCAAACTGCCGCCGAAAACTGTAAAGTCCTGGGAATAGACGTAGGCTAACCGACCATCGATGGCGCCGTAGCCGGTAACCACGGCGTCGCCGAGAAACTTCTGCTGATCCATGCCGAAATCACCGCATTGGTGGGTGCGAAACCGGTCCAACTCGACAAAGCTGCCGCTATCAAGGAGAATGTCGAGGCGCTCCCGCGCCAGCAACTTTCCCTGTTCATGTTGACGCTCCGCACGTTGTGCTCCGCCCCCCGCTTCGGCTTTCTGGGTCAGCTCACGAAGCTTGTCGAAATTGTTGCTGGTGGTCATGAAGAAAATTCCTCAGATGGGAAGTTGCGCTCTCGCATGCCGGCGCGCGAGTGCGGGCATCATAACAAAAGCGCCTAGTGTGTCAACAGAATTTGCCGACTTGGGGGCCAAGAACGCCTTGCAGTTACCTGGCAAAGTTGTTACCTTTGAAGCTCTACCCAGCAAAAAACTTTCATTGCTCCTCGTTAGCTAGCGCGCGTATGGTCGAAGCCAAAAGCCATCGGTCTAGAGACAAAAAGCTCTCTTCCCCAGTCGATAATCTAAGCGAACTTCGCGGTGATCAGGCGATCCTGCTCGTCTCCTCCAGCGAAGGCGATGCCAACATGCTCTATGCGGCCGGATTGTTTGTGCCCGACCCGTTCATATTTTTTCAACACAAGAGGAGAAAATATGTCGTGATGAGCGACTTGGAAATCGACCGGGCGAAAAAGCAGGCGAACGTGGATCGTGTGCTGTCTCTTTCTCAGTACCAGAAGAGACTGCGAAAGATGGGACGATCGAGCCCAACCCTGGTCGACATCTTGGATCTATTGTTCCGCGAGCGCGGCCTACGCTCGCTCATCGTTCCGGCTAATTTCTCCGTGCTCTTGTCCGACCAGTTGAGAGCGAAGGGCTTCAGTGTGCAAGTTAAGCGAGACCCGTTTTTCGCCGAGCGGGAAACCAAGTCTGCTGACGAGGTAAAACATGTCAGCGAATCTTTGCGGGTGGCGAAGCTTGGCCTCGAGGCCGGCATTCGGGCGCTCAAGAGAACCAGGACCGGGCGCGACGGCTACCTCTATCTCAATGGTTCGCGCCTGACTTCGGAAACTTTAAAGACTGTCGTGAATACCACGATCATGGCGCAGGGCTGGCTGCCGAGTCATACGATCATTTCTTCGGGTAACCAATGCGTGGATCCCCATCACGAAGGAACCGGGCCCGTCAAAGCAAATACATCGATTATTTTCGACATCTTTCCGCGTTCCCAGAAGAACGGCTATTTCGGCGATCTCAGCCGAACCGTCGTGCGCGGACGCGCCTCCGAGAAGCTCAAAGCCATTTATGCGACAGTCCAGGCCGGCCAGCAAATCGGCTTCAATATGATCCGGAACGGAGTCAATGGAAAAGAGGTGCACCAAAAGATTTTGGCATTGTTCGAGGCGCAAGGTTTTCCGACCGGACGAATCAAGGGGCGGATGCAAGGATTCTTCCACGGCACGGGACATGGTTTGGGCCTGGATATCCACGAACCCCCGCGCATCGCGCCGGTTGAAGCAACGCTACGAACCGGGCACGTAGTCACTGTGGAGCCCGGACTTTACTATCTCGGCGTCGGTGGCGTACGTCTTGAAGATGTGGTCCTGGTCACGGAAAAGGGCAACCGCAACCTCACCGACTGCCCGCAATTTCTCGAGATCTAGCCTGCGTTTAACCGTTACGTCACCTACTCTATAACTGCATGGACCGTGGCGACGACAAGATCGCTACACTGATAGCCGACTTGGAGAAGTCGGACAAACCGACCCTGCGCAAAGCGGTTGATGCGCTCATCGGGATCGCAGCCGGTGATCCGCAAATCGGACTAACTCTCAGCGAACTGTTAACCGATCCGAGCCGCAAGAATCGTTGGCCCATCGCCTACATCCTGGCCAGCCTGCCCTTGCCCGCTCGAGCCAGCGTTCAGGTATTGATAGAGACTCTCGATCATCGCGACCCCGACATTCGCTGGGCCGTGGTCTTGATTCTGATCCGTCTGGCCAAAACAGACAGACAAGTCTTAGGGCTGCTGATCGAGCTTGCTTCAAAGGGAGCGGCGAACCAAAGGAGGATGGCGATTTATGCTCTACGGGATGTGGGATTGAGCGATGAAGCGAGCGTGCGCACCCTTCTGAGCGCCCTAGGCGACCCTGACCCGACGGTTCGGGTGGCTGCGGTGACGAGTCTAAAAATGCGACCGCAGCTGGATCAGGACGGAAAGACTAAACTCCTCGAATTATTTCTCAAGGATCAGGACCAGAGAGTTCGCAACACCGCAGCCGTCACACTGGCCCAGTTGGGAGCACCGTCGGAAGAGTTTCTAAACGAACTGACGAAGGCAAGCGCAAGCGACAACGCGCAACTGAAGAAAGCCGCGACTACCGCTTTTGACATCCTAAAAAAAAGGTCCGCTCCACACGGTAGCTAACGCGACCGTTGGAGCGGACCCCTAGGTGGACTGAGGGGGATTCCCAGGCTCCAGGCCTGAACCCCCGTCAAAGATCCCGCCTAGAGCCTAAGTCTCAGCCACCTCGCAGACAGTACATTTATCATCATTCATGTCTGGACCACCTCCTTTCCCTGCTGATCGTAGTTTAGGAAAATGGTCCTCAACTGTCAATTGGAAAATCGAATTTTTCGCTACCGATAAATCATGGCGAGGGGAAACGAATCACGTCGAGCTTAGGGAACCCAACCGATGAAGCTGATCTGACGGCCGGTTTCCTTCTGTGCTTTCCGATACGAAAAGAAATCCGCCGTTGAGCAGCTGGTGCAGGGACCGATCTGGAAGATTTGGCTTTGTGGGACGCCTGCGCGGTGTAAGATGGCTTGATTAAGATTGCGCAGATGGAGATAGGTTTTTTGATCTCTCATTTGAATAGAGGATTCGGCTAGGTCACCCCACCGCTCTATCAATGGCTGCGAGACGTCGTTACGGATCTCGTAACAACACGCATCGATGGCAGGGCCCAAAGCAACTTCTAGCTCGGAAGGTAAAATACTATGCTCTTCGAGAAACAGTTTGACGGTCTTGGAAGCGATACCCGCCAAGCTTCCACGCCAGCCTGCATGGATCGCCGCTGCCAACTTTTTCTCCGGGGCAACGACAAGTATCGGCACGCAATCCGCGGTCAAAACACCGAGGAAAGTCTCCTTTTCCGGCGTCACCATGCCGTCGGCCTCACCGACGTCCTTTAGATTCTTGTCTCTGACCTCTACAATCCGGTCGCCGTGTACCTGTTTCATGGTAACGACCCGACCGTCGTGGATGCCCACGGCACCTTTCAGGTCGCACATGTTGTCCTTGACGACTTGGGCATCATCACCGACGCGAAAAGACAAATTCAAACCGGCAAACGGACCTGCGCTGCGCCCTCCCCGCCGCCCCATGAAACCATGAAGCAAGCCGTGGTACCGTTGCCACTGAGGAACTTTGAGCCAGGTGAGTTCCATAGGACCCGGATTATGGTGGTATCCTTCAAGCGATGCAAGTTTAGCCATAAACTTTTCCGGCGGTGTCCCGCTGGAACTGCAGCAAAATGCTGTGAAACTCTTGCATTATTCTCCCTCTTGACCTGAAAATAGCGATCGCGTAAGGCTTCGAATACGGTTCGACATATTTATGACCACGGGCAAGTATATCGACATCCTGAAAGATCGGGGCTTTTTCTGTTTTTTTTGGACTCAATTCCTCGGCGCCTTCAACGATAATTTCTACAAGATCATCGTTTCCTTCGTCGCCGTCGACCGAGTCGCGGCCTCGGGCAGCCGCAGCCTGTATCTGTCTCTCATTGCTTTCCTGTTTGTTGTACCTTCGGCGCTCTTTTCAGCTTACGCGGGACAACTCGCCGATAGATACAGCAAGCGGCAGGTACTCGTGGCGGTAAAAATCTTTGAAATCATCGTCATGGGCCTGGGATTGTATGCCTTTTTTTTGGAGCGCATCGAACCCATGCTGGCAGTTGTCTTCCTCATGGGCCTCCATTCAGCTTTCTTCAGTCCGGCGAAGTACGGGATTCTACCGGAAATGCTGCCGGACAAAGACCTCTCCCGCAGCAACGGCCTCCTAGAGATGAGTACGTTTCTGGCTATTATCTTGGGAACTTCCCTCGGGGGGATCATTTATACGATTTGGAAAGGACGATTAGAGTTGATCGGTCTCCTCCTGGTCCTAATCGCGATAGCGGGAACCCTCACCAGCCTGGGGATCACCAAGGTTCCACCGTCCGGCGCCACTAAGCCATTGAACCCCAACCCTTGGACAGAGATTTGGGCCGGTCTCGAACGGCTTCACGGCGATAAGACGCTGTGGCTCACCGTTGTCGGGATCTCATTTTTCTGGTTTCTCGGGGTGCTGGTGCAAACCGATCTGCTCTTGTTCGGCAAGGAGATTCTCCAGTTAGACGAAGCACACATTGGACTGCTTGGGACATTCCTCGCGGTGGGAATCGGAATCGGCAGCCTCGCCGCGGGTCGGTTATCAGGGGATAAGATCGAGCTCGGTTTGGTCCCGCTGGGTTCCGCAGCCATCGGGTTATCCGCCATCATGATCTTTCTATCCATGTCTTCATACGCCGTGGTTGCCGTCGGTCTGATTCTCTTGGGATTTTCGGCAGGCCTGTTTATCGTTCCGCTTAACGCGCTCCTGCAGCAAAGGAGCGGCAAAGAGGAAAAAGGACAACTAATCGCGAGCAACAATTTTCTAAACACCGTGGGCATGCTCCTGGCGGCCGCAACGCTGTGGGCGATGAGCGATGTTCTACAGATCAGGTCGGACTATATAATGCTCGTGGTTGGCTTGTTCACCTTCGCTGCGACCGCCTACGTGCTCTACATCTTGCCCGACTTCTTTGTTCGCTTCATTCTCTGGGTAATAACCCACAGTTTATATCGCATTCGAGTTGTTGGCCAAGAGAATATTCCCGCGCATGGGCCTGCGGTGTTGGTGTCCAATCACGTTTCCTTTGTCGACGCGCTTTTAATCGGTGCCTCCGTCCCACGGTTCATCCGATTCATGCTGCACCGCGAATATTACGATATCCGATGGTTCAACTGGCTTTTTCGGCTCATGAAGTCCATTCCGATCTCGGCCAACAACCGCCGGGATATCGTCCAATCGCTGCGCAGCGCCCGCAAGGAGTTGGACCAAGGTCAGGTCGTTTGCATTTTCGCCGAGGGCGCCATCACTCGCCTTGGGCACATGCTACCCTTCAAACGCGGCTTTGAAAAAATCGTCGAGGGGACAGATTTTCCGATCGTCCCAGTTCATCTGGACCAGCTCTGGGGCAGCGTCTTCAGTTTCAAAGAAGGCCGTTTTTTTTGGAAATGGCCGAAGCTGCTGCCCTATCCCGTAACCGTCTCCTTCGGAGCACCCTTGCCACCCACCGCCACCGTGCACGAAGTTCGTCAAGCTGTGTTGGAATTGGAGAGCCAAGCGCTTGGCTATCGCCCTGCGACATACGGCCTGCTGCACACCCGGTTTATCCGAACCGCAAAACGCCATTGGTCTTCGTTCTGCATGGCGGACACCACGGGCACCGAATTGTCCTTCGGCAAAGCTTTGATCGGCGGCATGCTGCTTTCCCGCTGGCTGCGAAAACAGGGGTCAAAGGACTCCAATGTCGGCATTATGCTTCCCGCCTCCGCCGGCGGGGCCCTGGCCAATATCGCCGTATTCTTCGCCGGCAAGGTCCCGGTCAACTTGAACTTCACCTCAGGGCAGGAAGCGATGCATGCGGCGATCCGGCAATGCGGCATCAGCATGATACTCACGTCTCGGGTTTTTTTGTCGAGGGCGAACATCGGCGAAATGCCGGGAATGGTCTTTTTGGAGGAGATCCGGAAAACCTTTACGCCAGTCGACAAACTGCTAGCGGCAATGAGGGCGCGCTTGCTTCCCAGCAAAGTCTTGGAACGCCACTACGGCAAGGACCAAAAACCGCAGGATCTGGCGACCGTGATATTTTCCAGCGGCAGCACCGGCACCCCCAAAGGCGTGATGCTATCGCACCACAATATACTCGCCAACATCGAAAGTGTTTGCCAAGTCATCCAATTCACTCCGAGCGACAAGGTCATGGGGGTGCTGCCGTTTTTTCATTCCTTTGGCTTCACCATTTCGCTGTGGCTCCCGCTCATGGCCGGCTTCGGCGCGGTCTACCACCCCAATCCCATGGACGCCAAAACAATTGGCGAAACCATACAAAAGTACAAGGCGACCATCTTGATCAGCACCCCGACCTTCTACAGCGGATATATGAGACGATGTACGATTGAAGAGTTCGCCACATTGCGCTACGTGATTGCCGGCGCGGAGAAATTGCGCGAGCCAATCCGCACTGCCTTCAAAGAAAAATACGGTCTGGATTTGCTGGAAGGCTACGGCTGCACCGAACTGGCGCCCGTCGTCTCCGTGAATCTTCCCGACGTGGTCGAGGCCCCGGAACCGCAGACGGGTCACAAGGCGGGTACGGTAGGTCATCCGATTCCCGGCGTCGCTGTCAGGGTTGTCGATCCTGATACGGGGAAAGCCCTACCGCCCGGAACGGAAGGGATGCTGATCGCCAGAGGACCGAACGTCATGCTGGGCTACCTCGGCGACCCGGAACTCACAAGGCAGGCGCTGCGCGATGGTTGGTACATCACCGGCGACATCGCATCCTTGGACGAAGACGGTTTTATAGCTATTACCGACCGCATTTCACGGTTCAGTAAGATCGGCGGCGAAATGGTTCCCCACATGAAGATCGAGGAAGTCGTCAACACGATCTTGGGCGACGCCGCCAGCGTGGTGACGGCTCTCCCGGACGATCAACGAGGGGAAAAGTTGATCGCCTTTTACACCCGGAACGGCGTGAGCGCCGAAGAATTGTGGGAAAGACTCAATCGATCGGAACTGCCCAAGCTCTGGATACCCAAGCGAGAGAATATTCACTGCATCGAGTCTATTCCGCTGCTGGGATCGGGAAAAGTTGATCTCAAGCACGTTAAGCGGCTCGCGGTTGAAAAGGCGGAGCAGAAACCTCGCGGCTAGAGCGGAAGTATTGAACGCCTTGCGGCTGCATGGTAAAAGCGAACGACCCGGAGGACCGAACCGAATGGATTTTCAGCACCTGGCAGACAAAGCTCTTCAAGGTATCATTCCCGAGCGCGAGGAAATGAAAGCCGTGCTCAACGCATCGGATGAACAGATCCCGGAGCTGGTCAGCGCAGCCTTTAAAGTCCGTCATCACTATTTCGGCAAACGCGTACAAATCCACATGCTGCAAAACGCGAAAAGCGGTCTATGCCCCGAGGACTGCCACTACTGTTCTCAGTCCTCCGTTTCGGATGCTCCCATCGACCGTTACCCATTTCTCTCGAAAGAGCAGCTTTTGGATGGAGCGCGGCGCGCCAAAGCGGCCGGCGCCGTGCGCTACTGCATCGTTAACAGCGGCCGCGGTCCAACCCACAAAGAAATTCAACAAATTGCCGAAGCCGTCAAAGAAATTCGCGAAAAAGTCGGCATCAACATTTGCTGCTCCCTTGGCTTGATGAGCGAAGATAAGATCCGCACGCTAAAAGACGTCGGGGTTGGACGCATCAATCATAACCTCAATACCAGCCGCGAGCACCACCCGGAGATTGTCACCACCCACACCTACGACGACCGGGTCAGCACCGTTCAGAACGTCAAGTCGGCGGGTGTCGGCACCTGCTCGGGCGGCATCATCGGCATGGGTGAAAGCGACGATGACATAATCAATCTGGCGCTGACCCTCAGAGCCATGGATATCGAATCCATCCCCGTCAACTTTCTTCACTCCATTCCCAAGACACCGTTCGAGGCCAAGAAACAGCTGACCCCGCAAAAATGTCTTAAGACGCTCTGTCTGTTCCGCTTCGTCAATCCCAACAAAGAGATCCGCGTTGCCGGCGGGCGCGAAGTCAATTTGCGCTCTCTGCAGCCGCTCAGCCTCTACCCGGCAAATTCGATTTTCGTCAACGGCTATCTGACGACACCCGGGCAAGAAGCCTCGGACGCGCACCGCATGATCGAAGACCTCGGCTTCGAGCTCGATCAACCCGCCGCTATCTAGGCCGTCAATATCCTCATACACTGCTGCGGGCCAATGGTGCGATAGGTCGCCACGCCGGCAGCAATTGCGAAAAAACGTGTCTTGACTTTCGCGTCGCAAGTGAGCGATACCGTTCGACAAGTCATCTTGCAAGTTGTGCAGAGCTGTCTGGGATAGGCGGCAAGCGACGGCACGGCCTAAACGGCTCACTTGATAGTTAGGGCAAATAGATAT
>DAIRFP010000232.1:5060-8138 GCA_036794995.1 Thermodesulfobacteriota bacterium | reverse complement strand
CGGTTCACCGTGACTCTGTCAGATGTGATGAAAATTGTTCCGTTGGCCCGGTTCATTTGACTCCTAAACCTCTAGACTATAAATTAGCGGAGTTAATTCGCTGAGCTTGCGCGATCCAATCTCTCGCCAAAGCGCAGATTCTAACGACAAAACTTTTGTAAGGAGGCTTTATGGATCATCCACCGGAACAAAAATTTCAGGAACCAACAGATAATAAAACCAGGGCCGGACTTGGCAAGTTTCTCAGGCCCAACACCCCCTATGATAACTACATGGAGTCACAGGGCATTCCGATCTATCGCGATATCGGCGTGCGCCGCGTGCAAGATTTGCCGCGCAAGCCCTGGAAGCGCATGGGCGGCAACGGCACTTTCATCCAGCTCCTCGGTACCGAGGGTCTCTGGGGTTGCTATGTCGTCGAGGTTCCTGGCGCCGGCGCGTTAAATGCCGAAAAACATATGTACGAAGAGCAATTTCTCGTCGTCGATGGCCGCGGCACGACCGAAGTTTGGGTTGACGGCAATCCGAAGAAACTCACGTTTGAATGGCAGAAGGGTTCGATCTTTGCCATCCCGATGAATGCCACGCACCGCATCGTCAACGCGACTTCGAGTCCGGCGCTGCTGCTCGCCGGAACGACGGCGCCGAACGTGATGAACATATTCGGCAGCGAGGATTTTATCTTCAATTGCCCCTATCAGTTCAAAGATCGTTTCGATCCGTCGGACGACTATTACAAGTACAAAGATGAAGTCACACCGGACCCAGTGCGCGGTCTCGCGATGCGGCAAACCAACATCATTCCGGACGTTATGGCTTGCGAACTGCCGATGGATAATCGACGATCGCCGGGTTATCGGCGCATCGAACCGCACATGGCTGGGCAGCATTTCTACATGTGGATCGGCCAGCATGAAACCGGCCGTTACTCGAAGGCCCACGCCCATGGCTCGGCTGCGGTGCTGATCTGCTTGAGCGGCAAAGGCTACACTTACACGTGGCCCTCAAAATTAGGCACGCATCCTTGGGAAAAAGGCACAACGGAAGAAATAAGACGGCAGGATTACGAACCAGTTGGCATGGTCAGCGCAGCGCCGATGAGCGGCAATTGGTTCCACGCCCATTTCGGTGCCAGCAAAGAGCCGCTCCGTCTAACCGCGTGGTTCGGACCAAACGCGCCGGGCCGCGAACGCGGACGCCCCGGTGAAAAAGCGATCGACTACGGCGCCATCGACATGAAAGACGGCGGCACGGCGATCCCCTATAACGAAGAAGACCCTTTCCTGCGCAAAGAATTCGAGGAAACGCTGGCCAATGTGGGCGCGAAATCGCGCATGGAACCGGATCTCTACAAGAACTCTTACTAAGCACCTTTTCGAGTCTAACGTCCGGGGTCTAGTAGGTAGGGGCGACCGGCCGGTCGCCCCTACAAGAGTTCCACCAAATTAAGGATTTTCATGGCCACCACACCCAGAGGTTCGTTTTCTAATGCCAACCGCCATATGCAGGAAGAGGAAGAGCTTCAGCTCACCACCGTGGGCGTTGATATCGGTTCGTCAACTTCCCATCTGGTTTTTTCCAAGCTTGAGCTCACCCTCGAAGGTTCACGCTATCGGGTGACCAAACGGGTCATCTTAAACGAATCGCAGATTCTGCTTACCCCCTACGTTGACGAAACCAGAATTGACGTCGAAGCACTGGAACGGTTTATCAACGAGCAATACAAGAACGCCAACATCCGCCGCGACGAAGTCGATACCGGCGCGCTCATTCTTACCGGGGTCGCGGTCCGGCGGCGCAACGCTCGCGCGATTGCCGAGCTGTTCGCCAAAGAGGCCGGTAAGTTCGTCGCCGTCAGTGCCGGCGATGGTCTCGAAGCGACGATGGCGGCCCACGGTTCAGGCGCGGCCGCGCACTCCGCCAAGATCGGCGGGGTTGTCCTGAATATCGATATCGGCGGTGGCACCAGCAAGTTCGCCCTCTGCAACAACGGTAAAGTTCAGGAAGTGTCAGCCATTGATATCGGTGCGCGTCTGGTGGCCTTCGATCAAGACAGAGCCGTGGTACGAATTGAAGAGACCGGACGAAAGCACGCTGCCTGGGCGGGCATGAGCCTCGAGCTCGGTCAGAAGCTGCCCCAAGAAGGTATACAGGCGATGGCCTCTGGAATGGTGGATAAACTTTTCGCCGTGCTGAGGCAAGAGCCCCTATCTGAGGAAATCAAAGGGTTGCTGCGATTACCTCCTTTGACCTATCGTGGCGAGGTCGACTCCGTCATGTTTTCCGGCGGCGTCTCGGAGTTCATCTATAATCGGGAAAAGACCAGCTTCGGTGATCTCGGGCCGTTGATCGCCGATGAAATTCATCGTCGCATGCCCGAATTGAGCATGCTGGTTATGGAACCCACAGCCCGCATCCGCGCCACGGTCATCGGCGCGTCTCAGTACACGATTCAGGTAAGCGGCAATACGATCTTTATCACCCCCGAGGACGCGGTTCCCGTGCGCAATGTTCCCGTCGTCGCGCCGGAGTTCGACCTGGAAGCGGAGGAACTGAGCAAGGACGCCGTGAAGGACGCTACCTTCAACGCGCTTAGGAGATTGGATTTGCTAAACGCCCGCCAACCCGTGGCGATCGCGTTTCACTGGCAGGGTTCCGCGACGTTTTCCCGACTTCAGTCGTTTTCTCAGGGCCTGGTGGCAGGACTCAAAAACATTCTGGATAAGGGCCATCCCCTGGTGCTGGTTAACGATGGCGATATTGGCGGTATCGTCGGGCTTCACTTTCAAGAAGAGCTGCAGATTCAAAACCCAATCATTTCCATCGACGGTATCGCGCTCAATGACTTTGATTACATCGACATCGGCGCGCTAATCCAATCTTCCGGATCGGTTCCGGTGGTCATCAAATCGCTGATTTTCCCGGCGTCCCCTCAGCAGTAAAAAGCCGAGGAAGGTGTCCCTCCCCCGGCTTTCTCTTGAACCCACTTTGAACCGTTTGAACGATTTGAAACGGCTTAAACCGAAGAGATTTTTTAAAGCCTGAAAATCTCTTCGCATTCTCACCAAGCACCGCCCC
>DAIRFP010000232.1:0-4960 GCA_036794995.1 Thermodesulfobacteriota bacterium | reverse complement strand
CCCGTCCTCACCTTGCTAGTGTAGTGCGTCCAACGCTTCTTTACATTTGAAAGCTCCACACGGGCGGGCCTTCCGCCCGTGGGCAATGGGCCGGTGGCTTGAGGGCCACCGCCCCGACCCCGTCGAGTAGGGTTTCTCACCGTTGGGGCCTGACGTAACCTTTCCGTTTCTCTGCCCACGGGCTCCAGTCCCACCCCTGTGGAGCCTGAAAGTGTAGAGTCGAATGTCAAGGGACTTAAGACGCACTACACTAGCGAGCGGGGTTCGGTTCGGTCGCGGTTTGGTCAATATATGACATCGAAGGCAACCAATTACTTGGGATTCCGACACCTCTGGATTCGAAAACTCGCCACCAACCTCGATTGCCGGTTGCTCACCGGTCACCTTGACTTTTGTCTGCTATCGAACTAAAAACATCGAGTTATCAGGATAGCCCGATGGGAAAATATCGCGCACGCCCCTGCCCTCAATGCAACTACTACCTGGGGTTCTCCACGGCAAAGGCGCCGATCAAAACTAAGGAACTTTCCATCACGAGCTTTTGCCTCAACTGTAACTACAAACTCCCCATCAATAGAATTATCCGCGGAATCCGGCGCACGCCATCTCCGCTGCGCCGGGGGGCGCTGCGATTGGCAGCGATTAAAAACACCGGCCAAAGAGCTAATAAGTTTGGGACTCAGCGCCAGGCCGAAGGTGCGGAGAAGCCATTTGCGCCGTTGGATTATCCCCGCCACTTGAGAGTCATCGGCCAAGATCTTGAAAACCTGCGTCTAAAAACATTCAATCTCGAATGCACGGTGGACTGCTACCTGGTTTGGTCTTTATCCGGCACCACCGCCAGCGAGAGCACACCTCTTTCACGCCTGAGCAAAAACCGTTTGCAGAAGCTATGGAAAAACAAGTCTCAACCCCAATCACACGGACACGAGGAAAGGTTTACGCTTCCTTCTTCCCTACCGGCGAAACGCTACCGGTATTCCCTGGGTGACATCGAGCGCATGGAAGGTGAAAGCCGGAACCGCCGCCGGCCGAAAAGCAGTATCACCGACGGGCATAGCGTCTCTCAGCTGCTGCGAACCGTCGGAGCCCTTGTGGGCCAGAGACGTGAACGGTTGTTAGGGATCTCCTGGCAGGATTTTTCCATCAGCGTCGTGGTCGAAAATGCCCTCGGGCAACGGCAGATCGACGTCTATCGCCCCGACAATATTTACGACCTGTGGGTGAGAATGTATTTGCGGCGCGACCATCGGGCTCTTTCAGACTTTCCCCGTTAAATGCGTGTTGATCCGAGCGTCTGTTGAGCGATTCGGCGCTTGCCGGTTTTTACGCGAGACTGCTGCCCGCCCTTGTGTTTCCCATCAAAAACGACAGCTGCTCTTGTGCGGAAGACGAAGTTTGCGGCTCACAGGGAACGCGCAAGGTGAAGGTCGTGCCTTGGCCGAGCTTACTCTCGACCTGAATCGTACCACTCAACAAGCTGGTGTATTTTTTCACAATGTAGAGTCCCAACCCCACACCGCCGTAGATCTTCGTGTCCGAACTATCCACTTGGCGGAACCTTTCAAAAATACTCGGCAATAACTCCTTCGGTATGCCAATGCCGGTATCGGTTACCTTGAACTCCATGAGCTTCTTAGCCGCGAGGTTTCGTGCCGCAATCGTAACGCTACCCTGGTCAGTGAATTTGATCGCATTGTTGATCAGATTCTCGAGGATATGTCGCAGTTTTCCCCTGTCTGCATAGAGATTGGGAAGATCCGCGCGAAACTCCCAAACCAGCTTAACATCTTTGCCTACGGGGTAATCGTAGAACGCCCGCAACTCGGAGAGAAACTCCCAAAAGTTGACCTCCTGACATTCCGCCTGCAGCATTTCCGCTTCGATATGATTGACTTGTAATACGCTATCGATGACGTGATGCAGTTCTTTGGATTGTCTCGATACGGTTTGCAGAGCTTTTTCTTGGATTGGCGTGACCTCTCCGAGCATCCCCTCACTGAGCATATTGCTATAACCGGAGATGACGTTTAGAGGAGTTTTCAACTCGTGCGAGACCACGCCGAGGAATTCGTCCTTCGCCTTGTTCGTTTGTCGCAACGCGGCTGCCTGTCGTTGGACCTCGTCGAAGAGCTGCGAATGGTGAATGGCGATCGCAACCTGGCCGGCCACTGTTGAAAGAAACTCTATCTCTTCCTCGACAAAAACATGTTCTTGTCGGGTCAGGAAAATCAAGCTGCCCAACACCTCGTCGTTGGCAATCATCGGTATTTCGACAAAGGAAATGAGCCCCTGTTGACGAAACAGTTCGACGCTCTTGATGCGGGGATCCGTGAAGACGTTGTCGAACTTAAGCGGCGACCGAGGTTCGCCAATCTCATCGAAGCAGCCGAGCGGATGGGTCGACATCGAAAGCTCAGCCCTGTCGATACCTTGGGACGCGATGGTTTCGAGAACCTTACTCTCTTGGTGTCGTAACCTCAGGATAGCCGCCGCGTATGGCAATCGCAGCCGTGCCCTTTCCAGGAAAACGTCGATAAGCTTCTGAGGATCCATCGTTGAAGTCACCGCGAGGTTGATCTCACGGAGGACCTCAAGGCGGTCACGTTGTTGTTGGATCTCCTCGGCAGCCTGCTGCTGCCTTCTGGCTTGCTCCTCCTTCTCTCTCGCGACCCGCTTGATACGTTCGACCTGCGCGAAGTAGCCATAGAACATGGCGATAACGAGGGGAAAAGGCAGACGGAGGTAAACGCTCGAATCATGGACGTCCGAGGAATTGAAAACCACATAAGCGTAGAGAGCCGGAGCGAGGAGGGTCGCGACGAACAGCCCGCGAGAGTCGTTGCAAACGCAGCTCAGCGCAAGCGTAAAAAAACAAGCCAGATAGAAATCCGCGGTTGCACCGCCGGTCACGGCAAGAGAAACCACCAGAAAAAGCGTATCAAAAAGCAACAACGGACCATAAAAATAGGGTGAATCGAAAAAGTCATCAGCCACGAAATAAAGCGTAGCATTGGTCAGCAGATAGAAAACCAGGACGGCGTTGGTTTGAGCCGGCATGAGCCAGCTATTGGGCGCATAGAGAAGCAAATAGGAGCACAGGATAACGAGCGGCCAGCGAAGCTGGATGATCGTTCTCTTTTTCGCGGCTTCAAATAATCTATCGAGACTGCGGAGGGGTGACGCAGTTGCAGAAGGCTCGACGGTCTGCACAACGCCTATCATAAGCACCTGCTTTAATAGTGACTAGAGTTTCCCAGGCAGGGAGCACATTGCATGCCAACATCCCGGGAAAAAAATATCACTCGTAATTTGGGTGAGTTAGCTAGAGCAGGGTCCGCGGCCGACAGGGCTAAGCTCACCACCGCCGAACAATTGCGGCTATCTGGGGACAAATTTGTTTTTCCGTGGAGCGATCGGATACATCCAAGAAAAAAAATGAACTCGCTGAATGACAAACAGCCTCGCGGTTACTTTCGCGGATCTTTATCGACGGGGGCTTGAGTCAACTTCTCCTGAGCCGACCGAACGGCGCGCACGATATCCGCATAGCCGGCACAGCGACAGAGATTTCCCGCGAGATACTCTCTAGTCTGTTCATCGGAAGGATTGGGCGTCTCATCGAAAAGCGCTTTAACGGAAAGAACGAAACCTGGAGTACAATAAGCGCATTGCAAGGCGCGTTGGCTCACGAAAGCTTCTTGAATAACATGGAGCGTCTGGCCGTCACTCAGGCCTTCTATGGTCACGATGTCGTGTCCCGTTGCGCGAACCGCGAGGAAGAAGCATGAACTGACGGGCCGGCCGTCGAGTAATACAGTGCAGCTCCCGCACGCTCCAACCCCACAGCTCTCACGCACGCTCCACAGTTTGAAGCGGTCACGGAGAACCTCGAGCAGCGTATCCGCGTCGTCGACGTTGAGCGTTTCCTGTCGCCCGTTGATGCCGAAGGTAATGTCGCGCTTCATTGAGACCTATTCTGCGTCGGCAATTCACCGGTTTTTTCCCCGAGGGCCCGCAAAACCTTCTCCGGAGTGATAGGCAAATCGCGAATACGAACACCGACGGCGTCTTGAATCGCATTAGCAATAGCCGGGGCCACCGTCAAAGCACCGGTCTCTCCCGCCCCTTTGGCGCCGAAAGGACCCGTCTCATGCGGGACCTCGACGATAATAGGCCGAAAGGACTCCGGCATGTCCTTGATCGAAGCGACCTGATAGTCGAGCAGTGAACCGTTCACCAATTGTCCTTCTGCAAAAATCATTTCTTCAAAAAGCGTCAGCCCTAGATGCGTAATGGCCGCCCCCAAAAGCTGCTGTTCGCAGTGTCTCGGATTGATCGCCGTGCCGGTATCGCCCACGCAAAAAAACTGCAAAACTCTGACCTGCCCCGTCTCCGTATCGACCTCCACCTCGGCGGCTGTTGCTGAGGGAAACCAATATTCTGTACACTTTTCCGATTGGCCGGTTTCCGGGTCCATCTGGATAGCCGTCGGTTGACAAATGGCTTCTGCGGCAAGCGTGGTACCGAGGCTGCCGAATTTGGCCAAGAAAGCTTCGCTGATAGTCATGCCGCGCTCTTCAGTGCCTCTCACCGAAATGCGACCATTGTGGGCGATCAGATCCTCCGCATCGGCTTCGAGTCTCGCCGCCACGACCTCAAACAGCTCCTTTTTGACCTTTCCCGCAGCCATGCGGACGGCATTACCCATATGGTAGGTCGAGCGGCTCCCCGCCGTGATGGTGTCATAGGGCGTTGTGTCGGTATCCGGCTGCACGATATGCACTCGATCGAACGAGATTCCCAACTCTTCGGCGACAATCTGCGCCATGGTGGTCTCCGAGCCCTGGCCCATCTCCACCGTGCTGCTCAAAACGTTGGCTGTACCGTCGGCGTTCATCATGACGATGGCGCCGGAAATGGACGGCGTCAGCACTGCCTTTACGCCGGCCGCAATGCC
>DAIRFP010000231.1:0-8150 GCA_036794995.1 Thermodesulfobacteriota bacterium | reverse complement strand
GTTGCGGCTTTACCGCGCTAGGTCCTTTGCGGTTAATTCTCCGATGCTGAAACTTCTGTTAACGATTTGAACGGCTTGAACGTTTTGAACAACAGGAACGGGTGTCCCATTTCGCTACTTCACCAGCTCGTTGACGAATTTAGCGACCGATTCCCGGTCCCACACTTCCGCTCCCCACAGACGAACATATTTAACGCCCTTCTGCCGTAGCAACGACGCGCGCAAATGCTCTTTGGGAATATCTTCGCGCAGCGAGTTCTGTCCCGCGTCTTCCGGGCCGGTTTTTTGAATAGCGATTTGTCCTTCACGCGACAAAAACCAGTTAATCAGGACCTTGGCGGCATTGGGATGAGGCGCTTTGTTCATCAAGGCAAGCATCGTACCGCCGGCTTCGAGACCGACTCCGTCCCTCTTAAACGCATGGGCGTCAAGAACATCCACCGGTAATCCTTGATTTTTCGCTTCTTCGACCTCAGTCGCCTTGGAGGTCAGCGTGAGTGGAAATTTGCCGGCGGCAAGCCAGTCTGTCTGTTGCCGGTCGTCGCGCACGAGCGTAAGTGCGGTGGCACTGAAAAGCTTTTTAAGATATTCCGGGCCGAGCTGCGGGTTGTGATACAGGAAGAGCAGCGGACTTTGGCCGCCGGGCTCTTTTGGATCTTTGAGAGTGATCTTTCCCTTCCACTTGGGATCGAGGAGATCCGAATAGCTCGTCAATGTTTTCGGGTCGACTAATTTTTGGTTGTAGCCGAGCAAATGCAAAGGGAAGGCTGCGTAGACGAAGACAAATTGGTTATCAATGTCGTTGTAGTGATGTTTGCCGTCGAACCATTTCGAAACGTCTTTGACTTCGGCGAGCATCAGCGCCGGGCCGATTGGATCGAGCGCCTTCGCCTTGTAGAGCGATGTCGACGTCCCACCGCCGAGCCGCACAACGTCGGCGAGAAATTTTCCGGCTCTGCGCTCAGCTAAAAGCCGTTGTTGAATTTGCGCTGCGTTGCCCTGGATTAGAACGACTTTGATCTTGGGGAATTTTTTTTGGAAGGCCTGCCATTCCGCATCTTGGGCAATTTTGTAGACGACGACCTGGCCTTCCTGCTCGGCGGCTTTGACCGTGCGCTCCCAGTCTTGCTCGGAGCCTGAAACTGCGTCCGCGCCCAGCCCTCGCTCGTTGCCAGCGAGGACCAGCAAAATGGCTAAATATCCGATCAGCTCACGCGGTTTCACTCATCTCCCGATGCCGGCGCTAGACTTCACACGACGTCGCCCGTGATGCTGACAACCGGTGCTTTACTTCTGCGTGCACCCCGGATGATACGAGCCCATCGCGCAGCTGGCGCCGACTTCCCGCATCGCCGCTTCGAAGTCGCTGTGAATTTGCGGATCTTCGTCCTCGAACTCGATCTGGCCGCCGCCCAATTTGACGCTCGTGAATGTGCCGCCCTCGCCGTCCTGCGACCGCATGAAACGAAAGCGCCAGTTGTTCCAACGGAGCGCCAGGTAGCGCGCCGGCGCGGCGCCGGAGTTGAAATGTTGATGGAACCACCGATCGGGAGGAACAACGACGCTTCCAGGCTTCCAATCGACCCGCTTCATTTCCTCACCTTCCGGCCACAGTATCGAGTAGCCCTGGCCGGTCAAGATAATCACGTGGGCGCCAGGACCATGCCGGTGCCCTTTCTTATAGGTCCCCACCGGAAATTCTGAGATATGCGCACCCATAGTGTTTTTCGCCAGGTTGAACTTCATGTTGGTGCTGCCCTTGCCGCGCTCGTTGTAGGCGGTGAGTTTGAGCGTGTGGGTGTCGGGCACGAAGTTGGTCGTCAAGAAAAACCGCCCCGTGAGCTCGCCCTGGCCGCTGAAGTAGCCCTCAGTGCGCGGATCGAAGCGGTCGAAAAAAGTGTAGTCGCTGTTAAAAATATAATCGGCGTTGTGGAACAAGTTCATCATGAAGCAGCAGTTGGTCACGGCGAAATAGCGCGCCGACTCGCTGCCGCTGGCATTGAAATGCTGATAATCGGCGTTGATCGGAATCGCGAACATGCTCCCCGGTCCCCACTCGAAGGTGTGCTTCTTGCCGTCTCTTTGCCAGACGGTGGTCGCGCCGTAGCCCTTGCTCACGTAGACCATCTCTTCGTACATATGTTTCTGCGGCTTGGTCTTGCCGCCCGCCGGGATCTCGCAAACGTACGCGTCGTTGGTGCCGCCGGTGCCGTCGAGAACAACGAAAGAACAGGGAACGCCTTTCAGGTCCCAGTATTCGAGCTCGACTTTGTTGATCTCCTCGACGAAGAACCCGTGCACGACTGGAATCTTTTGCTCTGCTTGCCAGTCCTTGTAGGTGTCGATTCGTTCCGGCTTGAGATCCTGTGGTCTTTGATCAATTGCCATTGAAAGCTCCTCCTGAAAAAGCCATTGGAATGATGGAATCTTGGATCAATGGAATAATGGCTTTAAAACCCGATATTCCAGCATTCCATTCTTCCAGTATTCCAAAGCTCCTTCGCGCTCACGCGACCTTCTGCCTCTCAGTGCCGTAAACAGCGATTCGTTCATTGATCACATCGAACTCGATTATTCGGTTCATCTGCGGATCGCGGATGACTCCGAGCGGCTCGCCGCCCTTGCGCACGATGGCGATCTGCTCCTGCAAAAGCTTCCGAAAGATAATAATTCCCTCGTCGCCGACGCCGAGATGTTCCTGGGTCCGATCCGTGATCGCCCCCTGGGTTTCCCAAGCCATCGCATCCTGGACCAGCACATGATCGAGGCGATACTGGCCTTTCTCATCCCTGATCGGAAAGTATTCCCACGGCGCGTCGCCATCCGCCGGCGAGTGATCGCTCTCGCCGGGAGAAAAATAAACGACGAACACTTGTGTATGTGCATCGTCCACGGGCACGCGGATCTGCAAATTATGGCGCAACCCGCCGCTAAACAGTTTCTCTCTGAACACGTGGCGCAAAGTGTTCGGAAATAGCAGTGGGTGCTGGTCGACGATGGGGGGAGCGCCCGGCTTTCTTCCGGGAGTGACGCGCCGTTTCATTATACCGTGCTCGAACGGCGTGAATTCATGCTGCTCTTCGTAATGGTCCACCGTGGGGGCTAAGTGCGCCGTGTCGCCATGGAGCCAGTAAAGATGCGATGGATCGACGGAGTTCTCCATGGGCTGGAGCCAGTTGCAGCGCAGAATTTCTTGAACCTGGATCCAGCGTTTGCCGTTCTCCCACGCCAGCACGTCCCAGCGCGGTAATAACGGCTTGGGCTCCGGTCCAAGATAGGCCCACAAGAGCCCGCCTAACTTCTCCACCGGATACGCGATATGTTTGATCTTATCTTTGAATCCGCCGGATTCGGGTTCCGCGGGCTGCTCAAGACACTTTCCTGTACAGTCAAACTTCCAACCGTGATACGGGCAGCGAATGCCGTCTTCCTCTACGCGGCCAAAGGCCAACGATGCTTTGCGATGCGGGCACTGTTCGCCAACCACGCCATAGCGTCCCCGCTTGTCGCGATACACAACCAGGTTTTCACCAAGGAGGCGGAAAGCTTTGATCGGCTTATCGTCGGTAAGTTCGCCGGCAGCAGCCACGGGCTGCCAGTACCGGCGCAGCAGTTCTCCGGCCGCAGTGCCGCGACCGACTCGGGTCAGGGTTTCGTTCTCTTCGCGCGTCAGCATGGTGGGCTCCTTATTTTTTCTCCACCGCCGCCATGATCTCCTTAGCCAAATCAAAGATCGGTTTCATGTCGCCATACTCCGGCTTCACCACATCGAAATACTTCACTCCGGCCTGCAATCGGTTGTCCGGCGGTATACCCTCTTTGGGAATATCGATCCGCCGGGAGTTGGCCGGATCGTCGACGTCGCCCAGTTTCTGCAGCGCCATCTGTCCTTTGCGCGAGAGAAACCAGTTGATGAAAACCTTCGCCGCGTTCGGGTGCGGCGCCTGATTCATATAGCTGAAAGATCCGCCACCGGCGGAGAAACTCGAGCCTTCCTTCCATCCGTTGGTATCGAAATCGTCTACCGGCAGGCCCTGGTTCTTCGCCCGCATGGAGTCCTTACAGCCCATGCAGATGGCAAATTTCCCCTGCGCCAGCCAGTCCGTCATCTGGCGGAAGTTCTTGGCATAGGTGACCTCCATGCCGCCGAAAAACTTTTTCATGAACTCGGGCCCGATCTCGGGACTGTAATAGTAAAATTGCATGGTCGCGCCCAGGCCCGTGTCGCGCGGATCGAGAGAGACGATCTTGCCCTTCCATTTGGGATTGACCACGTCTGCATAGGATCTGAACTCTTTCGGATCGACCATCTTGGTGTTGTAGGCCAACTGCGCGTTGCTTGGAGAGCCGATGAAAGCAAAAATATATCTGCCTTCAGGATCGGCGTAGCGATGCTCGTTGCCATACCACTTGGAGAGATCGGTCACCTCGGGCAAAAGCAGCAGCGGCTTGATCGGATCGAGAGCTTTGCCCTTGTATAGGGTATTAAACAGGCTGTTGGTCCCGCCGCTATAGACGTCGGCGATGAACTTTCCTGCGCGCCGCTCGGCCATGATGCGGTTGGTCAGCTCACTGCCTCGACCCGTGACCGACACCACGTTGATGCCGGGATACTCGCGCTTGAAGTCTTGCAGCAAGCCCTCGTAGCGGTAGATGTAAACGTTGACCTGCCCTTCTTTCCGGGCGGCGGCAAGCGTCTGCTCCCACTCTTTGTTCCAGTCAACTTGGGCGGCATGGGTGTAGGTCGAAAGCAAGAAGAGTACTAACCCCGTCAATAGCGCGCCGACATTCGTGACTTGGCGACCGATCATGCACAACCTTTCTTGATCCCGACTCCTTCTTGCACGGGCAGAATACTTCCCTATGAGCAAGCCAAAGTCAAACAGCGGGGGATTCCGTTTTTGGATTAAGCACGCTCTCCGGTCTGCCCCAGCGTGAATCCGGATGCTGCGACCCGGATCGAGCGAGAGGTTAGACGCTTCCCGATGGCGTCCCGCTGACAAGCCTGCAACAGCCCTGTTGGCTTACTTCTTCGCCTCGTTGGCCGCCATGATCGCCTTCGCGAGATCTGCAATCGGCGTCAGATCGGAGTATTCTGGCTTCACCACGTCGAAATATTTTCCCTCCGGCGCCAAACGATTGGTCAGGGGCACATCATCCTTCGGGATATCCACCCGCCGCGAATTAGGCGGATCGTCCACGTCACCCAGCTTCTGCAGGGCGATCTGTCCTTTCTTTGAAAGAAACCAGTTGATGAAAACTTTAGCCGCATTTGGATGCGGGGTTTGGTTCAACAAGCTGAGGGAGCCGCCCCCCGCTGAAAAACTCGAGCCTTCTTTCCACCGCGTCGTGTCGAAATCTTCCACCGGGAGTCCCTGGTTTTTAGCTCTCATCGAATCCTTGCAACCCATGCAAATGGCAAACTTCCCCTGCGCCAACCAGTCGGTGATCTGGCGGAAATTCTTGGCGAACTGAATATCCATGCCGCCAAAAAACTTTCTAATGAATTCCGGACCGATTTCCGGGTTGTAGTAGAAAAACTGCATGGTCGCGCCCAATCCGCCGTCCCGCGGATCCAGCGACACGATTTTGCCTTTCCATTTGGCATTCGTCACATCCCAATAGGACTTGAAGTCCTTTGGGTTAACCAGATTCGAGTTAAAAGCGAGCTGCGCGTCGCTAGGACTGGCCAGGTAGGCAAAGACATATTTCCCATCGGCGTCGGCATAGCGGTGCTCTTTGCCGAACCACTTCGATTCGTCGACGACTTCGGGAAGGATCAAAGCCGGCTTGATGGGGTCCAGCGCCTTGCCCTTATAAAGGACGTTGTAGTTGCCGCCGGTGCCGCCGCTGTAGACGTCGGCGATATACTTGCCGGCGCGCCGTTCCGTCATCAGCCGCGTTGTCAACTCATTGCCTCGTCCGGCGACGGACACGACATTGATGCCGGGGTATTCCTTCTTGAAGTCTTCGAGTACCCGCTCGTAGCGATAGATGTAGATATTGACCTGCCCTTCTTTCCTGGCCTCGGCAAGCGTTTTCTCCCATTCTTTTTGCCAATTGGATTGCGCCGCACTTTGTCCCGTGAGTGCGAGACAGAGCAGGAACATCGCGCTCGCCGCCACTACATGTCTAGTGGCGGCAGATAGATTCAGCACCAATCCGACATTTTTTTGTTCTTCACAACAGCTCCGGGATGCGTGCGGCGAGGCCGGAGACGACAAGAGAACGTTAGTGGATTTCTCACTGGTGCCGAGTTCATCAACTTCCTCTTCCTTGACGGGAGCCCTCACCCTAACCCTCTCCCGCGAGGGGAGATGGGATTGTCTTCTGGATCTTCGTTCAAATGAAAGAATGGTTTGTCGGATCCGGCTTAATGCCATTTTCACCTCTGCCAAAGACGACTCTAGACTCCTCTCAGAGCACGCCCGAATAGTCCCCCACGGGAAAGTCAATGTCAACCGCGCGAACTTCCGAAGCATGTTGTCTAAGAATCGACGGGTTCTCTCTCCTCTGGCGGTAGAGTGAGGGGGCAAAAAATTGAACATCCCTCGGCTCTAAGCCGAGGGATTCTAAACCTGTCGACTTGAAGTCGACTTTCTCCCCACTCCGTCACCTGGATACCGTTTTCCAACGGTATGACGGACGTTGTCCGTCACCTCGATGCCCGCCGGAGTCTATCCGAGTTCCGTCGAAGGGCGGGCATGACGAACTTTTTCTTCGCCTGCAACATGTCCTGAGTTTAGCCTGTCCTGAACCCCACCGAAGGGACGCCAAGCACGCAAAGAAAACATTTATTATCTATTTCTCCGAACCTTAGCGCCTTTGCGTCTTTGCGCGAGACACAGTTTTTTCCCAAAATTTCAAATATCTTTGGCTAGTTTTTTTAGAGGGGGATTTTGCACGAAGTTCTTAATTCCTCACGGTCCCATAGCACTACCCCTCTTTGAAAAGCATGCCCTGAGCGCAGTCGAAGGGAGGGGCCAGGGGAGATTTCTCCGATTCGAAGCAGAAAACTTGTGTTGACGAAAACAGAAATTTTCAGTTATTTGCGTAAAGCGAATCGATGAACCCTGAGTTGTCCAACTCTCTGAGATAGTGAAGATCCCACAGTGCCATCGGGCTGATCTCTTCCGTCTCGGGACTCTTGAGGCAGCAGAGCTTGTAAGCATTCGCCACGCCTTCATGATCCGGATAGGGCTTGGGCAACAGTTTGGCCACACTCCGATAGGCGACGTTTTTTGCCTCCGGCACCCGTTGGCGCAACCCTTCGAGAATATCTTCCGTCTCGCCCCGCCGGGTACGCGCGAAATGGATACCCATCACTTGCGCTTTCACCAACCGCTCCGCTAATCCCGCTTTTTTCTGCAACGTAGTCAATGTCGATGTCAACGTCGGCCCATTGATCATGGGCAGCGGATCCAAGGGCAGAACATGCAAGCCGGCCTGCTCGAACTTATCGGTATTTCCGGTAACAAAGATTGCGTCGACTTTGCCGGACTTGACAACTTCGAGCTGCATTGCATGAAACTCGTTATTGGATTCCGTCAGCTCAACAAATTCCACTTCATCGAGACGCAAGCCGTCGCGCATGACATACAACATATGATTACCGCGCGGGTGATGATAACCGCCGATGGAATCCACCAGTGTGGTATCGCCGATGCGTTTGTCGCGCAATTCGGAAACTTGCTTGATAGGGAAACGCGCCGCCAACTTGTCGTTCACGCTGTTGGAAGGCGAAGTGAGACTGACAATCGGTTTTCCCCGGCGCACCAGCAAATAAGGCGAGATGTGGTTCCCAGAGACAAAATCGACGCTGCCATCGAATAGCGCCTTCTCCGCCGCCTCTGAGCTGTCGCAAAACTCGAAAGTTACTTTGAGTCCGACTTTCTCCCAGATCCCCGCCTTGTCCATGACTTCCCAGATGGGCAGGTGCGAATGGGAACGGTAAAAACCGCGAATCTCCAGAGGTTCATACTCCGACATGTCTGTCTCCTTCAGAATGTAGGGGCGACCGGCCGGTCGCCCCTACCGCTTGGCAAATTTTCTGACCGTTAGTCATCACGGATGCAGCACTTGACGAAAGATATTGTCACCACGAAGATCACGAAGGACACGAAGGTTTCGGATATTTCTGATTGAAAACT
>DAIRFP010000230.1:6734-8266 GCA_036794995.1 Thermodesulfobacteriota bacterium | reverse complement strand
CCCGGATTATTCACGCGTGACAGCGATCGAGGAGCGAGCCCTCCGGAGCGACGGCAATGGGCCTGTACCTTGGGGCGACTCGCAAACTGAATTGGTGGAGCGAACGCCTGGGAAAATGCCAGCGCCGACTCAAGTACCAAAGACGGCATTGAGCCTGTTCGTCTCTGTGCCTTCACTCCTCCAGGCTCACCCCTCGATCGACACCGTGTCGTAGTTTTTTCTACAAGCATGAATAATCCGATCTAGGAATTGGATGAGTAGGGGCGACCGGCCGGTCGCCCCTACGCGGGATGGCCACAAGATGGAGGGTGACATGGAGCACAATCATGGCTGAGATGGAACGAGAACGGGAGCAGTCGAAGAAACAAGAAACATCGGCGGAAAATTACTATGACTATGAGGCGCGCTTCGTTAAACAAAAGCGCGAGCAAGAGCGGATCAACATCCTGCCGCGGGTGATCAAGCCCGCCATGTTCGCGAAGGGCGAGTTCGCGCTGGGAGATATGCGGGTTTTTAGCCGCTATACGGTGGCGCCTCTGAGCGCCTTGACCTGCGGTTTTCTGGCGCTGCGGCCGGGTGCGCCAACCGAGCCGCGGCGCATGATCCCGTCGCTCATCGCCTACATTATTGAAGGGAGCGGAGAATCCATTCAGGATGGCGCCCAGTTCCCGTTTTCGACAGGCGACTTGGTGATCATCCCGCCGTACACGACGTATCAGTTTGCCGCGAGCTCTGACGAGGGATTTCGCGCCTGGCTGCCGCAAGTGAGAATTTGGCATGGCCAAGGGCTTTTGCGGCGGGAACAGTCAGAAGCGGATCGCGAGCGTGAAACCATCTTTCAGGCGCGGCGACTGGTTACCATTCCTCTGGCCACCCGAACTCGGTACGATTGGTTTTTGGCCAGACTTGCGGAAGAGAATCGGATAGAGAGAGAAGCTCCTCGAGTGATCCGCGGGTTGGACTGCTCTTGGGAGTCGACGCGGCAAGGAAAACTGAAGTTTTATATCAGTCGATGGACCGAAGTGGCAGCTTCGGCCTTGGATCTGATGGTCCAGGAGATAGGTCCGGGAGAGCATGGCGGTGACCACCGTCACATTTTCGAGGAGCTTTTGTTGGTGGTGAAGGGCCGGGGTTATGACCTTCACGAGGGCACGCGACATCCTTGGGAGGCAGGTGATCTGATTTGTATCCCGCCTATGATCAGCCACCAGCATGTCAACGATGGGACCGCTGCCGCTCGACTCATCTCGGTTTGGTCTCGTCAACCGGGCCATGAGTACCTCGGCGGAATAGAACAGATCAGTGACGCCTCAGACTGGAGAGGGTGAGGAAATCATGCGTGGAATTCTCTTTGCAGTTTTTGTTTCTCTCGCCACTTTCGCAACCCTAGGCAACGCGCAACTGGTTCCGATCAGGATCTCCTACGCCACGACTTCGGGTATCCGCTTGCCACTGTGGATTGCCGAGGAAGCCAAGCTCTACGAGAAATACGGACTCGACGCGAAACTTATCAATATACCTTCCGGCAATAC
>DAIRFP010000230.1:0-6634 GCA_036794995.1 Thermodesulfobacteriota bacterium | reverse complement strand
TATCAATGCTTGGGCTCACTCCCGATAAAGACGTGAAGATTCTTGCGACCGGCATCGGCGAAGCGGACAAGCGAATCATGCTGATGCTGCAAGGACGCATGGACGGCACTATCGGCAGTCCGGAGAGTATTTTGGCGGCGGAAACTCAGGCCAAAGTCAAAATAGAAATTTTGGCCGATCTTGACGATATGAAGATCTACAACACCGTCGGTGATCTTTCGACTAGAACCGATGTGCTGAAAAATCGCCGCGACTTATTGCGCGCGTTTTTCATGGCGAGCGGCGAAGCGATTGCGCTCGGCAAGAAAAACAAAGCGCTGGTGCAAAAGGTGATCACCAAGCAGATGAAGGTGACGGATCGCAAACGGCTCGACGTAGTTTACGAAGCTTCATTGGGCCGCATGCCGGGCAAGCCCTACGCGCGGGAGGAGGCGGTGCAGTTGGAGCTTGAAAGCGTGGCCTTCACCGATCCGCTATTCAAAGGCAAAAAGGCGTCCGACTTTATGGACAGCAGCATTGTCGCGGAACTGGACCGCAAAGGTTTTTTCGCGCAACTGCAATGACCCCCTCGGGGTCAAATCTCCCCTAGCCCCTCTTTTTCAAAGAGGGGAACGAAGAAACGGTGTGCTTCGAATGGCAGACTCGCGAATTTTCTTTGTAGTTTCCATCCTTATAACTTCCCCCTTTTACAAAGGGGGAATGATTCAAGAAGGAAAGTAGAATTTTGCTCTGTAAGTATTTAGAAATTCCTCTCTTCCGATTGCGAGTTCCCCTCTTTGGAAAAGAGGGGATAGGGGAGATTTAGTGGTGGTTCGCGGGAATGACGATGGTAACATCTGGACTATTTGAAATAGCGTCGGAGGCAGAACTCAAGATGAATGGATGTAGTATCATTGCGCGGCTGGTTCTTTTGATCGTCGTGATGATCAGTTCGGGCGCCGCTCTTCATGGCGCAACCGTGGAAGAGCGCCTGGAGCAAATCAACCGGCTGACTGACAAAGCGCGCAGCGAAGCGCTGGAGAAAGAAGCGCGCAAAGAGGGCGAAGTGATCTGGTACGCCGCGATGGGCAGCGATCGGGCGGCGGAGCTGATCAAAGGCTTCGAGAATAAGTATCCCTTCTTGAAGGTACGGTTTCAGCCCGGCGGCGCCGGCAGGCAACTCGAACAGTTGTTGGTCGAGCATCGGACCAAAAAGCACCGTGCCGATATTATAAACACGCGCCGATCCTTCGTCGGCGTGATGGCCAAAGCCGAAGCGGTCGCCCGCTACCGCGCCCCCGAGCGAACCGTATTGCGCGACGGCTTCGCCGACAAAGAGGGTCTAGTGAACAGCATCTTCGCTCAACCCAGGGTCTTTCTCTTCAACGCGCGCATGATTGCGCGGGACAAAGCGCCCAAGTCCTTCGAGGACCTGCTCGATCCGCAATGGAAAGACAAGATGGGGCTGGACACCACCGACTACGATTGGCTCGCGTCGCTGATCGATTTCTACGGACGGAGTAGGGCGTTGGAGTACGCCGGAAAGTTGGCGAAGCAGCAACTCAATATGCGTCGGGGGCCCACGCTATTGGCCCAGCTCGCCGTTGCCGGGGAATTTCCCATCGTGGTTGATGCCTTTCCCGAAGAGGTCCTTCAGCTGAAGAATGCCAAGGCGCCGGTTGATTTTGTTTTTTCCGAGCCCTTCGTTCCGGTGAAGACGCCGACGACGATATCCATATCGGCGGGAGCGCCCCACCCGCATGCCGCCGCGTTGTTCGTGGACTTTCTCCTTTCCAAACAGGGCCAGGAGATCATGGCAAGCCAGGGACGCTGGGTGAGCCGAAAGGACGTCGGCTATCTGGTCGATCTCAAGGGCAAGAAAATGCAGATCCCCTCGCCGGAGTGGGACGACAAGCAGGTGGAGTTGATCAAGCTCTACAATAGTATTTTTGCTTTGTGAGCGAACGTACTATGAGACAACCAAGGAGCGAGCCCTTCCAAGCGCGGGCAATGGGTCTGTGCCTTGCCGGCCACCACCCAGTCCACTCCATGGGCGGTTATTCCACGGCCCGGGCCTGAACACTCCCTTTAGGTTCGGGTGCCCGCGCTCTCCAGGACTCGCCCCCTGGTTGTGAGGCAGGAAAACTGTCAAACGGTTAATGACTTATTAAGGAGCTGAGACGGAGGGTTTGAACCATGGATGCAGTGCCGCGAGGAGCTAACTTTGCTCGAATCAAACTGCTGTGGGAGGTCGGCGTTCATGTGGCCTCCGACCCGTCGGCCCGCGGGATGAACAACCGCGACATGTGCATCATGGTCGGCAACGGCTCGGGCGACAAATTTCATCCGTCGTTGCGCATGGCGACAGGTTCGCCGCATCTCGCCTATGAAGTGGCGCGAGGCGACTTGGATTTGGCGATCATGAATCCGTCGAGCCTGCTGACCCAAGCTTATCGTGGCGTGGGGATGTTTTCGGAGCCGTTGCCGGTGCGGGCGATCGCCAATTATCCTTCCTGGGACCGTTTCGTTCTGGCGATTCACCCGCGTACCGGTATGGGTTCCCTTGCTGAGCTCAAAGAGCGGCGCGCGCCGCTGCGGCTTTCCACTCGTCAAGATCCGTCTCATGCCACGCGGATTCTGACCGACCAGGTGTTGGGCCTCTACGGTTTGAGCCTCGGCGATATCGAATCCTGGGGCGGCAGTCTGCAAATGGTGACACGGCCCGGAGAGGAGAGCCGGATCGCAGGCATACAAGACGGCACCATCGATGCCGTGTTCGATGAGGGCATCGGGACCTGGATTGAAACGGCGTTGGGAGCGGGTTTTGACTTACTGACACTCGAGGAGTCTATCCTGCGGCAGATGCAAGCGATCGGTTGGCGGAAAGTAGTGATTCCCGCGGGACGTTACCTAGGCCTGATTGCGGATCATGCCTGCCTCGACTTTGGCGGCTGGCCGCTCTATACGCGCGCTTCGTTGCCGGAGGAGCAGGCTTATCTTGTCTGCTCCGCGTTGCAGGAACGCGCGGAGCTGATTCCGTGGGACCCCCGAGCTTTTACCGGACTGAACCAGCTCGGGCAGGATACCGAGGCGACGCCCATCGATGTGCCGTTTCATCCCGGCGCGGAGCGTTGGTATAGCGAGCATGGTTTTAGGGGTTGACCCTGCCACGGCAAAGCCGCAGCGAACTCGAAGTATCTCGCCCAAAGTCGAAAAGGGTGCCAAGACCAGAGACGGAGAAAATGGATGGTGCGGTAACGAGATAGTCGAAACCGTCCGCAGGACGACTTCGATCTCGGTGACGTGGTCTCAGCTTACACGATCAAGCCACTCAAAGGGACTTCCACGGCCTTCAACTTCGCCAAACCCTCAACGGCGGGTTAACTGAAACGCCGCTTATCTGAGCACACACTGACAATTGTGTAGGCAAGTCTTCAATCACGTGACAGCAATTCGTGTCCGGTCAGAAACATTTGTCCGATAATTCAATTTTATTATTTGTTTCGATTCATTAGGGTTTCGTGTCGGACAAAGTTTTCCGACTCAATGTTTCCGGGAGAACTGAAATTTAACGCGGTAACATTGCTAACATGTTCTTTTAACAGCACTTAAGTTGACGTCTCTTTAACTGGCATATTCGTTGCGGTGGTCGGGCAAACACTGGGTGTACAGAACGCAATAACAAGTGACGCAACGTGAAAAAAATTGGTGTGCAGTCTACACCAAGCCTCAGAAGGAAGAGTTTGCGGAAGTGAACCTTCGCCTGAGAGGGGTCGAGACCTTCTTTCCAAAACTTTTCTTGCCCAAATCAGCGAAGCGGAAGAAACAAATCGTTGCTCTATTTCCGAATTACCTTTTTGTTTGCGTTGATGTTTTCTCAGACGAGCATGCCTCGATAATTTGGTGTCCCGGAGTGAAGCGGATGGTAACTTTCAACGGAACTCCGGCGATCGTTGAGGAATCGATAATCGCATTTTTGATGGCTCAAGTCAGAACGGATGGAGTTATCTCCGCCCGTTGCAACGTTAAGATTGGGCAACAAGTGGCTATCGATGGCGGTCCTTTTGATGGTTTGGTCGGTATCATCCAGGAACCGCCCAACGCTAGGGGGCGTGTCAAGATACTCTTACAGCTGCTCAATCGGCCGACCAACATCGATGTTCCCGTTGAGTTTATCAAAGCGAGCTGGGTGGCTGTGGGGTCAGTACTGGAAAATTGATTCTGCCGAAAAAGTCCTGATCCAAAAAACAGAAAAAATAATTTCGCTCACAGACGCTCTATGACGCACGATCGAAGCTTGGTTAATGATTTTCTTCATCCCGAATTTTCATGAATAGGGACTTTTTCAGCAGAATCGAAAATTAAAAGCTATGAATCGTCGCATTGGGGCTGTTCATCGCGGTGTTTGTCGACCGATAGTTGACTATTCTGAAAAGTGATTCGCATCTGTCGACAACTGGACCCCTCAGCCTGGCGGGATAGCTAAGGGTTCCGGGAAGAGTCTTCGCTTGCGGGGTTTTTTGACTCGGTCAACGACTTATTAACGGTGGGTGCCAAGAAAATGAAAAAAGATGTTCACAAACGGCGGAGCTATGCCCGCGGATTGAGTTGTAACAAGCTACTATAGCCGCGCAGACGCCTTGACCGTGGGTTTTCTTTTGATGTATATGTCGGGTCCTTTTTAGGTGTCTTATAAGGGTCGATGCTGCCTGTCTATTGCAAACACTTTGGGTTGACTCGGGAACCTTTCAACGTCACCTCGGACCCGAATTTCCTCTATCTGAGCGCGAGCCATGAAGAGGCGCTGGCGCAGCTCGTCTATGGGATCAAGGCCCGAAGAGGCTTTGTCGTGTTGACGGGAGAGGTCGGCACCGGCAAGACCACCTTGATTCAAAGTCTTTTGGAAAAGGTTAACGACGGCCATACGCACAGCGCTTTAATTTTTGATCTGATTGGTAGCCCAAAAGATTTCTTGCGCTGTATATGCCAGGATTTTGCGTTAACCTCTCCGGTGGAGAAACAGAATGACATCCAGGATTACCTCGCCCTGCTCAACCGGTTCCTGCTTGAGTGTTATCAGAAGGGCGATAACGTCGCTTTGATCATCGATGAAGCCCAGAATCTGTCTGCCGAAGTATTGGAGCGTGTGCGGCTTTTATCAAACTTCGAGACCAAGCAGGAAAAACTGCTGCAAATTCTATTAGTAGGGCAGCCTGAGCTGGGCGATCGTCTGAACCAACCTGAGCTTCGCCAGCTAAAACAGCGGGTGGCCTTACGTCACCATTTGAGCCCGTTGAATTTGATGGAATGCAAGGAATATATTGCCAAGCGCCTGGAGATCTCAGGTGGCAGCGTCTCGCTGTTTAGTGCGACTGCAATCGAGACGGTGCACACTTATTCCGGCGGCATACCGCGTCTCGTTAACATCCTGTGTGACAATGGTTTGCTGAGCGCCTACGCTCGACGCACGGAACGCGTGGAGGCGGTCATGATTGAGGAGATCGCTCAAGATCTCGAGATAACCGTTTCGCCGCAGGCTGTCGCCGCCCGACGAAAGAGCGTTACTAGCAAGCCGAAAGAAATATTTTTTCCAGAGCCGAAAGAGAAGATATTCGGCCTTTCCGATACAACGGCTGTGGAGCGGGACGCTCGACTGGAGGCGAAACTGTCTCGTCCGGAGCCCATGTTGCGCGGCGAGCCCGTCCTAGGCGCTAGTTCCGAAAGCAGAGATATAGGCCTTAACTACCCAACGGAATCTGAAAATGGATCGGCTAAGAAAGTTGAAACGCTATCGGACGTCATACCACTTCGATTCTTTCAGTCTATGATCCGCACGCTAAGGGAAAACCTCGGGCCTATGGCTGCCATCATCCTAGACGACCATATTGCGGCCATGGGTGAATCCAAAGAGGCATTTCCAAAACGCCGAATTGGCCAGCTCGTCGATGAAATCAGCCTGGAGATCTTGAACGAATCAATGAAAGGTCGCTTCCAGCAGCTCATCTCCAAAGAACTCCACACGATGGTTGGCGGCGACAACATATAGCGCAGCAGCAATATTCGCTGCAGGACCAATTTAAGTGATTTCTTGCGCAAATCATCGGGGATGACCTTCGATTCGGTAGCGGTGCTTTATTTAAATTGGATTTGACAATATCGATAAACCAAGGGGGTTTAAATGAGGAGAGTTTCTGATGCCCTTCAGAGGGCGACGGTTAGTATGACGGCTCTCGTTGTGGCGCCGCTCTTCTTTGTGTCGGCTTGTGGCGCGCCGATAAACGTCAAACCTCTTACGAGTCAAGATATTTCATCGCTGCAATTGGCAGGGAAGGATGCCGATGAAAAATACATCATTTTACCGGGCGATACGCTGCAGATTCGCTACACCTTTCATCCAGAGATGAACCAGGAAGCGGCTGTTCAGCCGGACGGCAAAATTACGGTAAGCCTGCTGGGCGCCATTGCTGTAGGCGGCTTGACAACGACAAGAGTTGGGCAATTAATTGTAGAAAAATCATCGGATCAGCTACGTAGTCCGGAAGTAGTCGTGAACATCACGCGATTTGCCGAGAGAAATGTCTACGTGGGAGGAGAGGTCAAAAAAGAGGGAATGGTTCGTTATCGGAAGGGACTAACCCCGCTCCAGGCGATCATT
>DAIRFP010000027.1:0-35128 GCA_036794995.1 Thermodesulfobacteriota bacterium | reverse complement strand
ACGACTGGGGACGCCTACACGCGGTTGCCTAGCAGCGGGTTGTCGAGCTGGTGGAGGGAACGGGTGAAGCTGTAAGGGATCGGAGCGTACAGATCCGAGATGCCGGTGAATACCGAAACATCGGGCAAAAGCCTGACATACTCGAGCAACGCGCCCTGGCCGTACGCGACTTTAATGCCTTTGAGCGCGGGCACCTGCTCTTTCATCCGCACGGCGAACCCCGGCGGAATCGAGATGCCGGAATACTTGGGATTTTCGTAGATGTAGATCGGCAGTTGAACCGCTTTGTGCACGGCTTTGTAGTGCGCGATGATTTCGTATTCCGTGTGATCGGAATAGTAGTACGGCGGCACGATCGCCACCGCGTCGGCTTTGTGCGCCGCCGCGTGCTCCGCCAGCTCCACCGCGCTGCCAGCATCCGCCGTGCCGACGTGAATAATCACCGGCACCCGGGACTTCGCCTGATCGAGCGCGATCGCGGCAGTCTGTTTGCGCTCTTCGGTGGTCATGGCCGGACCCTGGCCGGTGGAGCCGAGGACGAATAAACCTTGCACGCCGGTTTTAATGTGAAACTCGACGAGCTGGCGCATCATTTGCTCGTCGACGCGCACTTTCTCGTCGAACGGCGTGATAATTGGCAACAAAACTCCGCGAATCATTTTTGCCTCCTGTTTACAATCAGATCCTCACGGAGTCTACCCTGAGCACAGTCGAAGGGTTCAAGATGACACCCACTCCAATCTCATCCTGAGGAATCCAGGGACGAAGAATCATTTTTCCTGTTTGATCTTTCGAGAACTTCATATCTTAATTTGAGCCCTTCACCCGCACGCCCACCCGAGTCTCCAAACGATAGAGCTCATGCGCTTGACTTTTCGCGACGATGCCTTTGGGCTCGCTGCCGTTCAGGGCTGTATCGATCGCGTCGAGAACGATCTTGCGAAACTTGATCACACCCCGATCGGAAACACCCAGTTGTTCGGTCCGCTCGCCAAGCAACCCCTGCGTTCCCTGGGTTACCAGGTCTTCCTTGCGGACGTTGCCTTTGTAGGGTATGAACTTGCGCTTGTCGTACGGCCTAACTTCCTGCACCGGCGTTTCCTTGGCGCGGAGCGCTTTGAGTTTCTCGAAGAAATTCGCTTTCGGACCCCGGTAATTATCCGCGGTAAAAAGCATGAAGTGGTGATCGTCGTTGGGCGTGACAAACATCCAATGTTCGCACTGGGAACCTTCCTTGATCAGCGCCGCCGCATCGACTTTCGCATGGACGAACTCCGTATCGCCCACTTGAACGATGCTCGGCAAGGCCAGACTCATTTCGTCGACGAACTCCGTAGCCGCCTCGGGGCCGGCCTTGGTCATGACGACTTTCATGCCGTAATCCATCTCGACGAACTCAAAGTGCGGCATATCCGTGTAACTGAAAAACTGATTGCCCCAGGATTGCTGGCCGTAGCCGGCGTGGCGGTGGAGAATGCAAACATGCGCCGGATCCGCGGAGTTTTCGACAAAGTTGAACCAGTTGTATTCGGCGCGACGCACCGGCTCGATCTGCCATTGGCCGCTGCGCTCGACCAGCGGCGCGTAGTTCGGCAGCGGCGGCGGATCGTCTTTGTTCGGCCCCATATAGGCAAAGATCAGCCCTCCCAATTCTTTGACCGGATACGAAAGATGGTTCACCTTTTGGAAAAACTTGCTGTCCTTCGCCTCCGCCGGCATCTCCAAACAGCGGCCGCCGACGTCGAACAGCCAGCCGTGGTAAGGACACCGCAATCCGCCGTCTTCGATATCGCCGTACTCGAGGGATGCTCCCCGATGCGGGCAGTGTTCGCCAAGAAGTCCCACTTTACCGAATTGATCGCGAAACAAAACCAGATCCTCGCCGAGGACTTTCACCGCCTGCGGAATATCGTAAAGCTCCTGAGCAGTGGCGACGACGATCCAATAGCGGCGAAACCATTCGCCGCACGGCGTGCCCGGCCCAACATGGGGAATATCAGCAGGACTTGATTTCTTGTGTTTGCGCAATGAGTAGAATCCCTTTGGCAACGTGGCGTGCGCAGAGTTTGTGTCTCATTTATTCATCCTACTCTAAACCATGTCAATCACGGTGGCAAAGCGATCAGCGATGGGTGACTGCGCCATCTGTCCAAGATCCCAAGAACATAAACCGTGCGGCAGGCAAACGTTTAAGGGCAAACTTTACCATTGCTACCTGTGAATTTCATAGTAGAATACGCCGGGCTTGTACCTCCGGTCGCTTGTCCTATCCAAAGCGATTGGACTGCCGCAGTGGTTTCAAGAACTGTAAGGAGGATTTCGATGAGGAGAAAGATTCTCACAGTTATTTGGTTCGCGGCATTCGCCGGACTCTTGCCAACGTTGTTTGCGCCGCTCTTTGCCGCGGACCAGCCGTTTTACGAAGGCAAGACACTCCGGTTCCTTATCGCCTCCGGTCCCGGTGGCGGCACCGACACCGCCGGACGGTTAGTGGCGCGCTATCTGCCGAAATATTTGCCCGGCAACCCGAAGGTCATCATTCAGAACATGGGTGGAGGCGGCGGCACCATCGCGAACAACTACTTTGCCAGCGAAGTGAAACCCGACGGCCTGACTATCATGCAAGATTCGTCTTCCAGCGTGGCGAGCTTCGTTCGCGGCGGTCCTTCTATTAAATATGATCCGAGAAAGTTCAAGGTCATCGGCGGCGTCGCCCGTCCCGGTTCGTTACTGCTGGTTAGAAATGACGCTCGGGCAAGGTTCACCAACAAAAGCGCTAAACCCGTCGTAGTCGGCGACACCGACGGTATTCGTAATTGGATTGCCATGACGGTTTGGGGCGCGGAGTATGTCGGCTGGAATCTGCGCTGGATCTACGGCTACCCCGGCAGCCGGGAGCTGCAGTTGGCGATCCGCCAGGGCGAGATCGACGTATGGGCGACCCAGAATGCCAAGCTCGTCCAAGACCTGCAGCGTGAGGGAGTCGCGCAGGTCGTAGCGACCGAAGAAGACCAGCGGCGCGAGGATTTTCCCGAAGTGCCGACTTTCCTTGAGCTGTTGGGCGCGAAAAAACCCACCGGCCTGGCTTGGCAGGCTTACCTCGCCTGGGCCGGCGCCTCCGAGCTCGATAAATACCTGGTTGCTCCCGAGGGAACTCCAGAACCTTTGGTCAAGCTGCTGCGTGAAGCCTTTATGAAGATTATGAAAGATCCGGAGGTCGATAAGGAGGGGGACAAGTTTTTTGGCGATGGCTGGAAGGCCCACGGTCCGGAAAAAATCGAAACCGTGATTCGCGACCACATTGCCATTCCCAAAGAGGCCAAGGACTTCATCACCAAGATGCGCCAGAAATATGGCCTGCCTGTGGGCGAGGCAAAATCCTAACCAAGTCGCCGGAGAAGGAGTTATCTTCATGCCAGGAAAATTGCTCAAGATATCGTCGCTAGGCGCACTGTTCTTGCTACTCTTAAGAGTGCACGCGGCGGACGCCGTTGAAGCCAATTACTATGAAGGCAAGACCCTTCGAATCCTCGTCTCCTCGGGAACCGGGGGCGGCACGGATACGGCGGCCAGGCTGGTGTCCCGGTTCATCGGCAAGTACCTCCCCGGCAATCCAAAGGTCATGGTCCAGAACATGCCCGGTGGCGGCGGCACCATCGCCAACAATTATTTTGCCAACGAGATGAAACCGGACGGATTGACGATCATGCAAGACTCATCGTCGGCCATCGGCAACTTCGTTCGTGGCGGTCCGACCATCAAGTATGACCCGCGAAGGAATAAAATGATCGGCGGCGTCGCCCGCTCGGGCAGCCTGCTCGTGATCCGCAACGAGGCTCGTGAGAGGCTCACGAACCGGAGCGCCAAACCGGTGGTCGTGGGTGACACCGACGGCATTCGTTCCTGGGTGGCGATGACGGTTTGGGGCGCGGAGTATGTCGGCTGGAACCTGCGTTGGATCTATGGATATCCGGGCAGCCGAGAGCTGCAGCTGGCGATACGCCAGGGGGAAATCGATATGTGGGCCACAGCGAACGTAAAACTCGTCAAGGATTTGCAGCGCGAGGGAGTCGTACAGATCGTGTTGGCCGAGGATGAACGGCGGCGCGACGATTTTCCCGACGTCCCAACCTTTGCCGAGACCCTGGGCGCGAAAAAACCCACGGGATTGGCCTGGCAATCCTTCATTGGCTGGGCCGGCTCCCCCGATCTGGATAAATTCTTGGTCGCCCCGCAAGGCACCCCGGATCATCAGGTGAAGTTGCTGCGCGAGGCCTTTGCCAAGCTCATGAAAGACCCGGAAGTCGATAAAGAAGGCGATAAGTTTTTCGGCGACGGCTGGAAGCCCGTTACGGCGGAAAAAGTTGAGAGCTTGATTCGCGATCAGATTGATATACCCAAGGAAGCCAAGGATTTCATCACCAAGCTGCGCCAGAAGTACAACCTGCCGCTGGGCGAGGCAAAATCTTAGCTCTTTTGCCGAAAGAGTCAGGCTAGAGAATGCTCGAAGCGGCCATGGAAGGACTAGCCGGCGTCCTTCAGCCCCAGGCTCTGACCTTCATGTGCCTTGGGGTTCTGATCGGCAGTTTGGTCGGCTTCCTACCCGGAATCGGCGGCCCGAGCACCCTGGCGATCATGCTGCCCTTCGTGATGACCATGCAGGATCCCCTGCTGGTCATCGCGCTGCTGGTGGGCATGGACGCAGTGGGGAATACCGCGAGTGCCTTCACTTCGATTCTGATTTCCGTGCCGGGCAGCTCCGGTTCTCAGGCGACGATTTTGGACGGCCATCCCATGGCCAAAAACGGCGAGGCCGCGAGGGCGCTCAGCGCCTCATTCGTCGCCTCGCTTCTCGGTGGCCTCTTTGGCGCTGTCGTGCTCTTCGCGTCACTCCCCGTGCTCCGTCCTATGGTGCTTTCTTTCAGCTCGCCGGAATTTTTCATTCTTACTCTCTGGGGTATCAGCATGGTGGGAATTTTGAGCGGGAATGCGCCCATCAAAGGCATTCTAGCTGGGATCCTCGGCGTGCTGATCGCCACCGTCGGATTGGATGCAAAGTCGGGTATCGAACGATTCTCTTTCAACGTCGCCTATTTTTGGGAGGGTATCGATCTCGTGCTCGTCGCGCTGGGCATCTTTGGCATCCCCGAGGTGATCGATCTGGCAGGACGCAAAGGAGCCATCGCCAAGGCCGCGGAATTCGGCCATGGTTATCTACAAGGCATTTTGGATTGCTTTCGCCACTGGTGGCTCTTGGTGCGCACCTCGGCTATCGGCGCCTGGGTCGGCTTCCTACCCGGTCTGGGCAGCTCGGTGGCCGATTGGTTCGCCTACGCCCATGCCGTGCAGACCGAGAAGAACCGTGAGAACTTCGGCAAGGGGGATGTTCGAGGAGTCATCGCTTCCGAGGGTTCGAATAACGCCAAAGAAGGCGGGGACTATATTCCGACGTTAGCTTTCGGGATTCCCGGCGGCACGTCCACCGCACTGGTTCTCACAGCTTTCGTCGCGGTGGGTATTAAGCCCGGACCGGACATGCTGACTTCCCAGCTCAATCTCACCTTCGCGGTGATCTGGACCTTGGTCATCGCCAACGTCCTCGCCACAGCGATCTGCATGCTCTTCGCAAAGCCGATTGCGAAAGTTTGCTTCCTACCGTTCTACGCCATCGTTCCACCCATCGTCGCGTTTATCGTCATTGGCGCCTTCGCGGCCAATTTTCACAGCTACGATCTCACGGCGCTGATGCTGTTTTCGCTGCTGGGCTTTTTTATGCGACGTCACGGCTGGCCCCGCGCGCCGTTGGTGCTGGGCGTGGTTCTGGGCGATAAGATGGAATTGTACTTGTGGCTATCCTATACGCGCTACGGTTTTGAGTGGCTGACGCGCCCCACGGTGATCGTCTTGATCCTGCTTTTGGTGGCGTCGATTGTCTATCCGATCATGACCGGTCGAAAGCAAAGACGAGACTTGGAACAACCCCTAGCCGAGGCATAATGTCCCGCGGAATCGAAAACATTCTCTTCACCTCTTTCGTCGGCCTGGTCATAATCGGGGCGTTGTTTGTCGCTAGGGATTGGCCGGTCAGGGCATCGATTATCGTCCTCCTCCTGGGAAGCATCGGGATCGTGCTGGCGGCGATGCAGCTGATTCTCGATTTCAAGGCTTTGCGTAAGGAGAGTTCACCTCAAAACCGGCCGACCTTCGAAGTAGCAGCCCTCGAACATCAGGGCCGCTGGGGGAGCTTGGAGATCTGGGCTTGGCTGTGGGGACTTTTTTTCGCGATTCATCTTATCGGTATGCCCGTCGCGCTGCCGCTCTTCGTTTTCCTTTATGTCAAGCTTTACGGCGGCGGCTGGATTTTATCCCTTACCCTCGCAGCCGGAACTGGGGGATTTCTCTACGGCGTGTTCGAGCGAATACTTCACGTCCCCTGGCCGAAACCGTGGCTTGGGTTTATGCTTTGACTGTTATTTCTTCGAAACAGCTTGTCGATGTAGCCTTCGGCTACCGTGTCAAACGATATCACAGAACCAAATGATGCGACTTTGAAGCGCTTGCAGACTCGCTGCGGTGAACAAAAACACATCCGGGAAAGAGCGGGGGAGTTGGGAGAAAGAAACTTAGCTGCCGAGATCGGGCGCGAGCATCAACTGTTTCAGCGCAACCACTTCAACGCGACACGCCGGGCTACAAGAGCGGCAAGAAATCCTCCACCGATAATGGCGCCTATTGCAACAGGCAACAAAACATAACCCTGAACAAATCCTGTAAGCACCACCGCCAACCAGAGGACCGCAAATCTTAGCCAGACGTGCAGCGAGAACACTTGCTGTCTTCGCTCGCCGCTCAGAAAAAGCCAGTCACCATCGGTTAAAGCTCGTCGCCCTCGGATCCGCCGGATCAATATCACCAAGGCAATCACCGCGGGAATTAACAGTAGCCCGTTGGTTGCCTGCCAAACTAGGATGTCGGTGATGGTCATTGCAGCTTGCAATCAAGACCTCTCTCAGCGCTGCCCGTTAGAGCAGAAAACTTTTCCATGAGCTTGTTTGTCATTAGCACCGTCTCAACCGGCAGCTTGGCCAAAGCATCGGAAGCACTCGCGCTTCGACCGTGTTTTTGTCCAACTTTGCCATTCCGTAAAGGAACCGCCTTATTGAAGGTGCCGGCACCCATATCAGTTAAGCCGGCGGGAATCTACCCCCGCGCAAATGCGGGTCGCATTGCCTATAGAGGCCATCGCGGAATACCGGGCTTGCTCCGAGCACCGGAAACGGGGCCGACCGCTCGCACTACTTTCCGAATATTTGACATTCGTGAGTCGTCACCACAAGGGCAACTGCCCGGCGCGCGGCATCTCGTCACTTGAAACAGGTTGAATGCACTCCGGGCCGTCATATTTCGCTGAGTTGACCAGGGTTGAAACGTCATGGGCATCCATCAGAGTCGCAGGATAGGGTTTTAACAATGACCGGACGGCGGCGAAAGACTGTCGAAGAACGTCAAGCCATTGTTCTTCCTCTTCTCGCCGCAGCATCACGGGCATGCGGTTGTGAATCGGCCCCACGAGCTCATTGGGTTCCGTGGTGATGATCGTGAACGATTCCACCGTAGTTCCATCTGGTTTTCGCCACACATCCCAGAGACCGGCCAGTCCAAACGGCTCCCTGTTCGCCAGATAAACCCACATGGGGACCTTGCGCTTTCCTTCTCTTCGCCACTCGTAGAATCCGTCCGCCGGGATGATGCACCGCCGGCTGTCCACGAGGTGCTTGAAGGCGGGTTGTCCGCTAGTGTTTCCCCCCTGGCGTTAATCATGCGGTTCCCTATCGTCGGATCGTTGGCCCAATAGGGAACTAAGCCCCAGTGCATGAGCTTACACTCGTTGCCGCCCTGGTGGCGGACAATCACCGGAATCGTCGGCGAAATCGCTTCGGGGGCGATGTTATATCGCGGCGTGTACAGCAGCAGATCACGGTCAAGGCTCCAGCGAACTCTGATGTCGCTAAATTCGAACGTCGCTGTGAACCGGCCACACATAACGAAAGGCGCCTATAGCGCCGTGCGGTGGAGCGTCAAGATTGCCCACTCATCATCTTGACAGGGTCACAATAGGAACAGCAGAATTGTTTCGATAATGATGGGTCTTCACCGGCCGGACTAGAGGTGCCATACTCCATTTGTTAAGCTGCGTCGATGAAAAGCAAATGACTCGTACCCTGCCTCGGCAAGTTGGAGGTTAACGTGAAGCAAGGAAACTGCGGACACAAAATGGGATCTCTTTTAGGCACTTTCGCCGTGCTAGCGATCGGCTATATCTTCGCCAGGAATCTACCGGACATCGTTCGCTACATCAGAATCAGCCGCATGTAAAATTCCTCAGCTTCCTTTTTGTTGCGGCCATTTTCGCTCTCCACGGCCTCGGCCATCCGTTGTCGTTGATTATCGCGTTCACGGGCATGGTTTATCACGGTGTCTTCGACCAGTTTCCACGGCTTCGGATGGGTTTTCTCGAAGGCGGCGCCGGGTGGGTGACCTTCTGGATGGATCGCCTGGATCGCTCGCATTCCTACCATATCGAGCTCGATCTGCGGAAAAAATACCAAGGGGCCATCGCCGGACCGGCGGCCCAGCGACTATATCAAGACAGGCCAGGTATTCGTGGGTTGCGAGGGCAACGAAGAAGGACTGTCCTACCAAATCCAGCGGGCGGGTAACCAGCACTTCCTTTTCGCCAGCGATTTTCCCCACGAGATCGGCCCGGACGATATTCTGCACGAAATCGAAGAAGTAGCCGAAGCGCCGATATCAAACGAGGACAAGAGAGCGGTCCTAAGAGAAAACGCCAGGCGGTTCTATCAAATCTGACGGTGACAAGTGAGCACCGCGAGTTTCTCTAACAAATGCTCCACGCTTTGTTTTAGATCGGATTCCCGCGTCATTCTCTTCTCTCAGAGTCTTTAATCCGAGGCCGATCGATACTGGTCGTCACCCTATCGCTTGGCAACCTCGTTGAGCCGGATCGGATCCGGGAAGCTTGGAGACATGGTGACCTAAAAAAACCCCGCAAGCAACGTCTTGCCTGCGGGGTGAAAATAGAAACGGGCGCAGTGCTATAGTCAGTGACTACAGGTGCGTCAAATGGGCAACGCACAGCACCGCGTACCCAATAGCGAGTAGGACATACGCAATTGTTTCCAAAGGTAGGTCCCCCTTTCCTGTTCTTTACCCAGGCGCTAGCACTCCTTATGGGCGTCTTTCTCTTAACACTTATTTCTTTCCAATCCTATCGGAAGCTCAAGCTCATGGGTTTTCAAAAAACCTGGCCTTCCTCGTCGTCGGATAAGTGTCTCATCACGCTCCGGCTGCTTCCGGCCGGTCCGCCGGCTTCCATCAGGCAAGGGGGCTGAACCCAGTCTGTTGAACTGCTAAAGTAAATCATCCAAGGCTCCGTACGTCTAAACACCGTCGGGACTTTTCACTGATTTGCTAAACTAAGAAACAAGTGGACGAAACCAACAAATCTCCCGGACTCGTCGCGCGCTTTTACCGGCGGATCTCCGGCTACTTCAGGCCGGTGATCGATCCGACCTTGAGCGTGCGGGCCAGGATTCTCTGTGCCGCGAAAGGCCTGGCCGCTATAGGCGCGTTGGGACTGACCCTGTTATGCGCGTATGCCGTCATTTTGATCCCGTTCACACCGAGTATTTCCGATCTGCGGAAAGCCAAAATCGACCAACCGGCGGTGCTGATTTCGTCCGATGGCAAGCGCCTGGCGACGTTCAAGCCGATGAACCGCCAGTGGGTCCGGTTAAATCAAGTCTCCCCGCACGTGATCAACGCCCTGATCGCCACCGAAGATCACCGCTTTTACCAGCACTATGGCATCGATTTGCGGCGCACCGCGATGGGCATGCTGCGGGTCTTCATCGCAGATCCGGAGGGCGGTTCCACTCTGACCCAGCAGCTCGCGCGCAATCTCTACCCGGAACAAATTGGCCGCCAACGGACGGTCACACGGAAAATCAAGGAGACGATCACTGCGATTAAGATCGAATACGCCTATACGAAAAAAGAAATATTGGAAACTTATCTTAACAGCATGCCTTTCTTGTACAACGCCTTCGGTATCGAGATGGCCGCGCGCACCTACTTCGACAAACCCGCCCAGAAACTCGATGTTCTTGAAAGCGCGACCTTGATCGCCATGTTGAAAGGCACCAGCTACTACAACCCGGTGCTCAATCCCGAACGCGCGCTTCGACGCCGCAACGTGGTGCTGTCGCAAATGGTCAAGCGCGGGGTGTTGAGCCCGGCCGATTTCGATCGGCTGAAAACCCGGCCCATACGCCTCGATTTCGAACGGCAGCAGGAAGCCGTCGGCCCCGCGCCGCATCTTGCCGTGCACATTCGTAAATGGCTGATCGATTGGGCGGACCGTAACGATCTCAACATTTACTCCGACGGCTTGATCGTGCACACCACCATCGACTCGCGCTTGCAGGCGGTTGCCAACCAAGCCGTAAACCGCCAGATGGAAGCTTTGCAGTCGGTCGCCGACGTCGAGTGGGGCATGAGCTCCGAGCGATTGATATCGTCGAGCGCGAATGCCTACATCGATAGGCGCCGGCGCGTCCAGCCTTTCGCTTATTTCTGGAAAACCAAGGCCGGCTTGATCGATTCGTTTGTCCGCGAATCCGTCGCTTATCGCAACGCGGTGGAGGCCGGCGCGACGCCCGAGGCGGCAATGACGCTGCTGAAGAGCAACAGTGAATTCATGGCCAAGCTACGCGCCGATAAAACGCGTTTGCAGGCTGGCTTCGTAGCCATCGATCCGACCACCGGTCACATCAAAGCGTGGGTCGGTAGCCGCGATTTCAAAACTGACCAATTCGATCATGTGGCGCAAGCCCGGCGGCAACCGGGTTCCACGTTTAAAGCGTTTGTCTACGGCGCGGCCCTCGAGCAGGGGATGTCACCGGATAAGCGCTTCACCGACCAGGCAGTGGAAATTTCCCTTCCGGACGGCACCGTATGGCGTCCCTCCGATCTATCGAAGCCCACGGGCCGGCGGATGACTGCGCGGGAGGGTTTGATCTTTTCTAAAAACACCATCACCGCGCAAGTCATGCAGGAAGTCGGCGCCAAAAAAACCGCCGCGCTTGCGCGCAGCATGGGGGTCAATCGAAGCAAGCTCGACGAGGTGCCGGCGTTGGCGCTCGGGACCAGTCCGGTTACCCTCTTGGAAATGGTGACCGCCTACAACACCATGGCTGCCATCGGCGAATATCGCCAACCGATTTTCATCACCCGCATTACCGATAAGAACGGCAACGTGCTCGCCCGGTTCACAACCGAAAGCAAGCGCGTCCTGACTGAAAAAACCGTGGGACAGTTGATCAACATGCTGCGCGGCGCAGTCGACCAAGGCACCGGGCAGGCGGTGCGAAGCCAATTTGGCCTCCGCGCCGATGTAGCGGGGAAAACCGGCACCACGCAGAAAAATACCGACGGTTGGTTTATCTTGATGCATCCCCGGTTGGTCGCCGGCTCCTGGGTTGGCTTCAACGACTCGCGGGTCACCATGCGCAGCAACTATTGGGGCGAGGGCGCGCATAATGCCCTGCCGGTGGTTGGCGATTTTTTTCAGCAAATCCTTGCTGCGCGCCTCATCGACGTCAACGCCGAATTCCCGTTCCCACGACCGCAGGACTCGATCTGGGAACCCCATCTCGACGCGGCCAAAGATTGGTTGTTCGACACCGTCAAAGATTGGCTGTTCGGAGCTAGAGCCAAGCCGCCGCGCCGCGACCTCCAGCGTGAAGCGACGCGCCCCGAACCTAGCCAACGTGAACAAAAGGAGTTGGAAAGGCAGCTCACGAAGGAACAAATTTTGGACCTATTAAAACAGAAGCAAGAGCAACGGCGGCAGGAGAATCGAGAAAGGGAATAGGACCTGCGAAACGGGTTCGATAGTTCTACTGAAGGAAGTTTTGGCAGGATCCGATCTAGAACTAGATCACGATAGTATTCCTAAGTATCCGCAGGCAGCCGGCGTAAATCCTAATGAAGTGGACCAACGATCACAAAATCGGGTCAGCACCTCCCAGAAATACTCAGCGTTCCTTTTTGCATGGGAACGCCACGTTCAATGCCCAAATTGCTAGAACAAACTCGTTCCTGTGTAACTCTTCAGGATAATCACGTAAATGTTTCACCACTATTCTCGCCGCCTGGCCGTTTGAAATTCCTAATTCGGGGAGACAAAACTGGGCATCCGATTTGAGAACCTGCTGATAAAGTAGGTTCATATTCGTAATGCCCTGCATGAAGCCTGCACAAAACATCATCTCCCCGGATAACGAAACATCCGGCTTATCGCTATCCATATAAGAGACGAGCAAGTCACATCGCTTTAATAGTTCGTTTCCGTCCGCATGGCACCACGCAGGGAGAAGCAGCATGAGAACTATCAAGATTACTTTCATCGCAGGCCTCCGGAGGGTTAACTAGCCGGACTTATTGGGCTATTAAAGAGGACTCGCAAACAATATAACATTTACAGGACCATGACCAAAAAAACGATCGCAAACGAGAGAGGTTGATAACCGATGAAACGTGGGCGGAGCTGAAGTCGGAGCTGGAGGTTAAATGAGCCGTGACGTGAACGATTGTTATGTTTCAGATAAATTGGTGTGGAAACATTTTGGAAACAATCGACGTGTACGGCTGTGCCCTTCAGTTGACTGATATCCTCTAGAGTCAAAATGTGTCCGAGCAGACTCTTTGGCCAGAGTTTGGGCGAGGTATTGGCGCTGGGCGAGGGTTTCGGTCACACCATGATGCCCCCTCCCGGCACTCCCGCGAACCGAGTGAAAATCCTCTGCGAAGCCTATGCCAAGGCGCTGAAAGACCCCGAACTGATTTCGGAAGCGCAAAAAGGTCAGTGGGAGATCGAACCGGTGTCAGGCGAAGAGTTGCAACGCTTGGCGAATCAAATCATGGTGCAGCAGGCCGCAGTAGTAAACCAAGCCACAAAAAACCATCCGGGTTAAGTAACCACAATCACCCAGCGTTCAAACCGGTAATAGGGCGAGGTTGGTAAAAATCATCCACTCATGTCGGCACAGGTTTTATTTTCCCGATTCACGGTTAAGCGAATCGACAATACTGAAGTCGTATACCATTTCAGGTATAATTTTTTTGTCGATCTTGAGGTTGGCTGTCTGCAGCGCGATCATGCGTTCTTGAAAGTTCCGCGGAATTGTTCCGTCTCGTGAGTATATCGGAATGACCATTTTGTGCACTGTTGCTGCGTCCGCTGCGCTGAGTTTTCCGTATTGACGCATCAACGCTGTGGCTCCTTTTTCGTTGGTCTTGAACCAGCGAAACGACTTAAGTGTGGCCCGCAGAAAACGGCGCACGAAGTCCTGACGCTTAGTTAAGGTTTCGTTATTGACGACCACACCACCCGAAATGAATTCCAGCTCATCCCCATAAAATAGTAGCACATGACAACCCTGCTCCTTCGCTTTAATGGTGTCCGTGGCGCTTAGAACCGCCGCGTCCACTGAACCGGTTAACAGCGCAGGGAGTCTGTCGGATGACCTGGTTATGGAGCGAAGCACGACATCTCGCTGGGGATCAAGGCCGTGCTTCGGTAAGATCTCACGAGTCATCTGATCGAGTGCGGCTCCGAAGCTCGACACCCCTACTTGCTTCTTACCTTTCAGGTCCTCCAACTTTTGTATGCTTTTGCAACCGACGAGCCAGTTCGCAGGACGCGTATCGAAAATCATAACAATCTTGAGCGGCGCACCGCGCAAAATGGCGCCAGCACCCTGTCCGCCGATCTGGCTAAAATCCATGGCTCCGGCAATAAGAGCTTGAATCCCGGGGAGCATGCCCGCCACGATCGGCAAGAGCTCAATACCTTCTTGTTTATAATATCCTTCGTGTTGGCCTGAGCGGAAGATCAGTTCGTTGGGGCTGCCACCGCCGGAGATGTGAAGCCGGGCTTCCTCCAGCGCAAAGACCGGCGTCACTGCGACTGCTTGTAAGGCGAACACCACCAAGGCAAGAAACGTTTTCATAGGTATGGGCCCTCTAACTTTCATATCGGAGGTTCACCTCTAGACATGGTTGATTTCCAAGACCTCCCGGCTTCTAAAATTTCCAAGTCACAAGAGACGCCGCGCCCGAGGACCAACCCTTCGCCCAAATATATTCAACGGACGACGGTATCGCTGGACCCAAAACACCTTGGAGAGTCACCCAAGCTAAGAGTTCGTTGGACACACCGGCCTTTTTGATGTTCTCCAGCGTAACCCTGCGAACAAACTCCTCGATGTTTCCCGCCTTCAGTAATCCCAAAAACTCCATTTCGAAGGCAGTATCGACACTACCCATCGTCGGTCCCCCGACATCCCCGTAGATACTTCCGCTAACGAGAACTGCGACTTTGCCAGAATAGCTATCGTTGACGAACTGGCGAATATGCTGACCCAACTTATAACACCTCCGAGCCGTCGGACCCGGTTGCAGCATTCCACCGATATGTACCGGCACTATCGGAAGATCCATGTGCGGCGTGACGAAATTTAGAGGGACCATAAAGGCGTGATCCAAAATAAAGTCTTCAGAATACGAAAAATCGATCTCGTTCTCTATTCCATAATGGAGCAGGCCACGCGCCAGTTTCGTGTCCACTTTAAGCGTGGCTTTGGGAACCCGCAAATTCCCGATCTCCTTTGGTGCCGGTCCTGTGCACGTGTCCGAGACCGCAAGACAGAACATAGGATTGTTATGGTAAAAAAAGTTCGTCATGTGATCTGTAGTCAGAACAATTAGACAATCCGGTGAGGCCTCGACCAAGCATTTGTGCAGATGGCCGAAGCCCTGCAACAACCGGTGCCGGTCGTCATCGGAAATACCTTCCGGGCGGGATGTGATGTTCGGATTGTGAGGAGCCGCAAGGCCGAGAACTATATTACCCACTTAGACCTCCCGTATTTGCTTCAAATACTCGTCGTTTCGAATTCCCACCATATGGGAAAATTGGAAGAGCAGCCACGGATTTACCCCCATGCGGTAAAGGCTCCTTATATCTTTTGATAATATGGCCAAGCGCTCGGTGTCACTCAAGTCATAGGGCTTCGCAATTGATTCTGGGTTAGCAAGATAATTTGCTCGGAGGTCGAGATCGTTATGAATGTCAAAAAATAGCCTTTGGACTTGGTAAAGGCTCATGGCGTTCCTCCGTAATTAAAATCGCGTACGGTTCTAAATGTTCACATGAGTTTTAGACGTCTAATTGCGCTTTACCAAATTGCTGCTTTAGCCTTCCGTAGCTGCTAAGCCCGAATATCGCACCTGGACGATCCGGCCGGCAACTTCCTTCACCGCCTGTTGCAATAACTGCCTGGTTCCAAAGAATCTCGATAATCGAAAATCGGTTTACGGAGCCGCGCGCTTCAATCATCTCGCATTTCACGCTCCTTGAAGCAGTCGAGTATCCCTATCAACGGACAATCGCATTTGTGACTTATAAGTCAGAAGCCCCATTTCCTCACCGCGGCCTCCGCTTTTTGCAATGCAGGTCGCAACGCCGGTCGTCCGCTAACTTCTTTATAGGCAGCCGTGACCAGGGCGTCTCGCACTACCTCTTCAGGATCAATCGTTCGCTCCACTTGCTTGAGGCGAAACATCTCTTGGATCGTTTCGGCAATATCGGTCTGGGAAAGAGCGAGGTCGATGGGCAACGTCCAACCCTCGACTTTTTCCGGACTACTGAGAAGCTGCACGACTCGTTCCTCATCATTGTGGCTACTCTTGCGTAACTTGAGCTCGAGATCTCGGAGATATTCAAAGTGGTCACGGTCCCGCATAAACCAGAACGAGCGAATGATTGCGCGAAGAAAAGCAGAGAGTTCGTTCCCGCGCTCCTCAATGGTCTGCTTTGTTGCGATGATGACTTTGCCAAGCCGCCCCCGCGATCGGTTCGCCTTGGGGTCCAGAATTGTAGAATATCCCTCTGCCTCAAGCTGTTCCGAGAAAGGTGGCGCAGACGACACCGCGTCCACCTTACCCGCTCTTAGCATCTCGATGTGCGCGGGGTTGCTTCGGTAGGCGAAAGCCGGATCATAAATCCAGTAAACATCCTTTTCCGGGTCCAGCCCCGCCATGCGCAATGCCTTCGATAGAGAGTACTGCATAAGATCGCCGGGCTCTCGAACGCCGATTTTACAACCGCGCAGTTGACCCAGTTCTCTGATTTTTCTGTGAGCGTACCACTTGAGGTCCGGATTGCTCTCGTACCGCCAGCCGGCAACCGCGTAGAGGCCAGCTCCTTTAGCACGCTGGTAAATGATCGAGTCGATATTGACCGCCGTTATAATGTCCAGCCCGTGATCCTTCACGGCCGCCGCGAAGGCTTCAGACTCAATCGGCCCGGGAATGAGTCCGTGACATTCATATTCGTAATTTAAAAACCCCTCCTCGCGAAAATAGCCTTGCTCCTCGGCAACCCGAACCGCTATTTGTTGCCCGACATGGTAGTTGCTGTTTGCGACTAAAAGTGCCTGATCACGGTTACTCAAGATACCCCCCTAAATTCTGTCGCGTTGTGGCTCATCGGGCATGTTGCTAATTTGTATCGGCCTGTCCGTGTGGCGTATTGCGACGAAAACCCTGGACCCGAACATGTTACAGTTCGCAGTTCGAACCTTTCGCTTTCGCCTTACCTTTAAGATTATTCAAACGAGACAAGCCAAGATATCGATAGTGCTCAAAATGAAGAAAAAGCAAACATGACATCGACGGTTCGACGAACCAATAAATGCTGCGAAGGCTATTGCAGTCCACATATCACCCTGCTGATTACCGGTCAACTTAATTTGACCGCCAAATTTGTTCAGTGTCTTTCGCAGATCAAGTTGTTTACCGGCAACGAGGATGATACAACCGAGGAGAAAATTTTTAGAGGTTGGATAAAAAAAGAGCTATGAACGGAAGATTTTGCTTTCGATTTCTCGGTTGCTGTCCCGGGCTTGGCTTTAAAATCATAATAGCTTGACATTATTTATCGCTTGCACAATATATGTGTTCGCGACCCGCGTTGCATCTTCTTGGACAAAATAAATTAGCGTGGCGGCAACCGACCGCGCGACAGACTTTCAATTCTTCGTATGGCCGATATACAACTGACACTGTCCTGTGGGGACTACGACCGCACCCGCCCACTCATTGAGCACACAGTTCCTACGCCCGGATTGGATCTCAAGGTCATGCTGGTGTCGTCATCGGAGCGGCACGCGCGGTTCGTCACCAAATTTGAGTTCGACGTTTGCGAGCTGCAAATTGCCCTGTTTTTAGGCCTGAAGAGCCGGGGCGCACCGATCACGGCAATCCCGGTTTTCCCTCATCGTCGATTCAATCACAGCTGCGTCATGGTCCGTCTGGACTCCGACATCAGGCGTCCTGAAGATCTCCGCGGGCGCCGCGTCGGTATCCATGGACACTTCAATCCGATCGCACTCTGGACACGGGGCGTGTTGCAGCATGAGTTCGGAGTGCCGTCAAGCTCGATCCAATGGGTCGCTGACGGGGTCGATCTCGTGCCGGGCTGGTCACCCCCTTCCTGGTTACGCATCGAGCGCGCACCCGCCGGAAAGAAAATGCAAAGTTTAGTGGAAGCCGGCGAGCTGGACGTCCAAATTCTTTCGGATAGTGGGTCTGACGCGCTTGCCATGAACAAGGTCGTGCGACGGCTATGGCCCAACTATCGCGAGGTGGAGGCGGATTATTATCGACGCACCGGAATCTTTCCGATTCGCGAGGTCGTAGCGGTTAAGGACGAAGTGCTGCAGCGCGATCCCCAGGTGGCTGTGCTGCTGGTGCGCGCTTTCGAAGAAGCCAAACAGCGGGCATACCGTTACTGGGCCGACCACCGGCGCTCGTACCTGGCTTGGTATGGAGCCGAACAGGAAGAAGAGAGAGCCCTGTTCGGGGCTGATCCGTGGCCTTACTCGATTGAGAAGAACCGAGTCGCGCTTGAGACCCTGCTGGACTACGCGGTTGAGCAGGGGCTGACCGAACGGCGGCTCGAGGTCAAAGGGATTTTTGCGCCCACTACACTTAATTAAGCGCGGCCTAGCGTCCGTCCAAAACTTTGAACCCATCAAATCGTTTAAAAGATTTGAAATCTAAGCTGCAGGCGCAAAGCTTGCCACGGATCGCAAAGACCGAAGTTACTGTCTGCCGCCCTCTTGTTCCACCCGCTTGAGAAAGCTGTTATCGACAAACTCGGTTAGCTTTAAGCCCCGTAGAGCGGGATTGGCATCCGTCAAATAGGATAGAAAAATTCGCAGATCGTCGATGTTTGTGTACGGATAAAGCGGCAAAGCCTCGACGTTCTTGCGGTACATATGATTCATGAACGTAGCGTCGGAACTGGGTAGATAGCGATTGTAAATCCGTAGAACCTCCCGGCGATTATTAGGGTCCTTGGCCCAACGTCTTCCTTGAACCAACGCCTTTACGGTGCGCAGCACAACATCTTTGTTTTGGTTGCGAAAACTCCGCGTCGTAAGATACGAGTTGCCCATAACTTTGATGCCCATTTCCGCTGCGTCGGCCATAACGTAGTAAGGAATCTTCAATTGTTCGAATCGATCAGGCGATGTAACGACACCGCCTACGAGACCGGACTGAAACGCTGCGACTCGTTGACTACCGCCGCCGCCGACCTGGACGAGTTCGACTTCGCCAGTCTTCAGTCCGACTTTTTGCAGGAGCTGTAGAGAAATGTAGTAACTCGTGCCACCGACTCGATCGACAACGATCTTTTTCCCGCCTAATTCTTTGACCGTTTTGATATTCGGTTGAGTAATCAGCTTGTATTCGATCGGCTCTGCAGTCGCCAATGCAACCAAATCAGATCCTCTCGAAGCCGACAGCGCCGCCGAATCGACACCGCCAAGATAGAACTGAAGCTCGTCCGCGATGAGGGCTTGGGTCCCCTGAATGCCCGGCGTCACGATCACTTCCGCCGCCAGCCCGTTTTTGTTGAAAAAACCCATCTCGCTGGTAACCCATAGGGCTATACGACTGCCGGAAATCGAAGAATAGCCGAAGCGAATCCGGTCAAGTTTTTGATTCTCAGCGCATAACACTTGTGAAGCGGAACTGATGATGACAAGAACAAAAACCAAAATGCGCAACATATGGGCCTCCCTTTTTCATGCACTCAGCTCATTACGATATTTCGTTCGTGCCGGAAATGTCAATTGATGAGGGCTGAGTTAGTACAGAGGTTCGACTTAAAACGCAATGCCCCCAATTTAACAAACAAACGCCGGCGATTCATCTGGCAAAATTTTGCCGGCCAGGGTATATGATATATGACTTCAGGTTACACCACGCGCCAGACGCAACGTCAGAAAGAGGAGAATCACAATGAGCATTTTGGATCAAGCTGTTCTAATCGCTAACGTCAACTATCATGTCGGACACTGGGTAGCTATTTACCTTGCCGAAGAACAGGGCTTTTTCAAGCAAGAAGGCCTCGAACATTACGAGTATGAGCGCAGTGGACTGTTGCCCGGACCGTGGGAAGGCGTGGGTCTCGGTCTGGCAATCAAGGAGCACGGGGTCGATATCGCAACAGCAGTGGACACTGAATCGGCGATTTTGCAGCGGGCCCGCGGTGCCGATGTGTATATTGTTGGTGGGTGGCGCTATACCCCATTCCTCAAGTGGTACGGTTCCAAACATATCACGGATATGGCCAAACTCCGCGGCGGCAAAATCGGGGTCAGAGAGAGCTCAGCCGAGGGTGGAGGACTTGTTGAGTTCTTTATCGAGGAGGCCTTGAAAGAGGCCGGCGTAAACCCCCAGACTGAAGTAGAAAAGGTCCGAGACCCAGTGTTCGGCTACCGCAACAATCCGGCTCACATTGAAATGCTTCGCTCTGGAAAGGTGAATGCGATCACGTCTTCGCCCCCGTTCTCCGATCAACTCGAAAAGGAAGGTTATCCGGTCATCCTCGATCCCAACAAAGTATTTCCCCGGCGTCCGGGTAAGGTTACCGTGGTGCCGCTAAGAACCATCGAAAAACGCGGTGATGAGCTTAAGGCTTATTTCCGAGCTGTCATTCGGGCTTTTTGGTTCATGCGGGATCCTAATAACTTCGAGTATCTCCACGACCTTGAAGCGCGGCTAAGAAAGCTCACGCATAACGAGGATGAGCGAAGTCTCTTTATTGCCTCAGCACCTGATCGACTTGAAAATTGGGCTTTGCCTGTCGACGGTGGCATAGAACGCCAGGCGCTCGATAGAATCATTCAAGAGATGGTCAAGAGAGGCAGGCTGGAACGGCCGCTTCCGGGAGGGGAAGTTTTCAGAGACGAAGCGGTACTGGAAGCTTATCGGGATGTCAGCACTCGGGCGAACCTGAAGCCTGCGTTCGACACCGCCATGAAAGCCGTAGAGAAATACGGTTTTTAAGAAACTGCGACAAGGAGGATGAAAAACGTTTCTACATGATTTTAGTCAAGTGACCATTGGCACTCGGACACCGCCGCCTGTGGAAAACGTCGAAAACAACGGAGCGGAAAGGCCTGCAGCAGGTACCGAGTGCAACGAAAAACTATATCGCGCTTTGGTGGTATTCATATTGGCGCGCCGCAGGCACCAAGCGTGGCTGCACGAAGGACTTGGCGCGGGCGTTTGTGGTGACTATTGCACCTTAGTCTTTTCTTCAAGAATTGACCGCAAAATAGAAAAATTGAAGATTCGTTGCGGAGCGATCTCCCTGTCGATCTTCACTTCGTTTTTATGAAAGTTGATGATTCGCTCTTGCGAACCCTGTGACAGAGTACCGTCTTCGGTATAGGCCTTTAAAGAAGCGCGATAGATGCTTAGCGCGTCATCTTCGGGGAGCTTACTGAAGCGCGCGAACATCCTTGCCGCGTCTTTCTCATTACTCTTGTACCATTGGAACGTTTGCAGCGTACCGCGCAAAAATCTTCTGACAAAGTCCGGTCGCTCCGCCAGCATTTTTTCGGTCGCCGCGATTCCTCCGCTGGCGTATTCAAAATGGTCACCATAAAAAACCAGCTCGTTAAAACCCAATTTGCCCGCTCGGGCCCGCTCCGGCGCATTAACGACTGTGGCGGCAACCGCTCCGCTTGATAAAGCCGTAAGGCGCGCTTCCAATGGGATCACCTGGATCGTCACATCGCGCTGCCAGTCAATTCCCTTCTGGTGGAGGATTTCTCGAGTCATATGGCCGCTGGCTCCGCCGATGGTTTGAATCGCGACGACCTTCCCTTTGAGATCTTGCATGTTTTTGATTTCCGACGCGCCATAAAGCCAAAAAAGCGGCTTGCGGTCGAAAACCATGAGGATTTTCAGTGCGACGCCACGCATGATCGCGGTTGTCGTCGCACCAAGGATTTGGCTGAAATCAAAACTTCCACTGATGAGTCCCTGCACTCCGACCTGTGGCTGCGCCATGATGGTCAATGCATCGAGACCGTTGGCCGCATAAAATCCTTTCTCGACGCCGGCGACAAATATGAACGCATTCGGACTACCGACTCCCGTCCGGTGAACCTTTGCCGTATCTGCGGCGCTTGCGCCCGGCAGCAAAACGGCGCAGATCAACACGGAAACAAATACAAAATTGGCAATAACTGTTTTCGTCCTCACCAATCATCTCCTTTAGTCATCCGGTATGAAATGCGAATCTCAACCCATTTGCTCAAATTGGTTTTGCTTGGATCATTCAAATTTGTTTCCGGTTTCGGACTTTAAATCTAATATTCTGCGTTCGCTCGCGCTAAGGAAATGCTAGTCACTGGCAGGCGAAATCGGCTCGCGACAGGGTTCTCCACTCTTTGGTCGGCTGACCCTCCGCAAGCGCACGCAGCTCTCGGTCCCAGATTTTTCTGAAAAGTATGACCACCGCGTCATTACGGCCTAAATGGAAATTATTTGCTTCCGGCATGGCTCCTTGGCCTACTTGAGCAACGTAATCTTCGATCCGGGTCAACTCGTAGTTATCCGCGCCGGTCAGGTTCTTGATCTTCGCCTTACCGCGCAGAACCTTTTCACCCAGTTCGACATGGCTTGGCCCCTCGATCCCTGCCTCCGAGGAAAGCTCTAAAAACTGTTTTTTCGCTTCTTCGCTCGCCAGATGCACGATATCGACCCCGAGCCCCAAACACCGATCGTTTTCGATCGGAACGCGCCACAAAAATCGATCCACCGATCCTTCCCCAATTTCTTTTGCGACCGGACCCTTAATCCGCAGTGGATGCCTTAAGTGATTCATATTCGGCATGAGGATGTAACGCGCTTCCGTCTTACCCCCGGCCAACTTGCGCGTTAACTTGATGCCGACGTCGTTTTCCTCGGCGATCAGCTGCTCGGGCACCACTACATCAATACCGATTCTACTCCGCGATTCCTTGTGGGTGAATGGCACATGAACCGGGTCACCCAGATTGTCGAGCCGATTAAAATAGTTGCATGGCCATTCTTCGTTCAGCAGCACATCGACGATACCGCCAGCGTCGAGATCCGGATAGCGCGGGAACGGCGGAGTGGCTCCTTCTCCGAAATAGACGAAGATTAGCCCGAGATATTCTTCGGTGGGATAACTGCGAATTTTGATCTTTGACTTGAAAGACGCATCCTCGCCGGGCTGCTCGACACATTTTCCCGAGGATTCATACTTCCAGCCGTGGTAGAAACAACGCAGACAGTCACCTTCCACCCAGCCTGCCGAGAGCTGAGTGCCGCGGTGTGCGCAGCGAAACGCCACTACATGCGGAGTTCCCGTTTCACCCCGGTATAGGGTAGAATCTTCGCTCATAATTCGGAGCGGAACGGCTTCGCCCGCTGGCAAATCCTTAGCGCGCCAAACCGGCTGCCAAAACGAGCGTAGATAGCGGCCCGCAAGAGTGCCCGGCTCCGTACGGTAAAGGTCTATGGAATTCTCAGTGCCCATGGTCTTTCTTCCTTTTATCCGAAATCATTTCGCGCCGTTGTAACCGACAATTTTTGCCAAGAGCTGTTGCGTTACAGCTGTCCCCGGAAGTGAAATACCAAGATCGTTGGCGTATTCGAGCGCTACGGCCAAGGTCTTGTAAAATCCTTCCCACTGATGCTGTAGCGCCTCCGGAGATCGTGAGACCCGCTCGATGCGTTCGAACCAATGATCCGCCATGTAGCTCTGTCCGGCACTGCTATGCAGCACCCGTTGCAGCATGTTCAAGTCTAAGCCCGCTCGTTCCGCCAAGGAAACGCCTTCGAACATGGCCAACAGGTTGATGCAGACGAGAATTTGATTGATGATCTTCGCCGCGGTGCCGGTACCCACGTCGCCCAACTGAACGATCTCTGTTCCTGAAGTGGCGAACACCTCGCGGCATTGATCGACTGAATCCTCGGAGCCTCCGACCATATAGCAAAGCTTTTTTTGGTAAGCGCCAGTCTCGCCGCCGCTGATCGGCGCGTCGACAATGATGACGTTTTGAGCCACGGCCCTCTCGACAATTCTCTTCAGAGTCTTGGGCAAGACTGTACTGTGAATCGCGACAATGGTCCCCGGTTTGGCGCCCGCGAACACGCCCGTCTCGCCGAAGAGCGCCGCTTCGACTTGCACATCGTCGAGCACCGCGATTTCAACGAGCTCACTATGTTCGGAAGCTTCTTTAGCCGAGCGGGCGCCCTTGGCTCCACATTCACTCAGCTCATGCAGCGGCTCCTCCCGGATGTCATAGACTATGAGATCGAAGCCGGCCCTTGCGATATTCATCGCCATCGGCTTTCCCATCGTGCCCAGACCAATGAAACCAACTTTCTTAATCATCGATTGCGTACCGCTTCGATATGGAAGTCACTTCATCAATGGACGTGACGGTCGGCTGCGCCGCGCACGGAAACTTTTAGACCCAATCGGCCACCATCCTGTAAGTTGGAACGAAAACTTCAACCCCGCCAGCTACGAATCGCCGATCTCGCTGGCGCGAAGTTTATAGTCTGTCCTGCAGGTTGGCAAGCCAAGGACACGGATTGGGCTCACCGGATCGGTGGCCTTGCATAAAACTTTCCTGACGGTCCTGATCCGTTCACTCACTTGCTAAGTCTCTCGATGTTGGAAACGACCCGATACAGCTCCTCTACGAGTTCACTTCTGTCCGTTTTTGATAACGCCTCTACGCGTTTCCGATAATACCAGAGCGTTTCCCCCCTTCCCACCATTGAAGCGGTTCCAGAGAGCTTCGCTATGAAATCGGTAGTCGCGCAGGATCGCGCGGGCATTATGTAACTTGTCTTAGGCGGAAATTAATCTGATGGATGTCAATGCGATCTGAATATGTGCGATATATTCTTCTAATCGTCATGGTTAAACACTAATGGTTACCGGTCGGCCGCTGTGCAGGCCGGTGGGCGGCGATGGTGCGTCGCCTGTTCGTAGGCGTAGGCGAGCTTGATCATGTTGCCATCGTCGTAAGGGCGGCCGAGAAAGACGATCCCCGCCGGGAGATGGTCGCGGGTAAATCCCGCGGGAACGACCACCGATGGCACGAAGACCAGAAAAGTATTGAGATGCGGCGCGCCTTTGTAGTTCACGTAGGGTGGGTTTAACCCCTCGCTGATCAGTGTCGGTTGGTGTTCGACCGCCTTGTGGACAATCGCGTCGAGCCGGTTGTCCGCCATGACCTTCAAGAGATGGGTCATCAGCGCTTCGCGCGCCACCAAGTACTGATAGTGTTTGGCGGCGTCCTGAGTGGCCTTCATTCGGTTCTGCGCGTTACGGGAAACTTTGGCGAATTCTGGTGACGCCACCGCCTCGGCGATGGACTTGAACGGCGGGTTAGCACTCCTGCCAAAATAGTTCTTGAACGACTCTTCGCCGTCGCCCGGCCCCGTGGCTCGTTTGCTAAGCAGTTCTTTGAGTCTCGGAATAACGACGGGATCGACAATTTCGGTACCGGCCGCTTTGAGTTCTCCTACCGCCTTGTCGAATACATCGTCGACCTTTCTAAAATCTTCCGATTCCGGCTCCGAATCGATCCCCATGGGCTCGCGGAGAATGCCCAGCCGAGATCCTTTGAGACCGTCTCTATCGAGAAACTGCACGAAGCTTGGCGGCGTATGCCCGACACCATAAGCACTGAGCGGATCCTCGGGGTCGTAACCGACGATCACATCCAAGACCGCTGCGGTGTCGGCAATGGTCCGGGTCATCGGCCCAAGCGAGCCGGCTAGCGAGGGCCAACCGCTGTACACGCCGCCGCGGCTGACGAGCCCCGCTGAGGTGCGCATCCCCGCCACCGAATTCCACGCCGCCGGCCGCCGGATGGAGGCGAGCCCCTCTTGTCCAATGGCCACCGTGCAAAAATTCGCCGAAACGGCCACGGCAGACCCGCCGGAGGAACCGCCGACGGTCCGAGCAAGGTCATAGGGATTGCGGGTCGAGCCGAATAACGAGCCATGGGTATCGCCCCCGGCCATTTCCCCTAGGGCCGACTTGGCCAAGATCAGCGCGCCGGCCTTTTTGAGTCGCTCGACAACGAACGAATCCCGGTCCGGATAATAGTCTTTAAACAAAACGGACCCCAGCGTCGTCGGCATCCCCTTGACGTCGGCCTGATCTTTGACGATCACGGGAATGCCGTGAAGCGCTCCCACCGGACCCGAACGTTTGTATGATTCGTCGAGACGGTCGGCCTCTTCGAGGGCTTTGCCATTGATGGTGATGATCGCATTGATGGCCGGCCCCTGCTTGTCGAAGCCCGCTATCCGATCCAAATACATCTGGACCAACTGCCGGCAGGTAAGCTCGCCTGACCTGTAGGCGCCATGAATATCGCCAATTGTCGCTTCCAAGATTTTTGTTTCTGCCACCTGGTTCACTCCCGGTTCGTGGATCGATACAAATGAAACCCAAACCGATCTGCCGTTCAGCTGCGGAGGTTCACGACTTCCAACCCTGCGCATCGAGCTGGCGGCGCGCTTTTTCCACTACAGAAAAGTCGTAAATCCTCTGTAGATTTGGCGGTTCTTTCAGATTCATCTGCTTGACCACATGCTCGATCGCTTTTCTCTGCACATCCTCGCTCAAGGCACCGTAGCTGGTCGTGGCCGGAATTGAGAGGTCGTAAATCCTTGCCGCGAGATCAGGTTTGACCCTCATCATGCGGCTTAGGATCGGCAGGGTTGCCGAGCGATCGCTGCGAGCGCTGAGTAATCCCTTGAGGGATGCCAGGGTGAATTTTTCCACCAGCGCCGGATTGGTTTTGAGCACAGATTCGCGCGTCACGATACAGCCTTGAAGCTCGACCCAGTCATGCTTGACGAAGGAAACCAGCTCTTTGAACCCAGCGTCGTGAGCCGTGAAATTGTAAGGCGTGGATAACAGAACGGCATCGGTGAGGTTGTTGACGAGCGATGCGTACCGGCTCGAGTCCACGCCCACGGCCAGGATCGTGACATCCTTGCCGCCTTGCAGGCCGTGAACCCTCAACAGGTCCCGGAGCATCGAGTCTGGACCGGAGCCGATACTCGAAACCCCGACCCTTTTCCCTTTTAGATCCTTGACATCGGCGATATCAGGTTGGGAATAGAGCCAAAATAGCGCCCGATTGTAGGAGCTGAAAAGCAACCGCAACGGCGCCCCGCCGAGGGACGCAGTGAGCGCCGAACCGCCAACGGTGGCGAAGTCTACGTTGCCCGCGATCAATGCACGGCTCGCAATGGCCGCCGGCATGAGCACAAAGTTAACGTCCAATCCCTCTTGCCGGTAATAGCCTCTTTCCTTTGCGGCCATGAACGCGACAAGGGACATGCTGAAACTCGGCACAGCAACGTTAACAGTTGTTGCATACGTGCTTATCGGCAGCATGACTGCAATGAGCAAAAAAAGATGTCGTATGGCCGCAATCATCGGTTTCTCCTACGCGCGATTTTGCTAACTCATCTGGTCAGAACTCATCTGGTCAGAACTCATAAGGACGATCATCCCATTTTTCTTTCAGGTTCGCGGTCTGCAGCCCAAACGCAACGTGCTGCTGAGTCCAAACGTCGACACCATCTCCGCTTGGAAGTCTGACTCTCCGATGGGTCTTTGCCGGTTCACTCTTTTGCTATTTGATTTACTCAAGCGGGCAGACTTACCAGGATTCACTCTTCCACAAATAAAGCCTATAGTCAGTCGGGATCCCAACCACTTCGCCCGAACCAAGCGAGTTGAACGCAAAGAATTAATGAAACTTACTGCGGGTTCCAGTTCCTAAGCCGCTGATTCGCTTTCAACGCAAAGCTCATGTCGAACGGTTGATCAATGGAGGGACCTCTTTTAGGCCAGTACGCCCGCCTGGAGTTGGACTTCGGTTTTCATGAATTCGTCTCTAGCGGTTCCTCCCGCGGTAAACGTCGGGAGGCTCATCTCATAGACTTCTTTGGCCATCTCCATATCGACGTTCATGGTTTTCATTGTAAATAGAATCGATTCCGGGCGATTCGAAAGAAAAACTTTGAGCCCTTTGACGGCAGCTGTAATGAATTTTTCTACTATTTCGGGCCGCGTCTGAATCATTTTACTGGTTACGACAACACCGCCACTGAGAGCATCCACCTTTTCTCCGATGAAAAGGACTTCGTTCAGGCCCTCCTTCTTTGCCTTAAATTTTCCAGGGGCATTCAGAACCGCTCCATCCACTGCGCCGCGCTTCAAGGCAGCAAGCCGAGTCTCCCCCGTCCCGGCAGCGATCATTACAACATCCCGATCTGGATCCAGTCCTGACTTCTTGAGAGCGAGCTTTGCCAGTGTATGGGAGAGCCCTCCAAGCGAAGAAACGGCCAATTTTTTCCCTCTAGCTGTGCGGGACTCTTGATACTTTCCCGCGCATAGACCCAAAACGTCGGCTTAAAGGTATTGACCAACACAACTTTAAGCGGAAGATTCCGGGCAATAGCCGTAGAGGCTGAACCTGCGGAAGCGCTGAAGTGAATGTTGCCAGAGAGCATGCCGTTAATACCCACATTCGGGCTAGCCAGAATCATCGAAGGCTCCAAGCCCTCTTCACGGAAGTAATTTTTTCCTTTGGCGATATAAAGGGGAATCACGCTGATGTCGAACGAAGGTATATGCACGTTGACCGGTTCGTTCTCAGCACTTTGCACAATCGTTGGGCGACAAGAAAACGGCGAGCAGAGTTATTGAAACAACCGATGCGCGACAGGTCGTTTTCTTTAATAGAGTGGAATCGCTATAGCGTCCTTTTTTCATTTTGCTTCCCATCGCTCCTCATTTTCGCTTCAGTCAGAAACAGATTTTCGATCGCGTCCCTGTGAGGGCTGTATTGCGATAATTGCTGGCTCGTCGTCGCACCGTAGGTATAGGTCCCATCAGCTCCGCGGCCACGGTCGTAGTAGTAGGTCAACGGAGGCGGCATTTTGATCTTCTTCAATTCCTCCACCGTCCTGAACACGTTCATCGGGTCGCCGCCGGCTTCGACCACGCGCAATTGCTCCTCGACCATCCGTCTGAACATCACGAGGCCCCTGTCGCTACTGGCTAGATTTTCCTTGCTCCGGTCGTAAATCCGGCCCTGCCCCACAAAGGCTATAACGTCTTGGGCATTGTTGTGGTCCATACGCCAGTTGCCGTTCTCATCGGTCAACATCCAGGGCGGGGCAAAATACGAGCCCTTCTTTTTCCTGAACCGGAAAAGACTTGAGTTTGATCTTGTCCTTGAATCTGCTTTCCGGCGTCTCCGCTGGCTGCGCGGTGCATTGACCTGTGACGTCGTAAGTCCAACCGTGATAGGGGCAACGAAGACCTTCCGGGACGACGTAGCCGTACTTCAACTCGACCAGGCGATGCGCGCAGCGCGGTTCCATAAAACCGAGCTGGCCGTTTTGGTCTCGGAACACTACGTAGTCCTCGCCAAGCAACCGGACGGGTTTCACGGGCTTTTCATGGAGCTGAGCGCTTGGCGCCACCGGGTGCCAATAGCGCCGAAAAAGATTTCCCATGGCGGTGCTCGGCCCAACCCTAGTCAAACGGTCGTTCTGCTCGTTAGTCAACATCGCAAAGTCTCCATGCAGTCTGGTCTATAGATGACGCAACACGAACATACGGGCAGCGGTGAGTGATGTGCCAGACGTGGCCCGGCAGAAAATGACGGTTGGCGCGCGGCATCGTTTTCTTAGAGGTCGCTTTTTCGGTTCAAAAAGCCACCTATAAGCTCTTAAACAATACTTTATATGTCACCTTGTGTTGTCAAATCAAGAAGTTACCTCGGTCCGACCCAGGAAGGCATTCTATAAAGCCTGCACAAAACATCATCTCCCCGGATAACGAAACATCCGGCTTCTCGCTATCCATATAAGAGACGAGCAAGTCACATCGCTTTAATAGTTCGTTTCCGTCCGCATGGCACCACGCAGGGAGAAGCAGCATGAGAACTATCAAGATTACTTTCATCGCAGCCTCCGGCAGGTTAACCCTATTCCGACAATAAAGACGGATATCTGTCGGAATTTATCGTCGTAAACAGTTGTATTGGCAAGGCCATTAAAATTTCACCAATCGTAACATCGAGCTCGACTTGATACAGGGGAGCTTCGGCAACGACTTTCTCGTATTCCGCCAGTATGACTCGCTGGATCATGTTTCGACTTTCAGCATTGGCCGGATAAGCAATCTGCCAGTGGGTGCCGTCTGTCTGCTTCTTGGCAGGCATTGAGATGTAAAGTCCCGTGGGGGCTTTCAATGACTCTGATGTCGCGGATCATAAGACAGTTGTCGAAAACAATGTTCGCGTAAGCTCTGACTAAGCCATCGTTGGTTGGACGGACTTTGACTTCCGTAATCTGCATGTCTAATCCGTTGTCCTGGTCATCAACGCCGTCTTGAAGCATGCTGCACCATCTCGCGGCCACATGATTCCCGAAGAACTAGAGAAACGTCTTGTTGAGTTGATCCGCCAGTTCGCGGAAACCAACAACGATCAGGTTAGAGGAGAAATTGAGCTACTGCGGAGGCAAGTTACCACGCTAAAGAAGCGGCTGGTATAGGCTGGCACTCCTCATCCCACTCTGCCTAACTGTGCAATACGGGACAAAGCTGCTTCTCCATGTGCCAGCCTTGCCGTTAAATCACAGGGGCTTGTCATTTTCTTCCCCACAAGCTCCCGGAATAGCTTCATTTGACAGCCAGTTTATTGGCCTCACGGTTGCTCCTTCACTAAACAAATGGCCAAGAAAATTCTCATAGTCGAAGATGTAGAGGATTCCCGTGCAATCCTTGTATTAATGCTCCAGAAATATTGTGGCTACGAAACTTGCGAAGCAGCCACCGGTTTGGAGGCAGTAGAAAAAGCGGTTGCTGAGAAACCAGACCTTATCGTCATGGATCTCGGGTTGCCCGACATCTCCGGCGTGGAAGCAGCCATTACACTTAAAGCAAATCCGATGACCGCGGGCATTCCAATTGTCGCCCACACGGCCTGGCACGTGGATCAATGGGGCGATAAGGTGCGAAGCGCCGGAATGGCCGATTATCTTCAGAAGCCGGTTTCAATTAGGGTCATGAAAGAAGCGATAGAAAAACTTCTCCCCCGTCTCCCCGCTTGTTCATACGGTTGTTAGTCGGGTTTCCGCATTGTTGACTGACCCCATCGCCGCACGGCACTCGCATAACTCTTACGGAAAAGCCAAACGATGGATCACCTCTACAAAGCCCATAATATTCGAGCGTCCGGCTGCGTTATGCCCGACCAGTGCGGCTGGAAGCCGAGCCTCGTAGTCAGATACAGCGAAGGCACCACAACTATACTTAAAGCCTTCACGATCGATCGGATATGCTCGAGCCGTGAGGAAGCCGAGCAAGCTGGTCTGGTACACGCAAAAACGTGGATCGATAGCGGGAAAGGCTGACCCACGAAGGCGCCCAAGCGGTTTCCTGCCCCCCATTTTTCACGACTTCTTCACAGGCAGTTAGCATACGTCTCTCAAACATCCGTTAGAGCTGGGTCGAGTACTTAAGGCCATGCATTGATCGCGTATAGGGTCGCCCATCTATGATCTACGGCAAGTTGTCAAAAGGAAGTGACAGTTTGTGAGGAAAGATCATGGAAGAAATATTAACTCCAGGGAGGTAGCCGAACTTTTGAAACTTGAGGTCAAAACTATCTGCTATTGGCGAAGCACGGAGGGGCGGACAGGGCATGCGCCAGGTCTATAAAGGCCATCACATCGAGGTCTCAACGCGAAAAGAGGACAGTGGCTAGAAGGCCAGTGTTTATGTGACCTACCATGAGAACGAAAAGCATAGATTTGAGCGGCCACCCCATCCGGCGGAATCCGGCAGGTAATCCGGGCCAACGTGCAGCTATGGGAGTCGCCGCGCCTTTTACTTTTGTCATTTAGCATCGGATCTAGATGCTTCCAGGAATCACGACGGCGAAGTCTTTACTGAGTGCTACATCCCTGCGGGGTCGGCCCCGGGTATATAGCCTGCGGGGAAAAAACGGTAATGTTAACCTATCCTCCGTTGTTTTACGGTCGCTCCTGTCATAGGTGAAGGCCGAGTGAGGGGCGTTTCTTAAGCGCCAGTCACTGGCTTGAGCCGGGATCCCTGCATTCTAGCCAGCTGTCGATCCTGCTTCAGCCGTTTCCGTCCGAGCAGATGGACGCCTACGAGGTCTCAAGGTTGGTTAATGATCCGCGGAATTGATTCTTCGCCTGTCTCACGGTAGCTGTTTGGCAACATCGCCAGGCGGGTCTTTAAGACCTAGCCATAGGCAGAAGGGGTATTGCACCACTTTCGAAAGTTAATTTCTGATCACGAGATGATTATTCCCAAACGACACATCAGGGCTTGGAGCCGCTTAATTGCTTTTGCTCGGCACTTGCAACACGCCAAGATGGAAAATGATACCTCTCGACATTCCGGACAATTCAAGTGGCCACAGAGGAGGCATTTCACTCTTATAAGAGGCCAGTTTAGACGCTTCATCATTGGTTTGTTCTGCTATCGTCGCGTTGGTCAATGATCCTGGAGTTCCTTCTCTCGATTTAAGTTCCCATTCCGTTAAGTTTTTAGATCGGTTGCTGAATCTATTCTGGGTCACTACTAGCCACTTACCCTGAAGATTGTGGGTCAACCCTTTCCGCAAAGTTGATGCCCAGTAAACCCGTCCTATCTTGTGGCGAAGTGACATTTGTAAGGCGGAGGAATTCTGTCGGCATGGCATCGGCTTGGCAATTCCGTCCAAGCCTGACAATTACGACGAATCACACTAAGACGGTGGCTGGACGGTGGCCCCGACAAAATTACGTAGGGTCGGTAAATTTCTGGAGGCCGGCTCCACTGCCTGCTTCTATAACCTCTTAAATTGTTACGAGTTTCAGTCTGGCATGCTTGGTGCGTTTGGGTAGCTGCTCATAAGCTATTAGCGCCAAAAAACAGAAGGGAAGAAAAAATGAACACTTCGACATTACTAAGGAAATTGCCGCCGCTCATAGTCATCTGCGCTTTAGGACTCACAGCTTCTTCGGCTTTCTCACAAGAAAAGGGAAAGGAAAGGACTGAGACAAAGGGAAAACATGGTCGTGAAGCGAACGAACTGCCTTACGGTTTGGAGAGTCGCACGGAAAAAAAGGGCGAACTTCCATCAGGGCTACAAAAAAAGAAGGATGAAGAGGGGCATCTAACGCGAGGACTAGAGAATGGCGGTAGAAATTCAAAGGCTCCCAGCAAAGTGACAAAGGTTTCTAAATAGATAATACCGCGGCCATGCAATTCAGTACAAGGCAAACATCATGGCAACTAGTCGTTAGCAGAAAGGACGCTGAAATGGTGTCTCCAACTTATATCGCCCTACGGAAAACTAAGGCGCAGCGTTGCCTGGTTACTATTACCGCAGTTTGTCTGTTTTGTCTTGGTTCTACGATTGTCGCCGCTAAAGATCGGCCTGCCCACTTTCTGCCAGAAGAGCGCAGGATAATTGAGAACTACTACAGATCCGCAGGCCCGTCGAAAGGTTTGCCTCCCGGTTTGGCGAAACGAGGAGGAAAGCTTCCGCCTGGTCTTCAGAAACACCTTGAGAAGAACGGAACACTTCCTCCTGGACTGCAGAAGCGTTTAGAACCGTTACCCCGGGAGCTGAACTCGCGACTACCACGGCTACCGGACTCCTGGGAGAGATTCATTCTCGAAAGCGATGTAATCCTTGTTGACCGTCGATCTAACAGGATTCTCGATATCATCGAAAACGTCATCGGGTTAGCGACAGGAGAGGAGTGGCGGGCTACGAGGGACGATCGACGGTGGTTAGAGGGCACGTGGTATCTGAACGGTGAACGAGAAAAACCGTGCAAGATCGTTTCAACACATACTGGCCTCGAAGCGAGAAACGAACACGGCGCAGCCAGTCTATTGGTTTACGAACGCCAAGGGTCTATTCGAGCACGCGACTGGGAAGGCGGATTAAGTGGGGAAATCCGACGCGACAGGATCGAATGGGCGAATGGTACCACGTGGACGCGGGTTGCATATCGTCACTAAATTGAGCAGCGGGTAGAGCTTTACGTCATCTATGGCAAGGTTGCTGCTTACGGGGAGGTAAAATGGAAAAGAAGAGATTGCTTCTTTGGGCGTTGTCTTTGGTCGTCTTAGCCTCAGAAGGATGCGCAACCGTTCGCGGCATGGGGGAAGATATACAAAGCATCGGGAGAGCCGTGAAAAGGGCAGTCTCCGAATAGGGCGAGAACTTAGTTCGCCACTCGCTGTCACGATGCCGCACCAGTGCCTGTCATTTAGTCACCTTTGAGTGTTGCGAGCCTTTATAACTAACGACTTTTTACTGGCATATCGGTTGCTCTACAGGGCGGGATGGGCGCCGCACAGACTCTCGAACTCCCACCCGGCATCCCGGCCACAAATTCGCAGACAGAGAGTAAGCTTCTTCGTGCACTCCAACAATGCTCCGATGCGGAAAAGCGAATTGATCTCCTTTGGACCCTGAGCCAGTTCTACTTTTACCAAGCCAAACGAAACGACCTCGCTACTGCGCTTCTAAACTCGGTTTCCAACAAGCACTCCGGTAATGAGCAGCGAGCGGTTTTTCACTTAGCCCTCGGGCAAATCGCGCAATCGGAAAAACAATGGGACGTAGCCCTCGAACATTACGCGATCGGTCTGTCCCGTTCGCCAAGACAGCCCCGGACTCTCTATCTTCTCTACAATAACTCCGGCTATTGCCAGAACATGATGGGGTTCCACGCCGAAGCCAAAGAGTACTGTCGCCTCGCTATTGCAGTAGACTCAAACCAACATGATGCCTATAAGAATCTTGCATGGGCTCTTAAGCATCAGGGCGATTTCAAAGGCGCCGCCTGGTCTCTAATTGAGGCTATGAAACTCAAGCCCAGCAACCGTGATATCGCACGGCTTCTCAAAGAACTCTTAACGGATCACCCTGAACTGTCCTTACAGTGTCCCTGGATCATGCAAGAATTAGACGCCGCGGCGACTTACACAGAGAATTAGCCCTTATACCGTAGGAGGTAAGAAAAGCATGGGGAAATCGAGAAAGACCAAATCACTGAACGCTCAAGAAACGCAGCACATTATCGACTGCTATGCTGCTCTACTGGGAGGTGACAGGCCGATGTTCCGAGATGAATCTTTGCTGCCCGCCGGCAAAGACACGCTCAAAAGGGCTCTCTGGGGAAGGATACTTGGCGCAGAATCTGACAAGGAAAAAGACGCCTATAAGGCTGCCTATCTTTTTCTTTCTTCGTTCCTCTCCGGTGTCGGACCGAAGGGCGTAGAACTGTCGGTAGCAAACATAAAGGAATGGGGCGAACTAAGCGACATGATGAACACCGAGCTGAAGGAGCTCAAGAAGGAACTCGATTCTATCGAAAAGAAATCCCCTAAGAGAGAGCTAAGGGGTCCTCAGGCAAGAGCCCAGGCTGCCTGATCAATCGTCCCAAAGGCTTTGCTCCCATCGTTTGAAGATACGCTGAACCGATGGGCTATTCCGCCCGTTACCATATCTCACACGCAAACTGAGGCATCCTGAAACAGCAATAACAG
>DAIRFP010000229.1:0-8297 GCA_036794995.1 Thermodesulfobacteriota bacterium | reverse complement strand
TTTCAAAAAGACAGTCTCAGTCGGGCTGTCACTTCACTATCTGCTTGGCGTGCGGCGTAAAAGTTTCGCGTCTAGTTAATACTCCGTTGACGCTCCATTCGAGCTTGGCACCATCAGACAAGCTGATCTGGAGTTAGGTGTTGCTTATCGATCAGATCTCCCCAGACCGATCGGGAAAGTTGCATGATGCGCTTCAGGAATCGATCACGATCTTTACCTATGCAGACGTTTTATAATACCCTTCCATTAGATTCTTGACGCCAGCTTTGGCACAAGCCTCCTTAAACATCTGCCTCACGATAGGATCTTCATCTTCATACTCTATCTGGTTCCCGCCTAACTTGACGTCCACATCGCTTTTGCCCCGCTGTTCGCCCCACATCTCGTGGTACTTCTGGCTGCCCCAGCGGAGCGCTAGATAGCGTACGGGCTCTGCCCCTGAATTGAAGTGCTGGTGAAACCAACCCCCCGGGGGAACAACCAGGCTCCCGGGACCCCAATCGTAGCGTTTTATGGGCTGTCCCTTGGGCCACAGGAGCGAATAGCCTTGACCGACTAGGATAATGACGTGAGCCCCCGGCCCATGAAAATGCGCTTTTTTGTACGTGCCCACCGGAAATTCCGACACATGACCGCACAGCGTATTCTCGGATATCTCTAAGCGCACCTGGGAGCCGCCACCTCCCCGCTCTTTCCAATCAAGTAACTGCAGGTTTCTGACGTCGGCGACAAAGTTTGTCTGCCAGACCCTGCCCGCGTACCAAGTGCCGGGATTGTTAAAATACTCTGCCTGAGAGTCAAAACGATCTCTGAAGACGTAGTCGCAATTGAATATGAAATCGATGTTGTGCATTAGGTTGATCATGCAGGGCGCCGTAGTCACGGCGAGATAGCGCGCCGGTTCGGCGCCGTTCCCATTAAAATGTTGGTGCCATGCATTCAAAGGAGGAGAAAAAACCGAGCCCTCCTGCCACTCAAAGGTGTGTTTCGCCTCGCCGTCGTTCCATACGGTCGTAGCGCCTCGACCGCTGACGACATAGATCAACTCTTCGAAAAGATGTTTTTGCGGCTCAAGGGCCTTGCCGGGAGGGATCTCGCAAACGTAAGCGTCATTAGTTTCGCCAGTGCCCTCCAGGCAGATACGGGTCGCCAATCCCCCCGTGCGCGTCCAGGGCTCAAGCGGCACTTTACGGATATCTTTAAGAAAAAAGCCCTCGATGATAGGAATCCCCTCGCTCGCAACCCACCTCTTATAGGAACTTTCCTTTTCAGTAATAGAATTTGTGGCAATCTTCGGTTTTTCCATCTGCCTTATTCTTATCCTCCGTAAACTTTGGCTACAGCCAAGAGATGACCATAAGACTCGGGTAGCGGCAGACTCATCCATCCCTCAGTGTAAGAGGTGCCCCTTTGCTATTATCGCTGCGCGGTATCCAGAGCGGCTTGCAGGATAACGCCGTGTAGATCCACCGCCGTCAAGCCGCAATACTCGAGACTGTAGCCGGGTCGGACATCGGCTATCCCTTCTTCCAGAAGCCGCTGCAAGACAAGTCGTCTAAAGCTCCCGTGTCCCATGACTCCATCCGCATGCTCTTTGAGATCGGCTTCCTCATGCGTTGAAAAATAGATCGCCTGCTGAGCGGTGAGACCGTAATGTGTGGTCAGCGCCTTGAAAAAATCCGCGGACCAGTAGCCGGTCTGTTCCTCGGTGGCGCCGGCTGCATAAAACTCGGCGACGGTCCCCTCCCAAAGGATCGATCTTTTAAAATCGATCTTGGCCCGGAACTCGGCGAGCATCGGCGAGAGGAAAATCTCATCCTCGGCAATGCCCAAGGCCGCGCCCGTTTCGATCACCACATGAACATGCCCCGGAGGTTTCGGGTGGATCAGTTCGTCGGCGAGCTTTTGCGCCATCGGAGCCATCAGATCACGGTGCTTTCTGAAAAAATGGCTGTGTTTGTGATAGGACGCCGCCTCCAACGCATTGATCTCGATCGTATAGGCCCCCCAATTTTTGAAAAACAAGCCCAACGCCGCGCGCGATAGAGTTCCGGCTCTTAGCTTTTCCATAAAAGGTCTTTGCGTGACCCTTTCTTTCCACCTGGCGGCGACTTTCTTGTAGAACTCATCGACGAAAGCCTTTGCTTCGATACTGTTCATGGATTTTCCATTAAGTTCTTGATGCTGTTCGAAGTGCTGAATTCAGATTGTGACTGCTGCCTTAGTGCCTCTTTCTTTGCACTCCGAAAGAAAGATGGCGTGAATCTCAGGGTCTTGGTCTTTGTACTCTATCTGCGTTCCGCCTGACTTGATGTCCTGATCGGTCTTCGAAAGATCTTCGACTTTGTAAGTGAAACCCCAAGGCTTTAAGGCGAGATAGCGGACCGGCTCTCTACCGGGATTGAAATGCTGATGGAACCAATTGGCCGGCGGCACGAAAAGACTACCCGGACACCAGTTGATCCGGACGCGGGGCTGCCCTTGCTCCCAAAGAAAAGAATAGCCTTCGCCGGAGAGAATCACGATGTGCGCGCCGGGTCCGTGCCGGTGACCTCTCGGATAAGTCCCCGACGGATACTGCTCAAGATGGGCACTCATTGTGTTGGCGGCAAGGTGCAGCCGTATTCCGGTGGCTCCCTGACCTCTCAGGCTTCGGTCCTTCAAGCTAAAGTCTCTCACGTCGGCAATCAGATTGGACTCCCATGTCCGGTGGGTTGCGATCTCTCTTCCCTTTCCATTGTAGTAGCCTTCTTCACCATTGAATCTGTCTTTGAATGAAAAATCGTTACCAAAGATGAAGTCGACATTGCGAAATCGATTGATCATCTGCGGAGCGTCGGTGAGTGCGACAAAGCGAGTCGTCTCGCTTCCCTGGACATTAAAGTGCTGGTGCCATGCGTTGAGCGGGGGAGCAAAAAGGCTACCTTCCTGCCATTCAAAAGTCTGTTTTTTGGTTCCTTCGTTCCATACGCTGGTGGCTCCACTACCTTTGACAACGTAGATGAGCTGCTCGAAAAGATAACGTTGCGGTTGGGTCTCACCGCGCGGAGGCATTTCGCACACATAAGCACCGCACGTCCGACCGGAGCCAACCAAATTAATAAAACAACCGAGAGTGCCCATAAGCTGCCACGCGGCCAAAGGAAGAGTCCGGAGATCCTCGACACAATGTCCGCGAACTATCGGTATCCCTTGAGAATCTTGCCACAGATCATAGGGCGTTTTGTCGGAATAGGCGGCCTCTCTTGCCAGGTTCACTTCGTTCTCCTCGCCTCGGTCAATGTCTTGAAAAATCCTTCCTGCTCGAGTTCGTCAACCACGCTCTCATCGATGAACGACCCCAGGTTCACTTCTCCCTTTTCCTTGACGTTCTGACGCACAAGCTCCAGAGCGTTATTGACTCCGCCGCGGTCGATTCGGGGCGGGAAGGAAAATCTTGGTGCATAATAATTATAAGTTTCGTCAAGAATTTTCCGGTCTGTCTGCTTGAGATGTCTCGCGTAAACTTTGATTGCCTTTTCTTTGTCGGTTTTGAATTCGTGGATTGCCTCGCTATAGGCGCGCGCGAAACGCTTGACTGTATCCCTATGACTCGCCAAGAAAGATCGCCTGACCATGACGAGTGTTTGTGGAAAGGACGCACTAAGCTCGCTGAGATTTGCAAGGATATTTAGCCCGGCCCGGGATGCCGCCACTGTCTCCGGCGGCGAAAGCACGGTCGCGTCTAGAACCCCGGTAAGCAGTGCTGCGAGGCGTTCCGGCGCTCCACCGCTGGCGAGAATGGTTACTGCGTTACGAGGAATGTTCCATTCCTTTAGAGCCAACGTAACCGCGAGATCGTTAGAGCCGCCAAAATTGACAATGCCGATCTTCTTTCCGACCAGCTGAGACGCCATACGAATTTCCTTCCTGGTAACAACGCTGAAAGGAAATTTGTTTAAAGCAGCAGCCACAACGACAACATCGCCACCCCTCAAATAGGCCGAGAGTGGTGCGGTTGCGGAGCCTTGCGCGAAATGAGTGCTTTCAGATATCAAGGCGGCCATTCCACGAGCACTGCCCGGAATCAACACAAGCTCACCCGTCAAACCGTGCTTTTCGAACAATCGCAAATCTTTCGCGGCCCAAACAACTCCTTGGAATCCGGCATGGCCGTCATAACCAATAACAACTTTTTGCTGAGCGCCGACTCCACGAGAAAGCACAATATGGGTTGCGATTAGCAGCAGTACCACGCACAGCTTTGACGGCATCCGCCGGTAGTATTTAGGCATCGCCCTTCCCATTGCCATCAATTTCTCAGACATGTGGATTTCCTCTTTTTTGAATCTAAGAAGACCCGTTTCCCGATTTAAGTTTTGATTAGCGATGTCGAGCCTTTACTCCCTGGCAGCGGCATTCAGAGCGGCCTCAAGAATAACTCCGTGCAGATCGATCGAGCTGAGAGCGCAGTATTCCAGGGTATAGCCCGGCCTCACCTCCGCGCCGTCTTCCAAAAGACGCTGCAACACCAGGCGTCGAAAACTGCCGTGCCCCATGATGCCTCCCTCATGTTCTCTCGTGTCAGCTTCCTCGTGAAGGGAAAAGTACACGGCCTGTTGCGGCGTAAGGTCATAGTGGGTGGTGAGTGCTGTGAACACTTCGCCCGCCCAATGACCGAATTGCTCTTCAGTCGCACCGGCGGCATAGAACTCCGCCACCGTTCCTTCCCAGACAATGGCGCGGAAATAGTCGATTTTGGCGCGGAACTCTGCAAGCATGGGAGAAACAAAAATTTCATCCTCGGTGATGCCAAGCGCCTTGGCTGTTTCCATAACGACGTGCACATGCCCCGGGGGCTTTGGGTGAATCAACTCATCGGCAAGTTTATCTGCCATGGCCGCCATCAAATCCCGATGTTTACGAAAAAAATGGATGTGCTTATGATAAGAGGCCGCTTCGAGAGTGTTGATCTCGATGGTGTACGCGCCCCAATTCTTAAAAAAGATTCGGAACGTTTCTCTGGAAAGTTTTCCCGCGGCCAGAGCCTGCATAAATCGCGAGCTACTCACCCGTTGCCGCCACCGATTGGCGACTTGCTGGTAAATTCCGTCGACGTATGCTTTCGCGTCATCCCGGCTCATTTTGACGTTCATCAATCCTCCTCCGCAATCTCTCTTGCAAACTTAGAATTTGAGACGCACGTCCACCTTTCTCTTGGCACATTCTTTAACGAAGGTCTGATGAATCTCTGGATCCTGATCCTTGTAGTCGATCTGTGTTCCACCCGCCGCTTCGACTTCCAATGTCTTCACGAGGTCTTCCACCTGATACGTGAAACCCCAAGGCTTCAGAGCTAAATAACGGGCCGGTTCTTTACCCGGATTGAAGTGCTGATGAAACCATTTCGCCGGCGGCACGAAGAGGGTTCCCGATCGCCAGTCGATCCGAGTGCGAGGTTTTCCGGGCTCCCACAGTAACGAATATCCTTCTCCCGACAGAATCACGATGTGAGCACCCGGACCATGCCAGTGAGCCCTCGGATAAGTTCCCACCGGATATTCTTCGATATGAGCGCTGATTGTGTTGGCCGAGAAATGCAGCAAAATCCCCCGCGCGCCCTGCCCACGGGCGCTGTGGTCAATCAGGCGAAACCCCGGAATATCCGCGATGAAATTAGAATCCCAGGTGCGGTGACCGTCCATTATCTTGCCTTTGCCGCTGAAGTATCCCTCTTCGCCGCTGAATCGGTCTGAAAATGCAAAGGAATTATTGAAGATAAAGTCTAGATTACGAAACCGATTGATCATAACAGGCGCATCCGTGAGTGCCACGAATCTTGCCGGTTCGTCCCCCTGAACGTTGAAATGTTGGCGCCAAGTATTGAGGGGTGCCGAGAACATGCTGCCCTCTTGCCATTCGAATGTCTGCTTGCGTATACCTTCCGTCCAGACGGTGGTTGCTCCGCGTCCTCTAACCACGTAAATCAATTCTTCAAAAAGGTAGCGCTCGGGCAACGTTTCGCCTTTGGGTGGAATTTCGCACGCATAGGAGTCGCAACTGCGTCCTGCGCCCAGCAAATTAATGAAAGCTCCTAGAACACCTTTGCGTTTCCACGGCCCGAGCCTCGCCGTTCTCAAATCATCGATTGCGAGTCCCGTATATATTGGAACGCCTTCGGTCTCTTGCCATATCTCATAAGCAGTCTTGTCTACATAGGCGGAGCTTTTGGTTAGATCCAAACTCATCTTGGTGCCCTCGTTTTCCAGATCTCTTCGAAAACTATTGTTTTTCCACTGCGGTCGCCCTTGTGTCCGATTCGCAAGAGTCCACATAAAACAGGCGGTGATAGTTTGTTCAACATCGTTGATCGTACGAACACCAGTTTTTTCTTTATATATTAAATGGCCTGTGGCGAGTCAATTAATATGGTTTTGTTATGTTGAACCCTATGAGAGCGCCAGGTGATAAAATGTACCAACACTTCCCCGCACTCGTGAGCCAGGAGGCAGCATTCGAGCAAAAGCCGAGTCCTTGCGTGCCTATAGGGAGCTATCGTTTCGTGTTGACGCGAGACTTACGAGTAGGGCTACCGGAGAGAATGAATGCATTGCGCTCCGAACCGGTACTCCAGTCTCCGATTTACGTCGGTAACTTTGGGGCACTGCCCTTAACGCGATTTCAGAACATTCATCCTTCGTATTCACGTACGGGACGCAGTGTGATACGGGGTAAACATTGGAGGAGCGCTATGGCAAAAAAAGGAGAGGGATTGTTTTTGGTCTACACGGACCTCATTGACCCAAAGTACGAGGAAGAATTTAATGCCTGGTACAACACAGAGCATCTACCAGAACTGCTGACTTTGCCGGGTTTTCTCGACGCGGCGCGCTATGTGGCCGTTAGGGGCGGTCCGACATATCTGGCTGTCTACGAACTCGCGAGCAGTGAGGCCGTCCGAAGCCCAGAGTTCAGCAACCGCAAACGGACCCCCTGGGAAAGCCGTATGTCTCCGCGAGTGACTGGCAAAAACGTGACGCGAATCGTCGGCCGGCGGATCTTTCCAAGCACGCTGGAAAATCCCAATCGCGGGATGGCACCCGCCCTCCAGATTGGTCGCATGTCTGTGCCGGACACTGCGGATGCTGAATGGAATGAGTGGTATAACACCGAGTATATCCCCGGGTATCTTAAAGTCCCGGGCGTCATCTCTGCACGGCGCTACCGCGCAGTGGAGGGAGAGCACAGCTTCGCGACCGTCTATGAATTGGTGAATGATAAGGTGTCCGAAAGCGCCGAGTGGTCACATCAAAGGGAACATTCCTCTCCACGCTCCGGACGCATGCGCGCACTGATGAGCATGGCCGCGGGCTCCCCGGGTGTGTATCGCCGTGTCTTTCCACAATAGCACCGCTTGGAGTCGCGCCGCCTATGCCACCCCGGTTCAAATTGTTCCAGACAGACGTTCAAGCGGTTCAAAACGACTGAAGAATCTCTACGCGCCACAGGGCACTGCTATAGGGTTTGTTCCATTTGCCCCAAATTCCCAATGGGTTTGAATGACTGAGCTTTTCTTTCAAGTTAGTCACGTTGACGATATTCATGATCATCTTGTAACTATATAAAGGGTCATAGTATCAAACGGCTCAAGATTCAGTTTCACACCCTCCTCATCGTGAGGTGCTTCGACGAGAGATAACCAGGCTCTCGAACAGCCTGTCGAGCGTCGCGGCGTTCTCCAAGTCCCATACTTCCGCCAGCACCCGATCGCACCCCTCCGCTCCCAGCGGCCCGGAGGCCAAGCCTCGGAATTTCCCTTCAACCTCCCTGTCCGTCAGTGGGTTGCGGTAGTGCCCCTTCGGATGGCTCGTCTCAGCCGCCAGCCGCCGCCCGTCCGTCGTCGTCACCTCGATCCGCGTGCATGACTCCGCGGGATAGCGACGGGTGAACTCCGGCTCCTCCGCGACGGTCAGCTTCTTGATCAGCGGCCGAAGCGCCGGGTCCTGGATCCGAGACGGCGCGAAGGTTGCCGGTGTTACCCCGCCGTCTTGAAACGCGGCCGCCACCAAGTACGGGATGCTATGGTCCGCCGTCTCGCGGGTCTGGGGGTCCCACTTCTCCGCCTCCGTGGCCGTCCGCCGCACCGCCTCGCCGTACGTCGCCATGTGCACCGACTCGATCGCCGCGCTGCCGAGGCGCTGCCGTAGCTCCAGCACCAGGCCGATGGGCCCCTGGGTGTGGATTACCGACGGGTACGCTTTGAAGCTGGTAGCGGTGATCCGGAACGGCTTAGGTCTGCCGCCAAAATGTTCCCACTT